>NZ_JANIDX010000010.1:2500-5401 GCF_026385485.1 Bombella pollinis
TAGTGGCGAGCGAACGCGGAACAGGCCAGTGTCTTTGTAAGAACAAGCAGAACAGTCTGGAAAGTCTGACCATAGTGGGTGATAGTCCCTTATGCGTAATGTCTTATAAAGGCCTTGAGTAGGGCGGGGCACGAGAAACCCTGTCTGAACATGGGAGGACCACCTTCCAAGCCTAAATACTCTCTGGTGACCGATAGTGAACCAGTACCGTGAGGGAAAGGTGAAAAGCACCCCGATAAGGGGAGTGAAAGAGACCTGAAACCAGGTGCCTACAAGCAGTCGGAGCCTCTTATGGGGTGACGGCGTACCTTTTGTATAATGGGTCAGCGAGTTTCTGTCCGTAGCGAGCTTAAGCCGATAGGTGTAGGCGTAGCGAAAGCGAGTCTGAATAGGGCGATTAAGTTACTGGTAGAAGACCCGAAACCGAGTGATCTAGCCATGGCCAGGCTGAAGGTGCGGTAACACGCACTGGAGGGCCGAACCCACGCCTGTTGAAAAAGTCGGGGATGAGCTGTGGCTAGGGGTGAAAGGCCAATCAAACTCGGAGATAGCTGGTTCTCCGCGAAATCTATTGAGGTAGATCGTCGCATATTACCCTCGGGGGTAGAGCACTGGATGGGCTAGGGGGGCCCAAAGCCTTACCACACCTAACCAAACTCCGAATACCGAGGAGTATAAGTGCGGCAGACAGACAGTGGGTGCTAAGGTCCATTGTCGAGAGGGAAACAGCCCAGACCACCAGCTAAGGCCCCTAAATCGTGGCTAAGTGGGAAAGGATGTGGGGATTCCAAAACAACCAGGAGGTTGGCTTAGAAGCAGCCATCCTTTAAAGAAAGCGTAATAGCTCACTGGTCTAATAGAAACCCTGCGCCGAAAATGTAACGGGGCTCAAGCCACGTGCCGAAGCTGTGGGTGCATAGATTACTATGCGCGGTAGCGGAGCGTTCTGTAAGCCTGCGAAGGAGACGGGGTGACCCTCTCTGGAGGTATCAGAAGTGCGAATGCTGACATGAGTAGCGACAAACAGTGCGAGAAACACTGTCGCCGAAAGTCCAAGGGTTCCTGCGCAAGGTTAATCCACGCAGGGTGAGCCGGCCCCTAAGGCGAGGGCGAAAGCCGTAGTCGATGGGAATTAGGTTAATAGTCCTAAGCCTGCTAGAAGTGACGAACGAGATATGTTGTCAGCTCTTAACGGATTGAGCTGGCTTTTGGACCGTTCCAGGAAATAGCTCTAGCATATAGACCGTACCCGAAACCGACACAGGTGGACTGGTAGAGTATACCAAGGCGCTTGAGAGAACGATGCTGAAGGAACTAGGCAAATTGCTCGTGTAACTTCGGAAGAAACGAGACCCGTTAGTGGGTAACCATTAGCGGGTGGCACAGACCAGGGGGTAGCGACTGTTTAGTAAAAACACAGGACTCTGCGAAATCGAAAGATGACGTATAGGGTCTGACGCCTGCCCGGTGCCGGAAGGTTAAGAGGAGATGTGCAAGCGTCAAATCGAAGCCCCGGTAAACGGCGGCCGTAACTATAACGGTCCTAAGGTAGCGAAATTCCTTGTCGGGTAAGTTCCGACCTGCACGAATGGCGTAACGACTTCCCCGCTGTCTCCAGCATCGGCTCAGCGAAATTGAATTCCCCGTGAAGATGCGGGGTACCCGCGGTCAGACGGAAAGACCCTATGAACCTTTACTGCAGCTTTACAGTGGTATCAGGAAAGTTTTGTGTAGGATAGGTGGGAGGCTTTGAAACCAGGGCGCCAGCTCCGGTGGAGCCATCCTTGAAATACCACCCTGAACTTTTCTGATATCTAACCGAGACCAGTTAGCCTGGTCCGGGACCCTGTATGGTGGGCAGTTTGACTGGGGCGGTCGCCTCCCAAAGAATAACGGAGGCGCGCGATGGTGGGCTCAGGCCGGTCGGAAACCGGCTGTCGAGTGCAATGGCATAAGCCCGCCTGACTGCGAGAGTGACAGCTCAAGCAGAGACGAAAGTCGGCCATAGTGATCCGGTGGTCCCGCGTGGATGGGCCATCGCTCAACGGATAAAAGGTACTCTAGGGATAACAGGCTGATCTCCCCCAAGAGTCCACATCGACGGGGAGGTTTGGCACCTCGATGTCGGCTCATCACATCCTGGGGCTGGAGCAGGTCCCAAGGGTTCGGCTGTTCGCCGATTAAAGTGGTACGTGAGCTGGGTTTAGAACGTCGTGAGACAGTTCGGTCCCTATCTGCCGTGGGTGTAAGAGACTTGAGAGGATTTGTCCCTAGTACGAGAGGACCGGGATGAACGAACCTCTGGTGCACCGGTTGTCGCGCCAGCGGCACAGCCGGGTAGCTAAGTTCGGAATGGATAACCGCTGAAAGCATCTAAGCGGGAAACCAGCCTCAAAACTAGGTCTCACAGGGCCGTCCAAGACCAGGACGTCAATAGGTCAGGTGTATAAGCATGGTAACATGTGTAGCTAACTGATCCTAATCGCCCATATCTCTCACACACCTAAAACACATGCACAGTAATCAGTCACACTCACCAAAAAATACCAACCACACCCCAATCACCTAAAGGGTGAGCGGGAAGACCTGGTGGCTATGGCGGAGGATCCATACCCGATCCCATCCCGAACTCGGCCGTTAAAGCCTCCAGCGCCTATGATACTGCTTCTTAAGAAGCGGAAAAGTCGGTCGCCGCCAGGTCCCCTCGCTCACCCACTCCATACTTAAACCACCCACTACCGCGGGGTGGAGCAGCCCGGTAGCTCGTCAGGCTCATAACCTGAAGGTCGTAGGTTCAAATCCTACCCCCGCATCCAATAAATACCATACACAAATCCCAGATAAATCCCTAAACCCACACACCACTAAAACATACCCTTGCCTCTGTGATAAGCTTATCCC
>NZ_JANIDX010000011.1:0-3132 GCF_026385485.1 Bombella pollinis
TGGCTGAGTGGTCGTAGCTGGCGTAATAACGCGCCGGATAAAGATTCTGATAATTGCTCATTGCATTACTCCTATTGCGATAACCTGCACTGTCCACTGCCCGCCAGAGGTATTAACCTCCCCGCCTTTGATGTAGGCGGGTTGAAAAGAAAATCCGGTATTATTGATATGCGGGGTAGAGGTGTTGAGATAAACGCCTATCGGAGCGAAACGGGAGACGTAATCCCCACCCGTTTCGCGGGTAATTGCGATTGAAATTACAGGGACAGTGCCCGGCGTAAACGAGGCGGGGAACGAAACCCATGCCTCGTGACCGTCACCCCATGACGTTTGACCCGTGGCTGTGAACGCCTGAATCACTGCTCGTCCTGTTAGGTTAGGCCCAATCACCTCTGGCAACACGCCACCTCCGGCGCGGTTAATCGGCCCGGTGATGGTGCCGCCAGTGAGGGGTAGCAACCCGGCCTCTGCCGCCTGTGCCCGCTGAATTTCCTGCTGAAGGGAAGAGTTTGTGGCGTAGTCGCCTGCGGGCTGCAGTTTACCCTCTGCTGCCTGTGCTCGCTGCACCTCCTGTTGAAGGGAGGCGTTTGTGGCGTAGTCGCCTGCTGGTTGCAGTTTAGCCTCGGCTGAAGAAGCGCGCGCACGCTCTTGTTCTAACAGTCCTTGTGTCCACTCCCGCGTAGCCAGCTGCAGGTTACCATCTACCACCAGGGTGATGTTGTCACTGTTCTGCGCCCTGAAATTTAAGCTGATTAAGAGCTGCCCAGCAGTGCCTTCACTCGGTGCGGGCTTGTATGTGTCTGGGAAATTAGCCACAGCGAACAGCACACCTCCATCTGTCCACAATCCGACTTCCCGCACGGTATAACCACCATGATCCGCCGGGAAGACAGCTTCCGCCACCCACTGCGTGGCATCAGTGGAATTCTGGGACAGGCTGTTCAGATTCACCCGGTCTACTTCATGCACAAGGCCCGTCTGCCCGGCGGACGGCTGAACGGCCTTCCCGCCACCATCGCCCACGGACATAGAGACCAGCTTGATCGCCGGTCCTCCAGTCTCGGCCCCTGCTTCCAGTCCTAGCCCGGCCTGCGTCTTAATTGTCTGATACTGACTCATCAAATCCTCACCCCAATGCCATACGCCATGCCGCCCGCATGGTATGTTGCTTCATCAACCTCTGGTGCTTCCGGGATGTTTATCCCTACGGAGAACAGCACCACCGCGCTTGAAAAAACCTCACAGGAGCTCCGCTTCTGAATATCCGTGACACCCATATGCGAGCGCGCGTTCTTTGTCCGTTCCACAATCGCCAGAAGGGAGTTCCAGAAAGCCGGCCTTAGGGCATTATCGCCCGGATCAGCCACCAGCCTGAATGTGTATGGCTCCCTCTGAGGGGTATCATTGAACCACTCCACAACCGTTAGGGATACGCCCAGCGCAGCGAGTGCGCTTTTTACCGCCCCGATAGTCCCCTTCTTGCGATGCACAGCAAAACTGGACTTGATGACCGCTCGCTTCTGCTCATCACTCCAGGTGCTGTCCCACACCTCTACACGCTGAGCCCATGCTAGCCATGGCAAAAGGATGGCGGGGATCGTGTCCGCATTTGCCGTTTCCCGCACGTAATGGGGAATGCTGTCTAGCGCGACCGCTGGGGTAATATCCAGCGCGCGCTCAAGGGCAGAGGCATTGCAGGGCAGGAGGGTCCGTTCACTCATCTCCCACCTGCGTTGTGCTGATGGTGATGCTCGTACAATAGGGGGCCTGCCCGTCCGCCATGACCAGATTGCCCATCCAGCTGTCCAGAGTCACATCCCGTACCCCTGATTGCTGGAGCGCGGCGTAGATCCCGCTGGTTGCCACCATGCCACCGATCTTGTGGGTACGGTCACAGTAGGCTTGCAGGGCCGTTATGGCGGCCTGCTTGACCACATTCTGATCCGGCCCATTGAACAGCTCCAATGTGGCCGTCACCGAGTAAGGTACCAGCGTCGCCGCCTTCACACTCACCCGATCAGTGAGGGGCCTTATTTCTTCATCATTCACCGCCGCCAAAACTTTGGTCACCAGCGCATCACTGGCCTGCCCGTTATTAGAGCGTGATAGAACGTACAACACCACGACGCCCGGCGTGGGGGACGTCACCTGCACATCACCCACATCAGCATCTGCTTTCAAGGCCCAATAGGCATAGCTGCCGACTGACCCCGCTGTGGAATAGCTTTCCGGCACAAGCTGGATCCGTGCGCGGTAATCATCGTCGCTCTCCATGACAGCAGCCACGGGAGGCGTCACCGTGTTGTCAGCTGGCGTGATAACCAGCCGGGCCACATTCACGTTCGCGCCTAGCTGGTCTAGGTCAGACCCTGCGGCGTATGCCAGCATTACACCCCGTATCGCTTCATTACGCCTCTGCTTTTCCAATGCTAACCTATAAGCAAAACACTCAATCAACTTATACGCAGGGTCGCTTTCAAGGAATGTGGAATATTCAGGGTACAGGCGATAAAACAGTGCCAGAAGGTCGCTCTTTTCCTGATCCGGCACCACCGTGGTGATAGCCTGCGGGGCAGGTAAGCTGGATAGGTCAATGGCATCATACAGGCGGCTCATGTCTGCCGTCCCCCTGACACGTCAATGCCGCTTAGCTTTAGGGTTTGTCCATTTGGCTTATAAACTCCCGTCAAGGACAGTGAGATTCCTCCAACGCTGGGCACAACCTGCACATTTTGGACAGAAAAGCGCGGCTCCCAAATAGCTAGAGCTGTAACGACAGCCTGGTAAATAGATGCTATGCCGCCATTGTTAAGGCCGCTATCTATCAACTCGAACAACCGCGACCCATAATCACGCCGCAACACCCGCGAGCCTAGTGGCGTCGTCAGAATGTCCCGGATGGACTGGCGAACATGGTCCAGATCATCCATGGATTTCCCGGTCTGTGCGTTAATCCCTGCCATGTCTGCAGCGTAGCCCAGCGTTAGATGGATTTTTATGGCGAGATAGGACAGAGTGTTAATGTGCGCAAATATCAATAATTCCTCACAATAATTTCGTTTGGCTCTTTCCCTCTGCGTCCCCCTTTGCAGTTAATGGCTCTTTTGGCGGATACTGTTTTGATGTCAAAAC
>NZ_JANIDX010000012.1:0-1386 GCF_026385485.1 Bombella pollinis
CAAACTCCAACTTCTCAATTATGGCGGTTGGGATCATCACCAAACCCTCACCAACCATTACCGCTCTGGGACTGTACGAGACCAAATAAAGGGAGTCGTAAACGCAACACATATCAACTATAATTTCCAGCCCTACACCCCCATTACGCAAGACGAGACCAACAACCTCCCCAACAGCTACAAGCAGCAAATCTCCCAAACAACAGCCCATCTAGGGGTGGTTGAAATTTGGGGCGGCTCCTACACTGGCACCCCTCCAAATGGGCAAGAAAAATCAATACCCATCATCTCTGCCCAAAATGGTATGGTTGGCTATCCAAAATATAACGAGGCCGGAACAACCATCACAACACTCCTCCGCCCAGACATCGCCTTCTGGCAACCCATCATCCTAAATAGTGAATATGCTCCCAAAAACTGGCTTCCTCCCCAGGACCAACCAGACAGCCTCACCAACCAAAGTCACCAGCTTATCAGCAAAGCCCCTTGGGATGGCCTATGGCTACCCATCGCCATCCAACATGAAGTCTCAACAGAAATGCAAGAAGGCAAATGGCACACAACCATAGATTGCATCCGCACCAATCTCGGCCAAAAACCATCCTAGAATTAGAGCAATCTAACCCACCGATAGATAGAACTGACCGACTTACCATAGCCCCTCCCGCGGGTCATGATTCACATTATCCACATCACAAACCCCATCACCAACGATACTCCCTATACTATAATAACCTTCATTTATCGCATCTACATGATGGGTAATATCTCCCCATTCATACCCCATATTATCCAACAACCCTCCTACAATAACCGCACAACGGCGATAACGTCCCTTCTGCGCCAACACCAAATCCGCTGCATTCTCTGCCCATACACGCCTAACGCCAACCTTCACAAGCTTCTTAATCGTCCCTTTCCGGTCCTCCCGAAAAGCCTTCTGCAACCGCTCAATCGATGGCGCATAAGGGTCAACCGCATTCGGGTCCCTATACATCCAGTTAATATCACAAGCCGTTTCCGCCGTATCAGGATTCCGCATATTCATTGCCCTAGCATCCTCTCGGCTTATTGGCATACCGGGTATCCGACGATACATATCAACTGCGACAACCGCGCACCCCGCATACATCCCTCGCTGAGAAGTGACAAGCACAGCCGCACTCTCCGCAACATTCTTCTCCACACCAGCCTGCACCATCTCATCAATCGTCCCCTGCCGGTCTTGTTGAAAACGCCGCGCCATAATCTGAACAGGATCATTCCCCGGGTTATAAGCGGGCTTCGCAGGCGTCTTATCCAAAAAGGCCTTGCTGCAAATATGCACCTGTTCAATATCGTAAACAAACCGCCATGACCCAGAATTCGCTAAGCGAATACGCTCCC
>NZ_JANIDX010000013.1:0-946 GCF_026385485.1 Bombella pollinis
TTACGATATTGAGCAAGTGCATATTTGTAGCAAGGCCTTTTTGGATAAGACGCCTGCGAAGCCTGCTTATAACCCGGAGAATGACCCTGACCTCCTTATAGTAAGAAGGTTGAAAGAAAATAAAGCTAGTATAGTTGAAGAGATGGTTAAGGTAGGTGTGGAAAGGAATATTGCGGAGGGTGCGGCCATTCTCGTGACTACTCAAAAGGGACGGTATAAAGAGTGCCTTGATAAGCTTAACTTTTTATGGCGGTCTCGTCCCCCTGGTGTTGATATTGCCTCTGAAGATATAAAGATTGTGAATCAACGTCCTCCTGCAACAGCGGAGAATGTTTGCGATATTGGGCGGGTGTATCAAGACCCGAATGCGGAAGACCCTTATGCGCCATCGATTGAGCGGTTATTGAAGGCTTTTCGGGAGGACCGGAAGGGAACGATTAAGAGGTTGAAGAAAGTGGGCGTCCGATGGGATCATGCTGAGGATGCGGCAGATTTAGTTCTTTCCCAGAAGGGGCGTTATTGGCGTTGCGCGGTTATTGTAGGGGGGTTGTTGGATAATATGGGGTATGAATGGGGAGATATTACCCATCATGTAGATGCGATAAATAAGGGGTATTATACCATTGGGGGCTATCCTAGTGGTGGTGGTGGTAGTGGTGTTGGTGATGGGGTTTGTGATGTGGATAATATGAATCAAAATCCCCAAGAGGGGTTATGGTGAGGGAGGCGTGTTTAAGCTTATGAAGCATTAGGGTATTTCCTATCGAAGGGACGGTTTTTGGCCGAGGTTGGTGCGGATGCAGTCGATGGTTGTGTGCCATTTACCTTCTTGCATTTCTGTTGAGACTTCATGTTGGATGGCGATGGGTAACCATAGGCCATCCCAAGGGGCTTTGCTGATAAGCTGATGGCTTTGGTTGGTGAGGCTGTCCGGTTGGCTTTGTGA
>NZ_JANIDX010000014.1:0-861 GCF_026385485.1 Bombella pollinis
CCACAAAGCCAACCGGACAGCCTCACCAACCAAAGTCACCAGCTTATCAGCAAAGCCCCTTGGGATGGCCTATGGTTACCCATCGCCATCCAACATGAAGTCTCAACAGAAATAGCGGAAGGCAAATGGCACACAACCATAGAGTGCATCCGCACCAATCTCGGCCAAAAACCACCTCACAACGGAGCAACCTAACCCCCTGCTCTACCATCCCTCCCGCGGATCATGATTCATATTATCCACATCACAAACCCCATCGCCAACCGTACTCCCTACGTAATAAAACCCCTTATTTATCGCATCTACATGGTGGGTAATATCCCCCCACTCATACCCCATATTATCCAACAACCCCCCTACAATAACCGCACAACGCCAATAACGCCCCTTCTGGGAAAGAACTAAATCTGCCGCATCCTCAGCATGGTCCCATCGGACGCCCGCTTTCTTCAACCTCTTAATCGTCCCCTTCCGGTCCTCCCGAAAAGCCTTCAATAACCGCTCAATCGATGGCGCATAAGGGTCTTCCGCATTCGGGTCCTCATACATTACCCCAACATCACAATCATTCTCCGCTGTTCCCGGATTACGCGCATTGACCTCCCGCACCAACTGAGAATCCACATCTATACCCGGTGTACGATGCGCCCATAAGCTATAAATATTATCAACACATCTCTTATATCCCCCTTTCTGAGAGGTCACGACTATAGCCGCACCCTCCGCAACCTCTCGTTCAACCCCCATGCGTAACATTTCATCAATCACGCCTTGACGGTCCTGCTTAAACCACTTTAATAATATCTGCACGGGATCATCCTCCGGGTTATAAGCAGGCTTCGCAGGCGTTTTATCCAAAAA
>NZ_JANIDX010000015.1:0-769 GCF_026385485.1 Bombella pollinis
GGATTATAAGAAAGCCATTGAATGGTACCAGAAAGCAGCAGAGCAAGGGGTGGCTGACGCTCAGTATAAGTTAGGATTTTTTTATGATAACGGCGAAGGAGTTCCGCAGGATTATAAGAAAGCAGCGGAGTGGTATCAAAAAGCTGCTGACCAAGGGTCTGCCTCAGCTCAGTATAGGTTAGGACTTTTCTATGCTATTGGCCGAGGAGTTCCAAGGGATTATACGAAAGCTATTGAATGGTTCCAAAAAGCAGCGGAGCAAGGGTTTGCTCAAGCAAAATCTATACTAAAAGAATTCTCAAAAAGTCAGCCTTAAATACATTATATATGTGCTGCCCCGTAAGGTGTGGAATTAGCGCATCGGTCATGTCGAGTGTGGGCCCGTTTCTTCATGCCTTTTTGATGTTGTAGCATAATTTCGTTGTAGGGGGGTGAAGACATGTTACGGTTGGGGGTTGTGATGCGGGGATTTGTTGCGGGTATTTTGAGTTTTGTGGCGTTTGTTTTTGTGTCTGGTTTGGGTGTTTGTGCTGATGGGATACCGCCTATAGAGGAGGGGTTGAAGATGGTTGCGGCGCAGCAGCAATATGCGTTGCAACGGATGGGCTTGAGTGCGGCGTTAGCGCGGCAGGCTTTGTGGGGGGCGAAGTATAAGCCTGAGTCTATGTGCGCGCAGCATGTGAGTTTGCTGTTGAGCGGGTATGACGCGTTGCATCCTGAGTTTCCTGATGATGGGCCGCCGGATAAGGATAGGCAGGAGCGTATTCGC
>NZ_JANIDX010000016.1:0-736 GCF_026385485.1 Bombella pollinis
TTTGTAAGAAATTCCTAAATTATACTGACCGTCAGCCAACCCTTGTTCCGCTGCCTTTTGGAAACACTCAGCAGCTTTCTCGTAATTCCGTGACACGCCTTGGCCGATAGCATAGGAAAATCCTAAATTAGATTGAGCAAGAGCAAACCCTTGGTCAGCTGCCTTTTGGAGCCACTCAACAGCTTTCTTATAATTCTGCGGAACTCCTTCGCCGTTTTTGTAAGAAATTCCCAAATTATACTGAGCTTCAGCCAACCCTTGTTCCGCTGCCTTTTGGAAACACTCAACAGCTTTCTTATAATCCTGCGGAACTCCTCGGCCATCATAATAAAGGATCCCTAAATTATACTGAGCGTCAGCCAACCCTTGTTCCGCTGCCTTTTGGAGCCACTCAACAGCTTTCTTATAATTCTGCGGAACTCCTTCGCCGTTTTTGTAAGAAATTCCCATATTATACTGAGCCTTAACATCTCCTTGCTCCGCTGCTTTCTGGTACCATTCAATGGCTTTCTTATAATCCTGCGGAACCCCTCGACCAATATCGTAGACAACTCCTAGATTAAACTGAGCAAGAGCAAACCCTTGCTCCGCTGCTTTCTGGTACCACTCAGCAGCTTTCTCATAATTCTGTGGCACGCCTCGGCCGTGATTATAAAAAATCCCCAAATTATACTGAGCTTCAGCCAACCCTTGCTTCGCTGCTTTTTGCAACCATTCAAATGCTTTCTTATAATCT
>NZ_JANIDX010000017.1:0-702 GCF_026385485.1 Bombella pollinis
AACCATTTGTGAAATGGGCTGGCGGTAAACGTCAATTAGTTGCTATCCTGCAAGAGGAACTGCCTGAAAGATTTGATACATATTATGAACCTTTCTTAGGCGGTGGCGCACTCTTTTTTAGCCAACTACCCCAAAAGGCGGTCATCTCGGACATTAACTCTCACCTCATCAACGCTTATACGATCATCAGAGATGAGTTGCCCTGCCTATTGCAGGCTCTCAGCAGACATCAGAACACCCCTGATTATTTTTACGCCATACGCGCCCAAGACCCGACTACGCTCTCCAAGGTAGAGCAAGCCAGCCGGTTTATATTCTTGAATAAAACATGCTTTAACGGCCTGTATCGAGAGAATAAAAAGGGCCAATTCAATACCCCATTCGGCAAATATAAAAATCCAAACATCCTAGATGCGACAAACTTAACCGCTATCCATGGCTATCTAAATAAAAACACCATAGAAATTAACTGCCATGATTATAAAAAAGTGCATTTCACCGCTCAAAAAGGGGATTTTGTGTATCTCGACCCCCCCTATGTGCCGCTGACACCAACAGCTAACTTTTCTAGCTACACAAAGCAGGGGTTTACTCTGCAAGACCAAGAAGACCTTGCCGCACTCTTTAAAGAGCTTTCACACAAAGGGGTAAAAGCCATGCTCTCTAACTCTAATACCGAGATTGTTAGAGAGCTATATCGCG
>NZ_JANIDX010000018.1:0-520 GCF_026385485.1 Bombella pollinis
CGGTATGCCAATTAGTTATGATGAAGCTCGACAAGTGAATCTTCGACCTTATGAGACGGCGGAGGGCATTTGCGATATTGGGCGGATGTACCAAGACCCGAATGTGGAAGACCCTTATGCGCCATCGATTGAGCGGTTATTGAAGGCCTTTCGGGAGGACCGGAAGGGAACGATTAAGAAGCTTGTGAAGGTTGGCGTTTTGAGGGGATGGGCGCGCGAGGCGGCAGATTTAGTTCTTTCCCAGAAGGGGCGTTATTGGCGTTGTGCGGTTATTGTAGGGGGGTTGTTGGATAATATGGGGTATGAGTGGGGAGATATTACCCATCATGTAGATGCGATAAATGATGATTCTTATAATATAGGTAGTGGCATGGGGGATAGGATTTGCGATGTGGATAATATGAATCATGACCCGCGGGAAGGATGGTAGAGCAAGGGGTTAGGTTGCTCCGTTGTGGGGTGGTTTTTGGCCGAGGTTGGTGCGGATGCAATCTATGGTTGTGTGCCATTTACCTTCCGC
>NZ_JANIDX010000019.1:0-516 GCF_026385485.1 Bombella pollinis
GGTATTGATTTTTCTTGCCCATTTGGAGGGGTGCCAGTGTAGGAGCCGCCCCAGATTTCAACTATCCCTAGATGGGCTGTTGTTTGGGAGATTTGTTGCTTGTAGCTGTTGGGGAGGTTGTTAGTCTCGTCTTGCGTAATGGGGGTGTAAGGCCGGATATTATATTTGATATGTGTTGCGTTTACGACCCCCTTTATTTGGTCTAGCGCACTCCCAGAGCGGTAATGGTTGGTGAGGGGGCGTTGTTATCATCGCTCACAGAGAGCATGATGCTGCGGCCGGGGAGAACGTGGTTGAGGAATGTTAAGGTGACAATATTCTTTATTTGTTGATAGGGTGGCTTTGACTTTGTGATTATTAGGGGTTGTGATGCGGGGATTTGTTGCGGGTATTTTGAGTTTTGTGGCGTTTGTTTTTGTGCCTGGTTTGGGTGTTTGTGCTGATGGGATACCGCCTATAGAGGAGGGGTTGAAGATGGTTGCGGCGCAGCAGCAATATGCGTTGCAGCGGATGGGC
>NZ_JANIDX010000002.1:0-293840 GCF_026385485.1 Bombella pollinis
GACCCTTATGCGCCATCGATTGAGCGGTTATTGAAGGCTTTTCGGGAGGACCGGAAGGGAACGATTAAGAGGTTGAAGAAAGCGGGCGTCCGATGGGATCATGCTGAGGATGCGGCAGATTTAGTTCTTTCCCAGAAGGGGCGTTATTGGCGTTGTGCGGTTATTGTAGGGGGGTTGTTGGATAATATGGGGTATGAGTGGGGAGATATTACCCATCATGTAGATGCGATAAATAAGGGGTATTATACCATTGGGGGCTATCCTAATGGTGGTGGTGGTAGTGGTGTTGGTGATGGGGTTTGTGATGTGGATAATATGAATCATGATCCGCGGGAGGGATGGTAGAGCAGGGGGTTAGGTTGCTCCGTTGTGAGATGGTTTTTGGCCGAGATTGGTGCGGATGCAATCTATGGTTGTGTGCCATTTGCCTTCTTGCATTTCTGTTGAAACTTCATGTTGGATGGCGATGGGTAGCCACAGGCCATCCCAAGGGGCTTTGCTGATAAGCTGATGGCTTTGGTTGGTGAGGCTACTTGGCTTATTTTCTGGGGGAAGCCAGTTTGCAGGAGCGTATTTGCTCTCTAATATAAGAGGTTGCCAGAAGGCGATGTCTGGGCGAAGGAGTGGTTCTTTATGATACGGCCATGGTAAACTCAGCCCTAGCTTTATCTCGCAGGCGTCTGGCCTCTGCTAGCGTTATCTTTGGATATTATTGTTCGAACTTTATTGGCTGTAACTTAGGCCCGTTGGGCCAAACCAGTTTCTGTTACCTATCCCGCCTCAACGCTATGCCTGTCAGCATACCTTCTCAAAATCATGGGATACACCGGGGCGCGTCGGAACTAATCGGGACAGCCGATACCCTGAGAAAGGCCGTTACTCAAGGGGCAGGGGGCGCACTGGAAGAGAGCGAGATAACACTGTGGAGGTCTGGGCGGGAATCGAACCCACATACGCGGATTTGCAGTCCGATGCATAGCCATTCTGCCACCAGACCTCAGCTGCGCTCTCTCTATTAAAGATTATGTCGCTCCGGTCAATAGGGAAAAAACATTCAAGATTTTTTTTACTTATTTTTCACCCTGTTCTGCCTTATACTCACGCCAATGGTTTTTTGTAACTGCAGGCCCTGACAGATTATCGCTATGACATTCCCTCTCTTGGCATTTTTGAAAAATAGACGGTCTATTCAGCTTGGACTAGGGCTTATTACAAGCTTAGGGCTGGGGGCTGGTTATGCGTCCGCGCAGACGATTGAGGGGGCAGGTCGCTCCGAGTTTATCCCTCATACATTAAAAGAAGCCCTCTCTATGGCGTATCTAACCAATCCTCAGCTGCGTGAAGCAAGGGCGCAGTTGCGTGCTGTGGATGAGCAAATGTCCGCCGCTATGGCCGGTTGGCGTCCGACCATTACTGGCAGTGCGGGTTTAACCTATTATAAAGGGAGTAGCCGTTATAGTCAGTTAACTGAGTTGATGGGGCGCAACGTAAAAATCCCGAACGAGCAGCGTTATAGCAATGGCGGTTATAATGCTAGTGTCTCTGTTACGCAGCCAATTTATCAAGGTGGTAAGACGGTTGCGGGCATTCATATGGCTAAGAACCAGATTTTTGCTCAACGTGCCCGCCTCATCGCGACTGAGCAGCAAGTTTTATATAATGCGATGGAAGCTTTTGTGAAGGTTGTTGGTAATAAGCAACTCCTTCAGGTGAGTATTAATAACGAGCGGTCCTTACAGCAACAACTTGACGCTACGAATCGCCGTTTTCGTCTTGGGGAGCTAAGCCGTACTGATGTTGCGCAGGCGCAAGGGGCTTTGGCTACCGCCACGGCGGAACGTCAGCAGGCTGAGGGAACATTCCAAGCGGCACAAGCAAGTTATTTACAGACCATTGGTGTTCCGGCTCCGCCGGATCTCGTGCCACCTCAGCCTTTGGCCCTACCTGTACGGACAGAAAAGGAAGCTGTGGATGAAGCTGTGCGGAACAATCCGAATGTGATTGCCGCACTTTTTAACGAGGCGCAGCAGAAGGATAATATCTCCGTCCAAATGGCTGCTATTTTGCCGAAGATTACAGCAGGCTTAGGGTATCAACGCTCTAGGGACCAAGCATCAGATGATTCTTTGCAAGATAACAAGTTTGCGTCTCTGACGTTGCAAGTGCCTATTTATCAGGGGGGCAGTGAATATTCGGCGGTACGTCAGGCACGGCAAACAGCTATTGCAGCACGACATGAGGTAGATGTACAGCGGCGTTTGGCTCTGCAACAAACATCATCTAGCTGGCAATATTATATAGCAACGCAAGAAACGCTAAAAAGCAATAAAGTTGCTGTCTCCTCTAATTTGGCTGCCCTTGCTGGGGTGGAGCGGCAAGCTCTGATGGGGACAGCGACAACCTTATCTGTTCTTCAGCAGCAGCAATCTTTATTGCAAGCTCAGCGTCTTTTAATTCAAAATGCAGCAGCTTTGGTGACATCATCTTACGATATTGCGCGCGCCATGGGTCGTCTCACGGCGATTGATCTGAAATTGGATGTCCCACTTTATGATGAAAAAGCCTATTATAACGCTGTGAAGACCCGTCTATGGGGCGTTGGCGATTATAAAACGAATATTCCGGGACGATAAAAGGGGTTTTTCTAAGGGCGGCCTATCGGCAAGCCTCACGGTCGATGATATGAAGGTCTTATCAATGAAGACCATGTATTAAGATGTGAGCGCATGCCTAAACAGACCTCCCACACACCCTTAGCCGCCTCTGAGTTAGAGAAGGCCTTCACCCCGGCTGATTATGAAAATACGCTTTATAAGCAATGGGAAGAGTCTGGTATTTTTGAGGCTCACCCTGAGGATAAGGGCACAGCCTATTCCATCATGTTCCCGCCGCCGAATGTGACGGGGACACTCCATCTCGGCCATGCTCTGACCTTTACCTTGCAGGATATTCTTATTCGCTGGCAGCGGGGGAAAGGGGCGAATGTTTTATGGCAACCCGGCACAGACCATGCCGGTATCGCTACCCAAATGGTGGTTGAGCGTGCTTTGGACAAAGAGGGCATAAACCGTAAAGAGCTGGGCCGCCCGCGCTTCATTGAGCGCGTCTGGGAGTGGAAGAATGAATATGGCGGCACGATTATCAAGCAATTACGCAGGTTAGGGGCCTCTGCTGATTGGACGCGTGAACGCTTTACGATGGATGCAGGCCTCTCACGCGCGGTGCGTAAGGTCTTTGTTCAGCTCCATAAAGAGGGGCTTATTTATCGGGACCGCCGTTTGGTGAATTGGGACCCGGTATTTCGTTCTGCGATTTCCGATTTAGAGGTGGATAATAAAGAGACTAAAGGCTCTATGTGGTATATCCGCTACCCGTTAGAGAGCGGAGCGCATATCACCATCGCCACGACCCGGCCAGAAACTATGCTGGGTGATGTTGCCGTAGCGGTGAATCCAGAAGATGAGCGTTACCAAGCCTTCATCGGGCAGAAGGTTATATTGCCTCTAACGGGGCGTTCTATCCCCATTGTAGCGGATGAACATTCCGATCCAGAAAAGGGAACAGGGGCTGTTAAGATTACTCCTGCTCATGATTTTAATGATTTTGAGGTCGGTAAGCGGCATAATCTCCCTGCCCCAACTATTCTTGATGAAGGGGCCTGCATTTGGCTGGATGAGGTGCGTGGAGAGTTCATCCAGCATGATGGCATTAGCGATTTAGAGTTTGTCCATTCCCTAGAAGGGCTACATCGCGATGAAGCGCGTAAAAAGATTATCGCGCGGCTTGAGGCGATGGAATGGCTGGAGAAAATCGAGCCGCATACTCTACAGGTCCCGACTGCGGAGCGTGGGGGGGCTGTTGTAGAGCCACGTCTGACACTGCAATGGTATTGCGATGCACCCAAACTCGCTCAACCTGCTGTTGATGCGGTTAAAAACGGGGCTATGAGCTTTGAGCCACGCCAGTGGGAGAACACTTTCTTCGCGTGGATGCGAGAGCTTCAACCATGGTGTATTAGCCGTCAATTATGGTGGGGGCACCAAATCCCCGCATGGTATGGCTCCGATGGCAAAACTTATGTGGCAGAGAGCGCGGAAGAAGCCCAACAACAAGCGGGCCCTTCTGTATCCTTAACGCAGGATGAGGATGTACTTGATACATGGTTCAGCTCAGCCTTATGGCCGTTTACGACCTTGGGATGGCCGGATAAGACAGAGGCATTAGAGTTCTATTACCCAACCAGCACATTGGTCACAGGGTTTGATATTATCTTCTTCTGGGTATCGCGGATGATGATGATGGGCCTTCACTTTATGGGGAAGGTGCCCTTCCAGAAGATTCTTATTCATGGGCTGGTGCGGGATGAAAAAGGGCAAAAAATGTCCAAGTCCCGCGGCAATGGGATTGATCCGCTGGATTTGATTGCCGAATATGGGGCTGATGCGACACGTCTGGCTATTGCGGCCGGGGCCGGGTTGGGGCGTGATATTAAGCTTGGGCGTGGCAAGGTGGAGGAGCATCGTGCTTTCATCACCAAGTTGTGGAATGCCTCACGCTTTTTGCAGATGAATGGTGTGAAGCCCCACTTAGAGTTTAATCCAGCTAAGGTGCAATCAACATTAGCGCGTTGGATTGTGGAGGAAGCGCGCAAGGCTGTTGTGCAAGCTGATGCCGCGCTGGAAGCATCACGCTTTGATGATTATACGCGCTGCTGTTATCAGTTCGTCTGGAACATCTTTTGTGATTGGTTTGTCGAGTTTTCCAAACCTGTTTTCCGCAGCGGTGGGGCCGAGGCGGAGGAGTTAAAAGCAGCCGCTGCCTATGTTCTGGGTGTCATCTTACAGATGATGCACCCCGTTATTCCTTTTGTCACAGCAACCTTATGGCAGAAATTGGGGTATCATGGGGCCTCCATTGTGGGGCACTGGCCGACTATTCCAGAGAGGAAAGAGGCTCACGCTGCCGCGGATGAAGTGAATTGGGTGGTTCGTCTCATTAGTGAGGTGCGAACCGTGCGGGCAGAGATGAACGTGCCGCCTTCACAAAAGGCACCACTTCTCTTGCGTGATGCTTCGGCTCAGACAATTGAGCGTGCCCAGAGCTGGAAAGCGGCGATTGATCAAATGGCGCGTGCGTCTGAAGTGACAGTTCTTACCAATGAGCCGCCGAAAATGGCCGCGCAAATCATCTTAGATGAGGCAACCATTTTCATGCCGCTTGAAGGTGTGATCGACCTCGAAGCTGAAAAGACGCGCTTGAATAAGGAAATTGCCCGTCTTGAAAGCGAGATTGGGAAGGTTGAAAAGAAGCTCTCTAACGAGAACTTTGTCGCGCGTGCTAAAGCGGAAGTTGTGCAAGAGAACCGGGAGCGGTTGGAAACCTTCCTGCATGAGTTGAAGAAACAAAAAACCGCTTTAAGCCGGATTAGCTAGGCGTTGCATCATGCTGAATCAAAAAGCCTGCCCTTTTGGAGGCAGGCTTTTTTATGGGGAATCTTAACGCTTAGACGGAGCGTTTTTTGATAATAATCTGAGATAGGTCGCGCACAGCCCCATGTGCTGCGCTGGTCGTCATGGCGGCATAAGCTTTTAGAGCAGTGGACACAATACGCTCACGCTGTGGTTGCCAGCCTGCGGCCCCTTTGGCGTCCATAGCTGCACGCCGCGCTTCAATCTCCGTTGCGGGAACGTCCAAATGTAAGACGCGTTTGGGAATATCAATGACGATGGCATCGCCTTCCTCAACAAGGCCGATTAAGCCACCCTCTGCGGCTTCTGGTGACATATGTCCAACAGAGAGGCCAGAGCTCCCCCCAGAGAAGCGGCCATCAGTAATGAGGGCACAGGCTTCTCCCAACCCCATAGATTTCAAATAGCTGGTTGGATAAAGCATTTCCTGCATGCCCGGTCCACCTTTGGGGCCTTCATAACGGATGACAACAACATCGCCGGGGATAATCTGCTTACCCAAAATGGCTGTGACGGCGGCATCTTGGCTATCAAACACTCGAGCGCGCCCTTTGAATGTCAGGATATTCTCAGCAACGCCCGCTGTTTTTACGATGGCTCCATCCGTTGCTAAATTACCATAAAGGACAGCTAACCCACCATCTTGGGAGAAAGCATGATCCTTATCCCGCAATACACCAGCCTGACGGTCTGTATCCAATGTTTTATATTGGCTTTTTTGGGAAAAGGCCTCAACAGTTCTCACACCACCCGGTGCGGCTTTAAAGAAGGCTGTTGCTTTCTCCTTACCATGGGCAATATCCCATTCTGCAAGGGCTTCTTTTAAGCTGGGCGTATGAACAGTAGCCGCACTCGTATCAATCAAACCAGCACGGTCTAACTCCCCAAGGATGGCTGGAATCCCCCCAGCGCGGTGGACATCTTCCATATGAACATTCGGTACAGAAGGCGAAACTTTGCAGAGATGTGGCACTTTGCGGGAGAGAGCATCAATATCGCTCATCTTAAAATCAACGCCTGCCTCGTGTGCGGCGGCGAGGAGATGCAGCACGGTGTTGGTGGAGCCTCCCATGGCGATATCTAACGTCATAGCATTGGTAAAGGCTGCTTTTGTCGCAATCCCACGGGGGAGCGCGCGCTCATCTTCTTGCTCATACCAACGGCGGGCAAGCTCAACGCTCAAACGGCCAGCCTCAAGAAAGAGGTTTTTCCGCTCACTATGCGTTGCCAGAAGGGACCCATTGCCCGGTAGAGACAGCCCTAAAGCCTCTGTCAAGCAGTTCATAGAATTAGCGGTGAACATCCCAGAGCAAGACCCACATGTTGGGCAGGCTGACCGCTCTACTTGGGCGGAAACATCATCACTAATGCGCTCATCTGCTGCGGCTACCATGGAGGTTACAAGGTCCACTGCGCGCTCAATGCCGTTCATATCCGCTTTGCCAGCCTCCATAGGGCCACCAGAGACAAAAACGGTCGGGATATTCAGCCGAAGCGAGGCCATTAACATGCCCGGCGTAATCTTATCACAATTACTGATGCAGACTAACGCATCGGCACAATGGGCATTGACCATATATTCCACAGAATCAGCAATCAATTCCCGCGAGGGGAGGGAATAGAGCATCCCGCCATGACCCATCGCGATGCCATCATCCACGGCGATTGTATTAAACTCCTTAGCAACACCGCCGGCTTCTTCCACAGCGGATGCGACTAATGCCCCCATATTTTTGAGGTGAACATGACCGGGAACAAATTGGGTAAAGGAATTAGCGATGGCGATAATGGGTTTATTAAAATCATCATCCTTCATGCCGGTTGCACGCCATAGAGCGCGAGCCCCCGCCATATTGCGGCCGTGAGTACTAGTATGAGAACGATAGGCGGGCATGAAGAACCTCGTTTAAAAAGAAACGCTCAAAGGCATGTTGTGGTAAGAATAGGTAACATAAAATAAGAAAAATGAAAGATGTGAAAAGCATCTCTCTCATTTCCCTTTGCTCCCCTAGCTAAATGCATTTAGCTCCCCATATGATAGGGGACTGATTTATGAGACAAAGAGGCGTTATGGCAGAGGCATCATCAATTATCCTCGGAGGCGGTTGCTTCTGGTGTGTTGAGGCGATTTTTAAGGGATTGCGTGGTGTTATAACCGCTAAACCCGGTTATGCAGGCGGGCATACGGAGCATCCACAGTACAAAGAGGTATGCACAGGCCATACAGGCCATACGGAAGTTGTAGAGCTTCGTTTTGATCCGCGCGAGATTAGCCTTGAAGATATTCTACGTGTTTTCTTCACCACGCATGACCCAACACAGCTTAATCGACAAGGCGATGATGTGGGGACGCAATATCGGTCCGTTATTTTTGGAGATGAGGCCCAGCAAGCCATAGCGCGGACAATTCGTGATGAAATTGCTGCGCAAGGGATTTGGAGTGACCCCATCGTAACAGCGATTGAAGGTCCGGCTCATTTTTGGGAGGCCGAAGCAGACCACCATGATTACTTTGCGCGCAACCCCGAAACCGCTTATTGCGCCGCCGTAGTGGCCCCTAAGGTTGCTAAGGCACGCAAGCTTTATCGCGATCGTCTAAAGCCAGCAGACTAGGATAGTCTTTCCCCAACCCCTAAAAAGGTGGCGGGCTGTTATTCTTCACTTTCTAGTAAGATGCGGTCCGTCTCCTCATCATAATCGAACAGATTGGCATAACGTGCCCATGAGATGGCCGTGTTCAATGTCTGCCGAGCAAAGCTTATCGACATAGACTCTTCCAATCGCCGCCGAAAGACGTCTGCATCAATAGCGTGGCTGTTGCGTTCATCCAATGTGCCGCGAATCAATTTTAACAGTGGAACAGCATGGAGCAGAGCGGCACGCATAATATCGCGCCGTGCATCAGCATCGGCCTCCACAAAGGTACGTCCGGTTTGGGTTAAGATAATATCGCCATCCTCAAGGTCAGCGAAGTCCAATAATTGCAATGTTTCTCCTAATGGGAAAAGGTCATCCAAGGTCATTTGGAGATGTTGGGCTAATTCTGGGAGGTCAGCACGGCCAGAATGAGGCGCATGTTCCAACGCTTCCATAAGTCCGACCAACATCTCGATAGATAAATCAGGCAAGACAAGGAACAGCTCGCTTTCATCCTGTATCTCTGCCGATGGCATGGCTTCCGCCTCCGAGACACTAGGGGCGCGCAAGGTCATCAATGTATAAATCTGGTCCACAAAATGACGGAACTGCTCATCATGCCGGTTACGTGGGTGCGGGAAGGGGACACGGATTTCATGCGTGATGCGCCCCGGCCCCGATGAAAAGAGCAATATCCGGTCACACATTAAAACGGCTTCTTCAATCGCATGGGTTGCGAGAACCATAGCTTTAAGCGGGCCTAGGCGATGTTCCTGCCATAATTCAATCAAATCGGTTCGTAGATTTTCGGCACTCAGATGGTCAATATTTAAAAAAGGCTCATCTAGTAACAAAATCTCAGGTTGGCGAGCTAGGGCACGTGTCAGAGAGGTACGCTCTGCTAACGCATCGGATAATTCTCTCGGATAAGCCCCCTCATAGCCATCCATATCCAACACCTCGATAATCGCACTGGCTATTTTTTCCCGCTCTGCCTTGGGTTGGCGTTTAGCTTCTAGGGCAAGGAGAATATTCTCCCGTACGGTCAACCACGGGAAAAGAACATCATCTTGCAAAATGATGGATACCCCCTCCAAAGCTAGGGGAGTGGCTTTATCATCCTTCCAAAAAACAGTGCCCGTTTTAGGCTGCTCAAGCCCGGCCATGATTTTTAATAAGCTTGATTTACCAGAGCCAGAACGCCCCACAAGGCCTAGAATCTCACCCTCTTGCACCTCCATATTAATCTGCTCAACAATAGGAAGGTCTTGGTTACGGGCCTTTTGAGCAACTTGTGTGCAATCAACCAGGCGTAGAAGTGTATTCATGAGTTAAATCCCATAACGGCGCGTTACGCGCTCTTGTAATGGCATACACACTCCCCAGCGTACAGATAGGGCAAGTGCGGTCATTAAGGCGAGGAAGAGCATCTCTTGACCATAAGATTGACCATGCACCATCGCATAAAGTGTAGATGTTGGAGACGATAGTGCTCCATCATGGCCCAGAAAGCTCACTAGATACACATTATCCCAAAAGAAAGGGAGGGCGAGTGCAATGGACTCAAAAAGGATGGGATATAGTAAGGGCAATCTAACCTTCTGCCATAGAGGAAAACTGGGTAAATGTAATTGCTCGCCCATAAGGAATAGTCGTTTTATATTCTCCCTCTTCGATTTATAGGCGACATTCCATCCTACAATACCTAATGATGCTAGTGCTGGTAAAGATATAGCAGGAATGATGTTCTCTAAATAAGGGAACATCACATATATAGGAAAGAGGCTCACAACAAAGCCAACATAACTTATTAGCTTTTGGAAGGGTTTAGGTAAGCCTAAAATTAGGCCTCCTATATAGCCCCAGAAAAGCCCAATAATGCAGACAGCCGCTAAAACGTAACTCAGAGGCCCTAAAAAACGGAGACTATCAACCGGCCATGGCCACATCAGATAGGTTAAAAAACCAGCGGATAGAATGAGGATAACCATTTGTGAGACAACGCTATAATCACGCCATTTCATCATCAAGCGTGATTCAGGGGGTACTTTTTTGAAGTTGTCTAGGCTGCACACAGCATAGCGTTTACCATGCCCGAGCAAGGGGGCTATTAAGCCATGCTGAACAAGGGCCATCAAACCAAGGCTCATAATAATTACAAGCCATATTGCCGCTATATGATGTTGCACTAAAGCCGTATAGGCATAGCCTCCTAAACCCGGATGCCATTCTGGATGGCAGAAGGCGAGCAGATATTCCCCCCCAAAGAGGCAAAGCCAGAAATCTGGGAGATTTAACAAGACAGACTGCACAAGCTCCGGGAAGGCAAAAGGTACATGTAATCGCCAGAACATCTGCCCATAACCCAGCCGTAATGCGCGTGCTGTCTTTAAAAACTCTGTTGGGATGTCGTGCCCTGTCTTTAAAGTTGCATATAAGCTGCGTGCAATGAGGCTAAAAGCCGCCATACATGCGATGCTCCAAAAGGAGGGAAGCACGGCAGAGAATAAGCCAAGCAAACAAAGGGAGGGAATCCCTGCCAAAATTACTGTTACTGCAGAGAGGCCCCGCCTGATAAAAGCTGAATAAGCTGCAAGGGATAATAGGGCGAACTGGCCGATAGCTGCGCCTAACAAAGCAGCGGCGACTTCGCCTAGCGTCCAAAAGGCAGCGTTCCATAATGGGGGAAGAAAGGCAAATGCCTTCAGGCCAAAGCCGAGGGAAAGCCCATATAAGGCCCCAAGCATTAACGCACAACAGGATAAGCCACTGCCGCCATGTGCGACCAACCAACGCAGACAGCTGCCCTCAATGCGCGAGATAAGAGCAAAGGAGAGGAGATGCTTCCTCATGGGCAGAAAAACTCCCATTAATGGCCCGTACTGCCAAAGCCGTTATGGCCACGCTCTGTTGTATCAAGGCTTTCACATTCCTGCCACGCTATTTTAACAACAGGCGCAAGGACGGCCTGCGCAATCCTCATCCCACGATGTATCACAAAATCCTCAGCCCCAGCATTGATGAGAATAATGCGTATCTCCCCGCGATAATCTTCATCAATCGTGCCGGGACTATTGGGAACCATAATCCCGTATTTTAGCGCAAGGCCAGAGCGTGGGCGGATTTGTAATTCGTACCCTGCTGGTAAGGCGATAGACAAGCCGGTGGGAATTAAAGCACGTTCCCCAGCTTTAATGGTGAGGGGGGCCTCCACAGCGGCTTGCATATCCACCCCCGCTGCCCCGGCTGTCCCATAAGCGGGGAGGTCTAAATCGTGGCCGTGAGGCAGCCGTACAATACGAACCGTTATAGACGCTGACATAATTTAAGGAGCCTCTTTATGAAAAAATGAAGCAATTTTATCTGCTAGGTGCTGGGCAAGGTCCTGCTTGGACATTTCAGGCCATGGTTCCACCCCAGAGCCTGTCAGGAATAGAACTTGATTCTCTGCCCCGCCAAATTGATGCTTGCTGACATCATTCGCTAACAGCCAATCACATCCCTTCTTTTGCCGCTTTTGCTGCGCATAGTCTTGTAGGTGAGTCGTCTCAGCAGCGAACCCCACGACCAAAGTAGGCCGTTGCTCTGCATGTGAGAGGGTAGCGAGAATATCGGGGTTTTCCACTAAGGAGAGGGTAGGGGCGGCTTCATCCCCCTTTTTCTTGATTTTATGGGCTTGTATCGTATCAGCGCGCCAATCACTTACAGCGGCTACGCAAATGGCAGCATCAACGGGTAAGTGAGCCAAACAAGCTTCATACATCTCTTGTGCTGTTTGGACATTAATCCGCGTAACATGAGGGGGGGTTGGTAAGGATACAGGACCACTTATAAGATGCACCTCCGCCCCACGGGCAGCGAGGGCCTCTGCAATGGCATAGCCCTGCAAACCTGATGAGCGGTTTGATATAAACCGCACCGGGTCAATCGGTTCAACTGTAGGGCCGGCTGTGACCAAAATACGCCGCCCTTTTAAATCAGCCTGCTTATGAGAGATAATGTCTCGGATGGCAGTAAGAATGACCTCAGGATCGGCTAGACGACCACGTCCCGTTTCCCCACAGGCAACATCACCATGCGCAGGGCCGATTATCTTTGCGCCTCGTTGTTGCAATAGAGCTACATTGGCTTGTGTGGCAGGATTCTCCCACATATGCGGATTCATCGCAGGGGCGAGTAAGATGGGGGCATCCGTGGCGAGTAAAAGAGTTGTTGCGAGGTCATCAGCCATACCATGCGCCATGCGTGCCATGAGATTTGCTGTTGCAGGGCATACTACAATAGCATCAGCCGAGCGCGCTAAAGAAATATGCCCGATATCACTCTCACCTCCCGGTTGAAAAAGCTCTGTATGAACAGCCTGACCGCACAGCACTTCTACCGATAAAGGGGTAATGAAATGATGAGCGGCATGCGTCATGACGGGGACAACCTCCACCCCATCACGCTTGAGCTGCCGTGCAACATCCAACGCTTTATAAGCGGCAATACCACCGCTTATGATGAGTAGAATACGGGCCATCTCTCAAAGCCGCCAACCAGAATGAATAGCGACAATCCCACCTGAGAGATTTTGGTAAGAGACACGCTCCATCCCCGCTTGGCGCATCATTCCCGCTAATGTCTCTTGGTCTGGGAACATACGAATACTCTCGGCGAGATACTGGTAGCTTTCCGCATCCCCAGCAATCATCTGGCCCATGCGTGGGAGCACCTGGAAGGACCAGAGGTCATAAAGCGCGGAGAGGGCTGCAATATCTACTTTAGAGAACTCAAGGCATAAAAAACGACCACCGGGCTTTAGGACGCGGCGTACTTCGCGCAATACAGCCTCTTTATCCGTACAATTCCGCAATCCAAATGCCATGGAGACCCTATCCATTGAGGCATCAGGGAAGGGGAGTGATTCGGCATCAATGACGCACACATCCATCTTCCCGATCAAACCGGCATTGATAGCGCGTTGCCGTCCTACCTCTAACATGGCCTCGTTAATATCTGAGAGGACAGCGCGCCCTCCACCACGGCGTAGCCAACCAAAGGTAATGTCCCCCGTCCCACCGGCTAAATCCAACAGGTGATGGTTGGGTTGAGGCGAGAGCATAGTGACGAAAATGCGCTTCCAAACGCGATGAATCCCTAGGGACATCGCATCATTCATCACGTCATATTTTCCTGCAACACTTTCAAAAACCTGCCTGACAAGGGGTTTCTTCTCGTGGCGAGGAACATCACGATAGCCGAAATCAGCGCGCTCATTATCAAAATCGGCTGACGGCGAGGAGGGAATATGGGAAGAATGGGTCTCAGTCATAAAACCATCGTTATCTCATTATGAGGATTTATGCCAGAACTCCCAGAAGTAGAAACTATCCTTCAAAATATGAAGCCTTGCCTTATGGGGCGGAGTTTTGGGAAGATTGACGTAAATCGCCCTAATTTACGCACCCCTTTTCCCGCTGGGCTGGCAACGATTCCACTTCATCACCCCATTATAGCGTTGCGGCGGCGGGCTAAATACATCTTGATCGATTTTCAACATGGGTGGAGCCTACTGATTCATCTCGGCATGTCTGGCCGTCTTTTTATCGACCCGACTATCTTCGCGCCCGCTTCGCGCAAACATGAGCATCTCGTATTTTGGACGAATGATGACCAGCGTATTGCTTTTGTTGATGCGCGCCGTTTCGGTATGGTGGCTCTATTCCGCACAGATGAGGAGAGTCAGCAGCCTCAACTTGCTCATCTTGGGATAGAACCCCTATCGCCACATTTTACAGCAGATTACCTTTACGGGCTGTGCCGTACAATACGGATGCCGTTAAAGACGGCCTTGCTAGACCAAAGGAAAATCGTAGGGCTTGGCAATATCTATGTTTGTGAGGCCCTGTTCCGTGCGGGGTTGCATCCCCAAAGGGAGGCAAAAAGCTTAACCCAGCAAGATGCTGTTAGGCTGCATCACGCTATTATTGAGATTTTAGATGCTGCTATCAAAGCGGGAGGGTCAACCTTACGGGATTATGTGCATACAGACGGTACACCGGGGGCATTTCAAAATCTTCACCTTGTTTATGGGAGGGAAGGAGAGCCTTGCCCATCCTGCACGCAGGCTGCTCGGCAGAGGCTTATTGAACGTATAACCCAAAATGGGCGTTCAACCTTCTTTTGCCCTCATTGTCAGAAAAATAAAGAGAATGCTTGACGAGACTTAAACAGAAGGGTAGATGGCAAGCATCATTTTTAGCGAACTATCCGCAGGAAACTTGAAGCTCATGGCAAATAACGCATCCGCCCGTAAACGCATCCGTCAGAATGAACGCCGTCGTCTGCGCAATGCGTCTCGCCTGTCTCGTATGCGGACTTTCATTAAGTCTGTCGAAAAAGCGATTCTTTCTGGCGACAAGGCAGCAGCGGCCGAGGCTCTCCGTGCTGCTCAGCCTGAGATGCAACGCGCTGCTGGTAAGGGTGTGATTGCACGCAATACGGTTAGCCGTAAGCTTTCCCGCCTTTCTGCTCGCATTAAGGCTCTGTCTGCGGCCTGAGGTTAGGTTTGTAACCTACTGCTCCGCTAATATTATGGCGGAGCATTTTGGGGCGCGCCTATGGGCGCGTTCTTTTTTCCTGTCAACAGTGATATGCTGTCCGTTCCTCTTTATGGGAAAATGGCCTATATCCTGTTTGCATAGGCAAAAAAGCTTGATTGCGCCTTCCAGCGGGCATTACTCTGGCTGGTGACTTATAAATTATAATGGAGAATAGAAGTGGAAAAAGCTCAGGATGCTGCTATGGCCTCTGCTGATGCCGCTTCTCTCCACGCCGCATGGCTCCGTATTTGTGACCGTTTAAAAGCCGAGGTTGGAGACGTAGAGTACCAATCATGGATTCAGCGCATCACGCTTGGGCCGTTGGATGATGATGAGATTACGCTCTATCTCCCAGAACGTTTTTTGAGGGATTGGGTCCGTACGCAATATGGCCAGCGACTGCAAACTTTGTGGCGGGAGGAAACGCCGCATGTGCAGCATGTTGAGTTAAAGATTGATAAAAAAGCACAGCGCGCCCCTATGTCGAATGGGAGCCATGCGCCGTCTTCTAAGTCCTCCCATGACATAGCGGCTTTTGCTCGCGAAGATGCTGCGGCTTTGGATGCCGAAAAAGAGACCTCCCCGACTGCGGCTAGTCCCTCCGTGGATGTGCGTAATGACCTCGCTGTGCCGTTGGATCGCCGTTTTACCTTTGATAATTTTGTTGTCGGTAAGCCGAATGAATTCGCTTATGCGTGTGCAGGGCGGGTAGCAGACCAGCCAGCAAGCCCCGGCTTTAACCCTCTTTTCCTTTATGGTGGCGTTGGGCTTGGCAAAACCCATCTCATGCATGCTATCGGCCTAAAGCTTATGAGCCGGGGTAATATTTCGGTCGCTTATATGTCGGCCGAAAAGTTCATGTATCGTTTTATTGCGTCCATGCAGTCTAAATCTCAAATGGAGTTTAAGGAACAATTAAGGTCTGTTGATGTTTTGATGATTGATGACCTCCAGTTCCTCATCGGTAAGAATAGTACACAAGAAGAGTTCTTCCATACATTTAATGCGCTTGTTGATGCAGGGCGACAAATTATTGTCAGTGCAGATAAAAGCCCCTCAGACTTATCAGGGTTGGAAGACCGACTACGAACTCGCCTAGGTTGCGGGATGGTCGCGGATATTCATGCGACAACCTTTGAGTTGCGTATTTCCATCCTTGAGGCAAAAGCGAAGGCATCGGGCACTCCTGTTCCACCAAAGGTTTTGGAATATTTAGCGCATAAAATCACCACTAATGTGCGTGAGCTGGAAGGCGCGTTAAATCGCCTCATCGCTCATGCAGATTTGGTTGGCCGTCCTGTTACGCTGGAATCAACGCAGGATGTTCTCAAAGACATGCTCAAGGCGCATGAACGGCGCGTTACGATTGATGAGATTCAGCGGAAAGTTGTGGAGCACTTTAATATCCGCCTAACGGATATGTCCTCCGCGCGTAGGGCACGTGCTGTTGCACGGCCACGACAGATTGCTATGTATCTTGCCAAGCAACTCACAAGCCGGAGCCTGCCAGAAATTGGCCGTAAATTTGGTAATCGGGACCACACGACCGTTATGCACGCCGTCAACCGTGTAGCAGAGCTTATGGAGCAAGACCCCGGTTTGGCAGAAAGTGTGGAGCTGTTAAAGCACATGCTAGAAAGCTAAAATCGCTTTCAAAATATTCTTTTCCTTGCTAGAAGGCCATACTACACGCATTCGGTAAGATTTGGGGTTATCATGAAGTTTAAGGTTGATCGCGCGCCGCTTCTGCGTGCTTTGTCCCATGTTAATGGTGTTGCCGAAAAGCGAAATACCATCCCCATTCTTGCTAATGTTTTGCTAGAACATGATGGCGAGACTCTCCGCTTAACCGCTACGGATATGGAAATTGCTGTTGTGGAGGAGATTCCTTCCACAGCGACACGCGCAGGTGCGGTAACCATTCCCGCTGCTGTTCTTTTCGAGATTGTCCGTAAATTGCCCGATGGTGCAGAGATTGAGTTCAATCAGGAGAGCGCAGAAGAGCCACTTCACCTGCGGGCTGGGCGGTATGCTACGAGCTTGAATGTCCTGCCGGTGGATGATTTCCCTGCTATGGTTGCAGGGGACCTTCCTCATCATTTCACCATCCAGGCAGGGGAGTTGCGTACTCTCATTGACCGTACGCGCTTTGCTATGTCCAATGAGGAAACACGCTATTACCTCAATGGGATTTACCTCCATGTCGTGCTGGAGGGTAAGAAGAACTATCTTCGTGCCGTTGCGACAGATGGGCATCGTCTGGCCAAAGTGGATACAGAGGCCCCACTCGGTGTTAAGTCCATGCCCGGCATTATTGTTCCGCGCAAAACGGTTACAGAAGTGCGAAAGCTACTGGATAATGATGGCGCAGATGTTGAGGTGGCCCTTTCTGAAACGCGCATCCAGTTCCGTATTGGCTCCATCTTGCTGACCTCTAAACTTGTAGATGGGACTTTTCCTGAATATTCACGCGTTATCCCGCAGAATAACAGCCGTATCTTGCGCGTTAGCAAGCAGGATCTTGCCGCGGCCGTTGGGCGTGTGGCAGCGATTAGCCAAGAGCGTTCTCGCCCTATCAAGCTGACGGTAACAAAGAATCATCTTACGCTTTCAGCGATCAGCCCTGACCAAGGGATTGCCCAAGAAGAGTTGGATGAAAATAGCGTTAGTTACGATAGTGATGACGTGGAGATTGGCTTCCAAGCGCGCTATTTGACGGATATTACCGACCAAATTGATGCGGAGGCGGAGTTCGCTTTAGCGGATAGCTCCTCACCGACATTGATTCGCGATACGGAGCAGCCTGCTGTTCTTTACGTTCTTATGCCTATCCGGGTTTAAGTGCCGCCTTGCGGTTACACCGTCTTACCTTAACGGATTTCCGTAATTATCGCCGTCGTGTTTGGGAGCCCGCTGCCAGTATCTCTGTCCTCACCGGAGAAAATGGCAGCGGGAAGACTAATCTTTTAGAGGCCCTGTCTCTCCTTGCCCCGGGGCAGGGCTTGTTAAGCTCCCCAGCGTCTCTTTTGCCACGACATGGGACAACAGATTGGGGTGTCGCTGCACATTTGGAGAGGGGGGGACATGATTTTCAGCTCGCTACCGGGGTTGCAGCGGGGAAGGGTCGCCGTGTTTTTCTACTAGATGGGGAAAAACCACGCACCCACGCAGAGATTGCTCAGCTTTATTCTTGTGTGTGGCTTACCCCGCAAATGGATCGTTTGTTTTTAGACGGAGCCTCTGGGCGCAGGCGTTTCTTAGACCGTCTTACTGTAGCTCTTATCCCAGACCATACCCAGCAGCTTATCGCACATGAACGCTCCGTGACGAGCCGTAACCGTGTCTTACAAGAACATCCTCAAGAAACCGCTTGGCTTGATTCGCTCGAAACATCCATAAGTCGTCACGCTGTAGCGGCAACTGTCGCCCGGATGAATCTGATAGACACTCTTGGGGCAACTCCCTTTGGGAATAAGGCCTTTCCTCATACGATGATAGAGCTGCATTGCCCCATTGCAGAGGCTCTTAGAACAAAACCAGCTATAGAGGTTGAGGACTGGTTGCGTCAGGCTCTCCAGCAAGCACGCCAGCAAGACCAAGTCCGCAAAAGCACCTCCCTCGGCGCACATCGGGCCGATATGAGTTTAAAAGACCAAGCAACAGGGCGGGACGCTATACAATCTAGCAGTGGGCAGAAAAAAATCATGCTACTAAGCATTATTCTGTCCCATGCAGAAGCTATAACGCATCTTTTAGGATATGCTCCGCTCATTTTGCTTGATGAACCACTAGTTCATCTTGATGAAAAGCGGCGTATTAATTTGATGGAAAGTTTGCGTGCCTTAAAAACAACCATACTCTTAACCGGTACAGAAGCCGCATTATTTTCCCCCCTGCGAGGTCATGCAAATTTTATAACCATTCGTAACGGAACACTCCTGCCAGAAAGGGGGAGGGAATAGCTCTGGTCATAAGCGGGTTCTCGCAGTATATTCATGGAAAATCCGTCTCTTTCAAACCGGAGTAATGCGTAGGCATGTCAGAATCCCAAAACCAACCGGAGACTCCCTCTTCCAACCATGAGGAATATGACGCATCGTCTATCTCCGTCTTGCGTGGGCTGGATGCTGTCCGCAAACGTCCCGGCATGTATATCGGTGATACGGATGATGGCTCTGGCCTGCATCATATGGTGTTTGAAATTATTGATAATGCCGTGGATGAGGTGCAAGCAGGCTTTGCGTCCTACTGCATATTAACCCTAAATGGGGATGGCTCTGTCACGGTGCGTGATAATGGCCGTGGCATCCCAACAGATATGCATGAGGAAGAAGGAATCAGTGCAGCCGAGGTTGTGTTGACTAAGCTGCATGCAGGAGGGAAGTTTAACCAAAACTCCTATAAAGTCTCTGGCGGGTTGCACGGGGTGGGGGCTGCTGTTGTTAATGCTCTCTCAGAGACGATGGATGTACGCATTTGGCGACAAGGGAAAGAGCATCTTATCCGCTTCCGCCACGGGGAGCCTGTAGCACCGCTCGAAGTTGTCGGGGAGTCCTCTGAGGAAAGTGGCACAGAGGTCACGTTCAAACCAAGTGCTGAGACATTCTCCAAAACGGAGTTCGATTTTAGTATCTTAGAGCGGCGTGTGCGTGAGCTAGCGTTCCTTAATTCCGGTATGCGGATTATTTTGCGGGATGAACGCCATAGCGAACCACGCGAAGTTATCTTCCATTATGAGGGCGGGCTGACAGCCTTTGTTCAATGGCTCAATAGCTCCAAGACAGCCTTAATTGATCCTCCCATCACAGGAGAGTTGCAAGATGAGGCCTCCGGTATTCGTGTAGAGTTTGCGTTATGCTGGAATGATAGCTTCCACGAGACGATGTTGTGCTTTACCAACAACATTCCTCAACGTGATGGGGGCACGCATCTTGCGGGGTTCCGTCAAGCTTTGACGCGCGCCGTTGGGAAATACGCGACTCGATTAAGTAGTCGAAAAGAGACAAATAACCTTACAGGTGAGGATATGCGGGAGGGTCTCTCTGCTGTTCTCTCCGTTAAGGTGCCGGACCCAAAGTTCTCCTCCCAAACTAAAGATAAGTTAGTTTCCTCCGAGGTTCAGCCCGTTGTCCATACTATTGCTGCTGATATGATTAGCCATTGGTTTGAGACCCACCCGAAGGAAGGCCGCACCGTTATTGCGAAAATTGCCGATGCTGCTAATGCCCGTGAGGCCGCTCGCCGTGCTCGTGAGTTGACACGCCGTAAGGGTATTTTGGATGTGTCCTCCCTACCGGGAAAGCTGGCCGATTGTCAGGAGCGTAACCCAGAGGGCGCAGAATTATTTATCGTTGAGGGGGATTCCGCTGGGGGAACGGCCAAGCAAGGGCGGGATAGACGTTTCCAAGCGATTTTGCCGTTACGTGGTAAAATCCTCAATATCGAGCGCGCCCGCTTTGACCGCATGTTAAGCTCTGCGGAGATTGGTACACTTATTACAGCCCTTGGGACAGGGATTGGCCATGGCCCTGTAGAGCAGGGAGGCTTTAATATTGAGAAGCTTCGCTACCATAAGATAGTCATTATGACTGATGCGGATGTGGATGGCTCCCATATTCGGACTTTGTTATTGACCTTCTTTTTCCGTCAAATGCCGCAACTTATTGAGAATGGGCATCTTTATATCGCGCAACCACCGCTTTTCCGCGCTAAACGCGGGCAAGAGGAGCGGTATCTTAAAGATGAGCCGGCTCTTGATGCTTATCTGCTCGATAAAGCCCTCCATAACGCTGCTCTTACGCAGCATGATGGTCAATCCTTAACAGGAGAGGCGTTGCGTGTCGTTATTGACCGGTTGAGTAATATTGCTCAAGATTTGCGCGCGCTTTCTGCTCGGATTCCGCTGTGGATTATGGACCAAGCTGCTGTGAGTGGCATTATTGATGCTGAGGCTTCAGCGCGTGAACAAGCCCTTGATCGCTTTCGTACACGGCTTGAAGAAGTCTCGCCTGAGAATGAACGAGGCTGGCAGGTTCAATGTGAGGGCGATGCCATCATATGTCGCCGCTTCTTGCGTGGTGTGGGGGAGCGTTATGTGTTCGAGCCTACGCTTCTGCGTTCTAGTGAGGCACGGCGTCTCCGTATGCAGCAAGAATGGTTAGCGCAGATTTTTGCCCAGCCCGTCACATTGCAATTAGACCAGAAAGAACATCATTTCTCTGGTCCGGGGCTGTTGATGGAGCAAGTCCTCACACAAGGGCGGCGCGGGTTGGCTATCAACCGCTTTAAAGGCCTTGGTGAGATGAATGATGAGCAGCTTTGGCACACAACGCTCGACCCGGCTACTCGTACCCTTCTGCAAGTACAGGTTGGTGATAGTGAGGATGCTGACCAAGTATTTTCTACATTAATGGGGGATGTTGTGGAGCCTCGGCGTGAGTTTATCGTCGATAATGCTCTAAAGGTCGCTAATCTTGATGTATAATCGCCTTATAAAACGTCTTTATCGCATCGCATGGCTCTCCGCCCTTTTAATAGGGGGGAGCTGCTTTTGGGGGGCGGGGGTTGGGATGGCTCAGTCATCTCCCTTACCTCCTGCAATGGTGGCTAAAGAAAAACCTATAGGGCAGAATATTCATCTCCATTATAATATATATGTACGTGGCTATCATTTTGTAAATGTTGATGCTGATTATGTGCTTCACCCCTGGGGTTATGGCATACAGACGCATCTTTATAGCGTTGGCTTAGCGAGTTGGTTTTTTACAGTTAATTTACTCAGCACCGCGCAAGGTCATTTTAATGAAGCGGGCACACGGCCCTTGTCTTATGATAATCGCGGCTTCTCTCGCGGAGAAGAGCTGCATACACACATTGAGTTCGACCATGCAGGCCCTCATGTCACGGTGCTTCAACCGCCGGAAACAGGGCGAGAGGCTATGCCAGAAGTAGAGTTCCGGCAGTCTGTGGATATGCTCAGCTATCTCATTGGGTTAGTCCATCACATGGATGTCCATCAGAGCTGTACTACGGGGCAATCCGTTTTTGATGGGATTCGTCTTTCTTACATGGATATGCACGGCCCCTTTAAAACAACACTCCCTAAAGACCATCACCCTTTCTATACCGGGGATGCGATGCGATGCGACTTTACGGGAAAGCAGATTGGCGGTTTTTCCATTGGGTCTCCCTTTAAGGATGCAAAAGCAACACCTCATCCCGGGTCTGTATGGTTTGTTCGGGACCCAAAAGCGGGGCTAATCCCAGTACGATTGCAATTCTCGCACCCTAAGATAGGGATGCTCTTGGTCGTCTTACAAACGCCCCCTTATTTATCGGCTGTTCCTGCTCAAGCAGCTCCAAAATAATGTTACGAGGTCATTTATGAGTTCCATCACCACTGCCATTATTTTGGCCGCCGGGATGGGGTCGCGTATGAAGTCCCGCTACCCTAAAGCAATGCAACGCTTGGGAAACCGCCCTATGATTGGCCATTTACTAGAGACGGCCCAACATAGTGTTGACCAAATTATCGTTGTGGTCGGCCCGGGGATGGAGGAACTTACCCATTATGTTCAGCCGCATCAAACTATTATTCAAGCCGAGCGGTTAGGGACGGGACATGCAGCGAAAATAGGCGTCTCTTCGCTGACAGAGGGGAAAGCTGTTATCCTCTATGCAGATAATCCCCTTCTCACAGAAGATACAATGCAACGTCTGTTAGAGGCTCATACGCACGATAACAAATTATCCCTTTTAGGTATGCGTCCGCACAATCCGGGGTATTATGGACGTATTATTGTGGACCAAAAGGGCATGGTCGAACGTATTGTTGAGTATAAAGATGCCACCGAGGCAGAAAAACAGACGACCCTTTGTAATGCTGGGATGATGTGTGCCGATGTAAGTGACCTCAAGCGGTGGTTGGCGGAAATTACCCCTAATAATGCGCAAAATGAATATTATCTAACAGATATTGTCGCCCTTGCTGCGCGTGAAGGCCATGTGACATGCGTTGAAGGTGGGGAGGAGGAGCTTGCGGGTATTAATTCCCGCGCGGAATTAGCGCAAGCTGAAGCACGGCTCCAAGATAGATTGCGTTTTCGCGCTATGGAGCAGGGGGTTACGCTGATTGACCCTGCTAGTACTTTCCTCAGTATAGATACAAAGCTCGCCCCTGATGTCATCATTGAGCCACATGTTTTCATCGGCCCCGGCGTTACGCTGGAGGAAGGCTGTCTTATTCGTGCTTTTTCACATCTGGAGGGCTGTCACGTTAAAGCAAATGCAGTGATAGGGCCTTATGCACGCCTACGACCGGGGACGCTTTGCCATGAAGAAACGCATGTTGGTAATTTTGTAGAGCTTAAAAATACGACTCTTGGAGCAGGCAGTAAGGTTAACCATCTCAGCTATTTGGGGGATAGTGAGGTCGGCACGCACAGCAATATCGGGGCCGGAAGCATTAGCTGTAATTATGATGGCGTCTTTAAACATAAAACGATGATTGGTGATGATTGTTTTATAGGCTCCAACAGCGTTATGGTGGCTCCTGTAAAGATAGAAGATGAGGCCATGACAGCTGCAGGCAGTATCATCACTCATGATGTCCCAGCGGGGGCTCTTGCCTTTGGGCGCGCACGTCAGGCAAATAAGCTGGAGCAAGGACGTGCCCTTCAGGCAGCGTTGAGGAAAAAGAAGGAGCGGGGCTGATGTGTGGTATCTGTGGTGTTGTTGGGCATCGTCCCGCTACCCCTATTGTTTTTGAAGGGCTACGCCGGCTGGAATATCGTGGTTATGATTCGGCTGGTATCGCAACGGTGGAACATGGGAAGCTCTCGCGGTGTCGTGCAGCAGGGAAGCTAGATAATTTAAAGCATGCGTTGGAGAAAACACCGCTCTCTGGCACAACAGGGATTGGCCATACCCGTTGGGCAACGCATGGTGCCCCTACAACACAGAATGCTCACCCTCATCATGCTGGACAAGTCACTATTGTCCATAATGGCATCATTGAGAACTTTGCAGCCCTTAAACAACGCTTAGAAACTAAGGGACGGAGCTTTGAGACAGAGACGGACTCAGAGGCTGTAGCGCATCTCTTAGATGATTATATTCAACAAGGATTATCCCCTAAAGATGCCGCCTTTGCGACCATCAAGCAGTTGCAGGGGGCTTACGCTATTGCCATGATTTTTGAGGGGCATGATAATTTGCTCATCGGTGCGCGGCATGGTGCTCCTTTAGCCGTTGGGTATGGGGAAGGAGAGATGTTCCTCGGCTCAGATAGTCTGGCCTTAGCTCCTTTATCCAATCAAATCAGCTATCTTGAAGATGGTGATTGGTGCGTCCTAACGCGTGATCATGTTGAAATCTTTGATGCACATGGCGATGTAGTTCATCGCCCTATCCAAACCACCTCCCTTACAACAGGGCAGATTGGCAAAGACGGTTATCGTCATTTTATGGAGAAGGAGCTGCATGAGCATCCAGTAGCGATTGGCCAGACCCTTCAGAGAATTACGGATTCTGTAACGCGGCGCATTGCTCTGCCGCCTATGCCTTTTGATGTTGCCACTTTGCCACGAGTAACTATTACTGCGTGTGGGTCTGCTTTTTACGCCGGTATGGTAGGGCGTTATTGGCTAGAGGAATTGGCACGCCTTCCCATTGATATTGATGTCGCCTCAGAGCTTCGCTACCGCAATCCGCCACAACCTAATCATGGTCTTGCATTGCTTATCTCGCAATCTGGCGAAACGGCCGATACGCTTGGGGTCTTGCGGGAGTTAAAAGCAGCGGGGCAGCATGTTGTCTCGGTTTTAAATGTAGAACATTCTACAATGGGACGCGAGAGCGATTTGGTTCTTGGCATGGTCGCTGGGCCGGAGATTTCTGTGGCCTCTACAAAGGCCTTCACAGCACAACTTTCCGTTCTTGCTGCTTTAACCATCGATTTTGCTCGTCAACGAGGCCTTATTGATGAGGCAAAAGAGCGTGAACTCACCGATAGTCTTTTAGACCTTCCTTCCCATGCGATGGAGGTTTTGGGGCTTTTTGACCAAATCCGTGGTATGGCGCGTGTTATTGCACAAGCGCGCGATATTTTATATTTGGGGCGCGGTATTTGTATGCCTATCGCGCAAGAAGGGGCGTTAAAGCTTAAAGAAATCAGCTATATCCATGCGGAGGCCTATGCGGCAGGGGAGTTAAAGCATGGGCCTATCAGCTTGATAGACCCTAGCGTCCCTGTGGTTGCGATTGCCCCCTCAACAATATTGTTTGAGAAGACACTCTCCAACCTGCAAGAAGCCCGTGCCCGTGGGGGGCGCATCCTTGTCTTTACGGATGCCAAAGGAGCGGAGCAATTAAAGGATATTGCAGAGCATATTATTATCCTACCGGATGTTAATGCCTTTGTAGCTCCCATCCTTTATACAATCCCCGTGCAGATTTTGGCATATGAGGTTGCTTTATTGAAAGGGACGGATGTGGACCAACCGCGCAATCTAGCCAAATCTGTGACGGTGGAATAAAAGACACTCCCTTCTACCTTCTTTCATTAGAGAAGTGGGTAAGGGGAGGCGGGTTGCTTAATGATGATTTTCTGCGTAACCTTACCGGGGTATTACGCTAGAGGAAGTAAGAGGGGATAAGTTATGGAAGTGGGGCTTGCTGAGGTTCTGCTGACGCTTGCCTTCCTGTTGGGTCTAATTAGCTTCATCCCCCCTCTTGCTAAGAAGATCAACTTACCGGAAACCGTTATTATCGCCTTATTGGGGATTGTCCTTGGCGGTGTTTCATCCCTTATCAATAGCTCAATGGGGTTGGACCTTTTAGAAGGCCCTGCAAGTGCTCTCTTATCTTTTCCTATAGATAGTGAAGGTTTTCTCCTCATATTTCTTCCCTTATTGGTCTTTAAGGGAGCAATGGGGATTAATGTCCGTAGCTTAACACATGAGATCGCGACAGTGTTGCTGCTCGCGATTGTCGCTGTGATTGTGTCTACAGCAACAATCGGTTTTGCACTTTATCCTTTTGCACAACAAACATTAGTAGCCTGCCTATTATTAGGTGCCATTGTCGCCACGACCGACCCTTCTGCCGTGGCAAGTATTTTCCGCGAGATTGGGGCCGCTGCACGGTTAAGCCGTTTGGTGGAGGGAGAAGCCCTTTTAAATGATGCCGCAGCTATTGCCATCTTTACCATTCTTGCAGGGGCCATTACGGCGCACCATGAAATAAGCTTTCGTGAAGCCGTTACTGACTTTTTAACCAATTTTGCTGGGGCTGTAATTATTGGCGTGGCCGTTGCCCGCTTAGCTTTGCTTATCATCACCGCGATTAGTGGTTTCCCAGCAGCAGAAATTACCCTTTCGGTCGTACTGCCTTACGGTGTTTATATTCTATGCGATAATATTTTGGGATTTTCGGGCGTGGTGGCCACCGCATCTGCTGGGCTAACCGTATCTGCGCTAGGGCCGTCCACATTCCGCCCTTTGACATGGAACTTTCTTAAAGAATTATGGGAACAGCTAGAGTTTTGGGCAAGTACGCTTGTCTTTATGCTAGCGGCATTGCTCGTTCCCCGTATGATGATTGGTATCACACGCTGGGACCTTGTCCTCATCCTTATTGCAAGTCTAGCAGGGCTGTTAGCACGATCGGTTGTGATTTTCGGGATGCTTCCGATTTTGACAGTCACGCGTTTATCTCCGCCTGTTCCTACGCGCTTTAAGGTGACAATGGCATGGGGGGGACTACGCGGGGCCATTACGCTTGCCCTCGCGCTCGCTGTGAATGAAAACCCACATATCAATGATTCCATCACCCATTTTGTAGGGATTGTCGCTACGGGTTTCGTGCTTGTCACGCTGCTTGTAAATGGCACCACCCTGCGCTCTTTGGTGTTATTTCTCAAACTAGATCGTCTCTCACCGATTGATGAAGCTCTTAGAAATCAAATCATCGGGATTGGTCTTAGTCATGTTGCCCAACGGGTCTCTCATGTTTCTGATGAGCTAAGCTTTAGCTTCCGTACCCGCAGCGGGGTGATTAGCCGTCTGGAGCAACGTGCTGAAAAAGAAAAAGCCAGCAATAATTTTGAGACTGCTTTAAGTGATAGAGAGCGTGTGAATCTCGCCCTTTTGACTATTGCCAACCAAGAACGGTCCTTATTGTTGGATCTTTTTTGTGTCCAAGGCATGTCGAGCCGCCGTGTCATTGAGACGCTTTTGCGCGGGATAGAAGCCATTATCGATGCTACTCAATTAGAGGGACGATATGGGTATGTTAAAAGTCGGCGCAAAAGTCTCCAGCCTTCTTTACGCCTGCGCTTAGCACAGATGTTGCATAGGCGGTTTCATATTGACCGCCCTTTAACACTTTGCATGATGGAGCGTTTTGAGACGCTCATCATCTCGCATCTGGTTTCTACCTCTTTAATCCGCTTTGTGCGTGAGAGGATGGAGCCAACTTTGGGACGCCGTATTACGGAAATCGTCTCCGAAGTACTAGGCCGTCAACGTAAATTGCTGGAGGATGCGCTCGCAACCTTACGCCTGCATTATTCGGGTTATTCCGAAGCGTTGGAAAGCCGTCTATTACGGCAAATCGCCCTCCGTTTGGAGGATGAAGAATATGCAACACTTGCGAAAGATAATCTCATCTCAGAGGAGCTTCATCGTGAACTTCGCCGCTCGATTGAACGGCAAAGAACGCGCCTAGATACACCGTTGCGCTTTAACCTTCGCAGTGGGATTGAGCAGCGGTTAAGGATGTTCCAAGCTTTTAATGGCGTGCCAGATGGGGCTTTGCATGAGCTAGCTGCACGCGTCTTTATTTGCTTTCTATCCCCCGGTGAGGTGTTGATTCATAAAGGTGAGCGTATTCATACCATTTACGCACAAGTAGCAGGGCTTGTAGAATCAGCAACAAGTGTAGGAGATGCCCAAGAGGTCATGCTTGGGGCAGGAGACCTCATTGGGGCTAATAGCCATATCCAAGGGCTGCGGGCGCAAAATACTGTACGCTCCTTGCAATTCTCGCATTTACTGGCCATTCCTCAGGCTGATTTTGATAAGCTTTTACGCGCTTTCCCCATCGTGAAGCGGCAAATCATTAGGCGTCATGGGATGCGCCTAGACGGTACATTAGAGGCCAATGTCGTTATCACAAAAGAGGGGGAGACAATCTCCCCAGCGCATGAGGCGGGTTTCATCATTTCCCCTTCTGTAGAGAAGTCATAATCTCTGCGCTTTGGGGGAATCAGTAGGGAAGAGCCTTTGTGAAAGACGATTGGATGCTAATAGACCGAGTGTCGATAATAAGGCGGCACCGGAATGTAGCAGCCAGAAAAGGCTGTCAGGGATTTGATGCAACATAGCCGCCAATTTACCGACAAGCAGATTGCCTATGAAGATATGTAACGTAAAGCAGGAAATAAGCGTTGTATTATGTTGTGGGGGCGCGTACCGCGAGAAAAGGGCCATACCAATAGGAAAGGTCATCCCACAACCGATGTCATTAATGGTATGAAATGCCACACCCCACCAGAGGCTCACCTGATGCGCTCCCGGGTGGAGCCACTCTCCACAAATTAAAAAGAGAGGGCCTAATGTCGCGATAGCACTCCCGATGATAATCTTCATCATGTCGCGCACAATGCCATAGCGGTGGTCGTACCACTGCCAAAACCACAGAACAATAAACCCTGTTATCATGCTAATAACGCTATCTAAAGACACTAATGAGCTAACAGGGCATGTAACGCCCAATACTGTGAGCTGATAATGTTCTCCTCCCCATAGTAGATAGCCGTCCATGATCTCTTGGTTAGGAAGCACACCAAGAGCAAAAACCACTACAAGCCACATAAGGAAAAAGATGCGTTGTTTTTCTATTTTAGAGCAACGTGATTTTATAGGTATATGAGGAAAAGATACATTTTTTTGCTCATCTAAAGGCAGATAATGATGCCCCATAATATAGCATAGCAAGCCAATTATCATCGCACATGCTGTTGAAAGAAACGCCCAGTACCATGCAATCGTACCCAAAAAAGCACAGAGGAGGGGGGAGATTATCGCCATGATTTGGATACTTTGGCTATAGATTTGGTAAGCATCCGACCGGCGGCGGTCATCTAACTTATAGAGCGCGCCGACTTGGGCTTTCAAACTTCCTGAAAACCCAACCCCAATTAAAAACAGCCATAACGCGATGACAAAGAACGATTCTACTGCCATGAGGCAAAAGCTGAGGGTTAGTATAGTAATGCCAATCACCCCGGAGCGTGTACGGCCTAAGCCGCGATCGGCAATAAAACTTCCTAAAAAGGGAGCAGCAAAAATAACGGCCATGATAAGCCCGGAGAGGCTTCCTGCCGTAGCGTCTACACCGTTTGGGTTATAAAAAGCTTGGTTAATGACTAAAAGAGAGCGCAGCCCAACAACATACTGCGTGCGCTCTGGATGTTGGAGCAGGTCTTTAAGATATAAGACCAATATAGAGAGCATGCCATATTGGGCAAAGGATAACCAACCTTCTGTCCCAAATAAAACCCATAACCCTTTAGGATGCCCCCATATTTCTGTCGAGGCAGGAGTGTGAGCATGAGAAGGAGGCGTAGATGTAGGGTTAGTCGTCATCCAACGCTTATAACAAGACTTTACCCAAAACGCACCTGGAGGCATGATCGAGCGGATGGAGAAAAATCACATAATATATATTATGCCAACTTATCTATGTTTCAATCTCTTTCCCATAGTCATGCAGGCCTTCATAAAGCTGAAACTTTTCACGGCTCAAATATCATCATCGTCATCATGATAAAAACGAGCGAAACGATGCCCCAAAGATGTTAATATCTCATACCCAATTGTCCCAGACTGCGCGGCAACTGTGGCTATATCCTGTTCTGGGCCAATTATGCTCAGCCAGCTGCCTTCTGCCAACTGCTCCTCTGGCACGGCTGTAACATCCACAGTTAGGCTATCCATAGAGACCCGGCCAATAATTGGTAATCGTATCCCTTTATACCATAAATGGCCTCCTCCCTCCGAGAAAGCACGGAACACACCATCAGCATAACCAATCCCTACAGTAGCAAGACGCATAGAATGAGTGGCGTGATAACTTAGCCCGTAGCCAACACCGGCTCCTTTTGATATTTTTCTTAATTGTAAGATTTGTGCTTCTAACTCTAAAACAGGATGAAGTGATGTATCCATTTCATTCGGTGGTAAACCATACAAAGCAACACCCGGGCGAACCAAATCAAAATGATAATCTGTTCCTAAGAAAATCCCTGATGAAGCCGCTAGAGAGCGTGGCACATGCGGGAAAGCAGCACTCATTTTTATAAAACGCTTACGTTGCTCCTCATTTGCTGGATGATCAAGATGATCGGCACAGGCCAGGTGGCTCATCACCAATATGGGCTTAAAGCCTTTTAAGGCCTCATTCTGTATATCCTCTTCTGCGAGGCCAAAACGAGACATTCCGGTATCGAACTGTAAAGCGGCTGGGTAATCCCTTTCTTTTCGTGAGCAGAAAGCACGCCACCCCCTCACCTGCTCCAGACTATTGAGAACCGGAATGAGGTTATAATCCGCCATAAGACCCGGACCATCAGGCAGGAAGCCATGTAACACAAAGATGCGCTTATTCGGTAGAATCTTCCTAAGAAGGCACCCTTCCTCTGGCTGGGCTACAAAAAAGCTTTTCACCTGCCCTGCTAAGGCCGTTGCAATTTTGTCCATACCCAGCCCATAGGCATCCGCCTTCACAACAGCTGCACAATCTGCCCCCACTGCGTAGCGTGAGAGCCTTGCATAATTCTTCCTAATGGCAGAAAGATCCACCTTTAGCCGTGCGCTTTTATGTTCGCAGAGCCCCCTCACACGCGGCCTCCTCATTCCCCATAGTGATGCTGAGATGATGCACAATCTTACAGAAAATGAAGCTGTTAGATATTATTTTCTCAAAAAATCGCCTCCATCATCACCTAAAATGTGTCCTCTTTGCAATTTTGTCGCTGAAAATTGTGACAGAAGCTTGAGGAGAAGCCCCTTTTTGTATTAGAGAGCAGGGCACAGATGCTGTTTGGCTATTTCGCTAAACGGCTTTGCCCTGTTTTATGGGTAAGATTTTTTGATTTCGCAGGGGCCTAAGATAGTTCAATCTGAAGGTCCAAACGGAGCTAGTCTAGGTTTGACCGAGGCCAACCAAAACACCAATCCCGCGCTCTCCATCACGCCGAGCCGTTCAGGAATCGAACGCCGCTATGGAGACTTCCCCAGCTTCCCTGCTGCTCTGGACTATGCAGCCCAGGGTAAGAGTGGCTTTAACATTTATTCTGGTCGCGGCACCCTGCTGGAGGTTTTGCCTTACAGTAAGCTACGCCAGCAAGCCCATGCTACAGCACGACGCTTGCTTGGTGCAGGACTGAAAGCGGGTGATAGAGTCGCTATTGTGGCTGAGAGCGATGGGGATTTTGCCCGTATCTTCTTCGGTTGCCAATATGCGGGCCTTGTTCCAGCACCGTTGCCTTTACCGGTCGCCTTCGGCGGAAAGGAAGGCTATATTGAGACCCTGCGCGGGATGATTACTAGCGCAGATGCGCGCGCTGTTATTGTTCCTGATGTGATTGGAGGCTGGACAGCTGATATTATTGAGGGCTTCCCTCTTGTTTTTGGTGGTTCCCCTGCTGAATTAATGACCCTTGAGGAAAGAGACATCCCTCTGCCGGAAATATCAGGTGATGGGTTGTCTTATCTTCAATTTTCCTCAGGAAGTACGCGCTTCCCTATGGGGATAAGTGTGACCCAAAAAGCTGGTATGGCTAATGCTCATGCTATCGCAAAATATGGGTTACAAGTTTACCCAAGTGATGATGTGCGTGATGACCGTTGCGTCTCGTGGTTGCCTCTCTATCATGATATGGGGCTTGTTGGCTTCTTTCTCACCCCGATGACATGCCAACTTTCGGTCGATTTACTGCCTACTCGTGAGTTTGCACGCCGCCCGAATGTTTGGTTGGAGTTGATTGCCCGTAACAAGGGTACGATGTCCTATAGCCCGTCTTTCGGTTATGAATTATGCGCACGCCGTGGCGCACGTGAGGATATAGACCTCTCCTCATGGCGTGTTGCGGGGATTGGCGGCGATATGATTCGCCCGCACATCATCCATAGCTTTGCAGAGACGTTTGAGAAAAGTGGCTTCGATAAGCGTGCTTTTGTTGCGAGCTACGGTATGGCTGAGACAACTCTCGCCATTAGCTTTGCTCCGCTCAATACGGGTCTTCGTGTTGATACGATTGACCTTGCCGCTATGGAGCGTGAGGATTTTGCTCGCCCCGCTCATGAAAGAACAGACACGGCGCGGGATTTCGTCTTATGTGGCGTTTGCTTGCCTGAGCATCAAATTGAGGTGCGTGACCCTGCCGGTAAGCCGCTCAAAGAACGTGAGGTTGGGACTGTCTTCGTCCGTGGGCCAAGTCTAATGTCCGGTTATTTCAACCGTCCTGAAGAGACAGAGGCCGTGCTTTCCCCAGATGGTTGGCTCAATACCGGTGATATTGGCTACATGCTGGATAGGCAGATTGTTATTACCGGCCGGGCGAAAGACCTCATCATCATCAATGCACGCAATATCTGGCCCCAAGATTTGGAATGGGCGGCTGAGCATGAGGTGAACTCCCTCCGCTCGCGTGATGTCGCAGTTTTCTCCGTTGATTCTGGTGAAGGCGAACAAGTTGTTGCATTGGTGCAATGTCGTTTCACGGATGAGGAGCCACGCACAACGCTGCGCAATGAGCTGGTCGGCCTTTTCCGCCGTATGCATGGCATTGATGTTAATGTTGTTCTCGTACCGCCGCGGTCTCTCCCACAGACCTCCTCTGGGAAGTTGACACGGGCACGGGCGCGGGCAATGTACCTCAACAAAGAATTTGAATAACCCTGCAAGGGCTATCTCCTCGCGAAGGAAGCTTCTATAATCGTCTTATCCTTCGCAGGCTATAAAGGGACAAAACATGACCGACAATGTTGCTGATATTTCTCAGATGATTCTCCAAAAATTGCTGGAGAACCCTAAAGTCCCGCGCGATATCACCGGGGATAGTCGCATTGTGGAGGATTTAGCCTTTGATAGCCTTGCTGTAATGAACTTCGTGATGGAAATTGAAGACACGCTTGATGTTTCCGTCCCGCTTGATAAATTGGCCGATATCCGCACGATTAACGATCTTGCTGGCTGCTTGCAGGCCATTAAGGCAGAACAAGCATGAGTGCAGGGTTATTTGATAAATACGCGACCTTACGGGGGAATTATGAATCCCTTATGGCCGCTAGCCCACGCAACCCTTTTGGGGTTGTTATTGAGCGTCCCCTCTCAGCAACAGTTGGCATTATAGAGGGGCGTGAAACCCTTTTATTTGGCACAAATAACTATCTTGGTCTCAGCCAGTCTAACGCAGCACGGGATGCGGCTATCCATGCCGCTCAGACAATGGGGGTCGGAACGACTGGTTCCCGTATTGCCAATGGGACTTTCGGCCTGCATCAAAAGCTAGAGCATGCTCTTGCCAAAGTCTTCCAGAGAAAACATGCTATGATTTTCTCGACGGGCTATCAGGCAAATTTGGGCACGATTTCGGCTCTTGTAAATAAAGATGATACGCTTTTCCTAGATGCAGATAGCCATGCCTCCATTTATGATGGGGCGCGTCTCTCTGGGGCGCAAATTATCCGTTTCCGCCATAATGACCCTGCTGACCTTGAGAAGCGCATCGCTCGGACAAGCAATAGCACAGGGGCTCGCCTCATCATTGCTGAGGGCATTTACTCCATGACGGGGAATATCGCCCCTTTAAAGGAGTTTGTTGAGGTCAAAAAACGCCACAACGTCCCCCTCCTCGTAGATGAGGCTCACTCCTTTGGTGTGCTTGGTGCGCATGGCCGTGGTGTTGCAGAGATGCAAAATTGCGAAGCGGACATAGACTTCATCGTGGGGACCTTCTCCAAATCTTTGGGAACGGTAGGCGGTTATTGCGTTACAAATCATGATGAGATTGACCTCATCCGGCTTTGCTCGCGGCCTTATATGTTTACAGCCTCCCTCCCCCCGGAGATTATTGCTGCCACCCTCGCCGCTTTAGAGGAAATCGAAACAAAACCTGAGTTGCGTGAGAAGCTGCAAAAGAACGCTGCACGGTTGCATGAGGGCTTTAAGTCTGTTGGGTTGAATACCAGCAACTTCATCTCTCCTGTCATCGCTGTGACGTTGGAGGATATACCGCAAGCTCTAGCCTTCTGGAATGCGCTGCTGGCTGCGGGTGTTTATGTAAACCTCTCACTTCCCCCAGCAACGCCTGATAATCGTCCATTGTTGCGTTGCTCTGTCATGGCAGCACATTCTTTTGATGAAATTGACCGCGCTGTAGAGACATTTGGTACAATCGCTAAAGAACTACAGGTCGCTTAAAATATTCCCCCCTCTTTAATTAAGAGGGGGGATTTTTATACTTACTTTGTCGTTTTCCGAAAATGTCTAGCACGCCATAAGAAGAAAGGCAGAGTTAAGATAGGGTGCTTGCGCTCAAAAGTGGAAACATGCACCTGCTTACCGGTATGACGTTGTATCTTCCATAGTAGATAAGAAACGCCGTCCTTAAAGGTAAAAGCCGCTTTAATAAGGCGACTGAGATTAAGAGGGCGACCATAAGCAGCAATTTTTTGCCAGTTTTTGGCAGCTTTCTTCCGAGATGACGCTGTCAGATAAGGGCGCAGTGTTTCATTATTCGTTTGATAACTCAAACCTGCCTGTTGCCACGACGCCTTTAAAAGAGCTTCATATCGCTCCTCGCGCCCTTTAAGCAACTTATGACCACGCCCTTTTTTCTCTACTCGCAGCTCTGCGGCATAAGTATGAGCAAAGAGAGTACGCCAATAATCTATTGCTTCCCCTTCTTTTGGCCCAAGGAGAGCCGCCCAGCATGATGCGGTTATCAAGCATTGCCGCAATGCGTGCAAAATGCGATCAGCCGCACGGCCATTGCGTACCCAAACTAAACGCACAGGCTGACAAAAGCGCGCCCAAATGGTCGTATCAAGGCTAAAAAGCGTCCCTCTCCTTAAAAATTGCTCTTGAGAGAGAACAGCAACCTTAGCACGCAAGGTTGCGGCTTCTGTTTGATGCTCCATATAATAAACATTAGGCGGTAGAACTCGATTAGCGAACCGAGCGAAGGGATTGCCGCTTAAACTTGCTGGTTTCTCCGTAATAACATAAAAATCTAAAATCCCTGTCGGGTCCACTTCCCGCAGGAGAGAGCCGTAAAATAATATCCCTAAAGGAGGCTCCCCCATTTTATATGCGATGGCCTCAGCAAATTGTGCAATCTCGTGCGGGACAGGCGTTGTTAACTCTTGGATGAGGGTTTTATCAATAAAATCAGACATGTAAAAACCGGAAACTCGGCCCCTCTTCTAACATGATTTGCTTATTGGAGGACGCAGGAAATACCTCTCCATCTAAGACAAAATCACTATCTGTCTCCAAGATCATCTTCTGAGCAATCATGCTACTATAATCTTCATGCGACCATAACCAGTTAGGAACATGCCCTCTCAAAAGGTGAAAAAACGCCGCAGGAAGACGCTTGGGAAAGGCATGAACATCTAGAAAATGAAAGCCTTTCCGATTGGAACCAGTATTCCAAAACGGCCAAATACCATAGGATAACTTTTCTAAGGCGGTTGCCATATAAAGAAAACTATAACCTTCTCTTTGCTCCTTTAAATCATCCCCCTCGGCATGCCATGACAAAACATTCCCACTCAGCCATGACTGACGGCTACTCCGCCATAAAAGGCTCGCCACACTGCTAAATAATGTGAAAAATACGGCTAAATCATGAGGAGCAAATCTCAATACCGTTGGAGAATGGGCAATACGCACAGCGCGTGCATAACCAGTACAGCCACCAAACATCCCCAATACGGAGGGCATATCCTGCCCCGGCCAAGATAATTTTATGGGAGCGCGCACGCTACTTTTTAAGCTTTCAGGCTGTAAAATACGATCAACGGCCGCCTCACCACGCAGCCCAAAACCAACATCACCAGCAATGAGGTTCGTATTACCAGAGGGCAGCACTGCGACAGCCGGCAAAGGTGAGCCGCGATATGTGTTAGCGATGGCCGTAAGGGAGGCACTCACAGTGCCATCCCCACCATCAATAGCAATAAAATTAACGCCTTTCTTCTTCAACACTGCCAAATGGGCAGGGAGATGACTATCATTAAGTGTGGCAATGCAAAACTCTCCCATCTTCTGGCGCGCCATGCGCATAAAGCGACCGTTATCTTGTATATTTCTACGGCTATTGGGATTGTGAATGAGGGCAGCTTGTACGTTTTTCATGAATCTCTACATTTTATCCATCACATACCCGCCCAGAAACAAGAAGCCATGTTGTTTCCCAAGCTGGTCGAAATCCTTTAACATGGCTATGCTATAGGAACCAGAAGGGAGTTCCCCTGTAAAGACTGTTCTCTATCGCAATCTATGGTGCCGCCATGTTTTTCGACTCCTTAGCCTCTTTCCCCAACCGGCGCGCTCCCGCTATTCATCTGGCACATATGTCAGACCCGCATCTTCCACCTCCGCACATTCCTTGGACTTCTTTTTTTAATAAGCGATTGCTGAGCCGTGCGTTATGGCGCAGCAAAAGACGCCATATTTTGCGCCCTGATATTACGCATCAATTGGTTGAAGATATTGCCTCTCATAAAGAAATACGCGCTGTTCTTATCAGCGGAGACATTACCAATTTTGGCACGAAGGAGGAGTATAAACAGGCCGCAACATGGCTGAAAGGGCTGCCTGTTTCCCCCGTTATTGTGCCTGGTAATCATGATTTTATGGCACCGATTGCCTATAAGCACAGCCTCGCGCAATGGGAAGAATGGTCCGATAAAACATTTCCCTTTGTGCGTTTTTTCGGCAAGGTGGCTGTTATCGGTTTAAACTCCGCGCTCCCGACCTTACCTTTTACGGCCTATGGCCTCATTAACAAAAAACAACGTAATAATCTGGCCAGATTGCTTGCGGAATTAGGCAAAGAGGGATACTGCCGGGTTGTTATGCTTCATCACCCCCCGCGGAAGGGGCTTCTACCCTACAGGAAGTCCCTCATCAATACATCACGCTTGAGTAAGATATTACGTACTTACGGGGCGGAGCTTGTGCTGCATGGTCATTCCCACGATGCCACGCTAACTACAGTGGAAGGCACGGATATTCCCCTCCTTGGGGTGAGTGCCGCGGCAATGGATAGCCACATTATAAGCCGTAAAGCGAGCTGGAATCATCTCAGCTTCACACCCCATACAAAAGGATGGCACATCGCTGTGCAACGCATAGATGCCACAGGGCATGTTTTCGCACAGATGGAATGGGACAGCAGTTCTTCTTTAAGGCCGGTAAATGTTCATTCGTAAGTCTTCTCTACCGACACTAGATCGTTATTTATTACGCCAATTAGTCCCACCTTTTACGATTGCTCTTGGGACAATGCTGGTCGCCTTGTTGCTTGATAGGTTATTGGCCCTTTTTAATCGGCTCGCCAGTAGTGGTAGCTCTATTGCCACCTTATTAACATTGCTAAGCGACCTGCTGCCTCATTATATGGGCTTAGCCCTACCAGCGGCTTTATGCATTGCTGTCTTTATGACCATTAACCGCATGAGCGAGCATAATGAGATTGACGTGCTCTATGCGGGCCATATCTCACTCCTCCGCATTAGCCAGCCTTATATTAAAGTGGGTGCGGTTCTCGCTGTTTTAAGCGTCCTTCTCTATGGTTATTTGCAGCCAATCGCGCGCTATGATTACCGTGAGGGCTTTTATTTTGCACGCCATACAGGCTGGGCCCCTCACCTACAATCCGATATGTTCGCAACTACCTCCACCACAACGCTTCTAACAGCAGATTACGTGGACCATGGAGGCTCTCGTTTACGCCGTATTTTCATCCGCGATGTGAAAGATGATGGGACAACGGAGCTTATTACAGCCCCTAAAGGTCTACTCACCCTCTCTGAACGTGATAAATCTACACAGCTTGATCTTTGGAATGGTCAGATCATACGCGCTAAATCGCCTAACCTTCCTGATAGCCATGTTTCAGTTACCCATTTTGAACATATTGCCCGCTTAATTGAACGCTCTGGCAACCAAGAAGCTTTTCGCTCCCGTGGGAATGATGAGAGAGAGATGACAACATTGGAGATTCTTTCTGCGATTCGGCATAATTCATCGCATATTTCTCCTAAAACGCTGCGAGCGGAAATAGATTTTCGCTTAGCCCGCGCGATTAGTATTATGTTTATACCGTTTCTCTCCATCGCCTTTGCCGTCCGAAAAAAGCGTAAACGCTCTGCCCTCGGGCAAATTATGCTAGCCATTATCCTTGTAGGGTTTGATGAAGTTTTGCTCTTTGGTGATAGCCTCGCCGCTAATGGGACAGCACCTGTGTGGCTAAGCCTTTGGGTGCCAGAAGCTATTTTCTGCCTCGGATGTACATTTGCGCTACTTGCACGCTCCAAAGTAAGTTGGCGGCATAGAGAGCAAAAAAGCTCAAGGACTGCGTGATATTATGAGATTTCCCCTACTCCACGCTACGTTGTTAAAAGTCTTTTTGCGCCCTCTTATCACTAAAATCCTCATTTGCTGCTGTGTGTTGACGGCACTCTTAGAGATATTGGCCCTTCTTGATGATGCTTCCACGATTTTGGACCGTCATCTTGGGTTCCACGGTATCCTAAAATATGTCGGGCTGCATTTGCCTACCCTGCTTGTCGAGATTATGCCTCTTTCGGTCATGATTGGGGGGTTGTTCACATTGCTGCAAATGGCACTCTCTAGTGAGATTGCTGTGCTGCGTGCTGCGGGCCTTTCTACCCTAAATATGTTCCGTTATCTTTTGCCCGGCCCGTTAATCTTGAGCGTCATCTGCATCGCGCTAAAGTTATGGGTCGTCCCTCCTTTTGAGCAAGAACTTAACCGTTGGTGGAATGAAGGGGCGACACAGGCTAACGCTACAAATGACCTCCACAGCCTTTGGTTTCGTGATGGGTCAGATATTGTACGGGTGGAAATGATTAGCCATGGCGGTAATACGCTTTCACAAGTTACGCTCTATCATCGCAACCCCAGTAACGGTGCCCTAACCTCCACTCAACATTATGAGCAGCTAAATTACGAACATAATCAATGGGTGGCGCATGGCACTTTCGATCGTACCGACCTCTACCAAGATAGTACAAAAGCTAGAATTACCTCGGAGTTTATTGTCCCTCTCCTATCTGCCACCCCGATGGATATCATCAATATGACTTTGCCGGGTGTCTATTATACGCCACACCAATTTCGGCAAATTTTTTCCAAAAAAGCACCCTCAAATTTACCTAGATCAAATTATTTGATGACCTTATATGCTATCTTATTCCTACCGTTGCAGATGGCCGTGATGCTTCTCGTTACGCTGCCTATTACATATATCCCGCCGCGGGCAGGGTTACGAACCCCCTTGCCTGTATATGTTATGGCAGCTGGGTTAGGGATTGTTATCCTCCAAGGTATGATTTCGGCCTTGGGGAATGCGGGTTCCTTGCCTATATTACTCGCTACATGTTCTGGTCAGGTTGTGGCGGCCCTGTTCAGCTTGGCTTGGATATTGCGAATGGAGGAAAAATGAGTACATTTAAAAACTTTTTTCAGGGCACGACTCTTATGCATAAGGGCCGAAGCTATGATCTAGGGAAGATGAACCTGTCTCAATTATGGGCAGCCTATCTCACCTACCCCACGATTCTACTTTATTTCGCCCTTATTATAGGGACAGCTGTACTCAGCGTGTATCTACGCCATAGCTGGTGGGGGGTATTGATCCCCGTTCCTGTTATCATCGCTGTTTATCCTACGGCATGGTATATTATTCATCGTTACATCCTTCATGGGCGTTGGTTTTATCGCAATCCAATCACCGCCGCGATGTGGAAGCGTATTCATTTTGACCATCACCAAGACCCGCATCTTTTGGAGGTGTTGTTCGGCTCCCCTCTAAATACTGTGCCAACCATGATGGCAATTACCATGCCTATTGGTGCACTTATTGGCGGATGGGGTGGTGCTTTTTCTGCTCTTGCCACCGCACTGGTGATGACCTGCATTTATGAGTTCTTTCACTGCATTCAGCATTTGGCCTATAAGCCTCGCTGGCAGTGGGTGGTGTATATTAAGCAGCTTCATGTTCTACACCATTTCCATGATGAAGACGGCAATTACGGCATTACAAACTATCTGCCAGACCGGATTATGGGGACATTCTACCGCGCAGCGAAGGATCGCCCTCGTAGCCCTTATGTCTTTAACTTGGGATATACGGTGGAAGAAGCTGAGCGTTATCCTTGGGTGATGCGCCGTACGGGGGCTCCGCCGCGTGACCGGCCCGACCCAGCACGCGCTCCTAAAAAAGAAGAACTCGCCAAGAGCGCATGACAGTTCCTGTTTTAATTCTGGCGGGTTCACGCGATGGAGAGCGTGACCCGCTAGCGCAGATGGGCAAGGTTACGCATAAGGCCCTCCTCCCTATTGGAGGAACCCCGATGATTGACCGTGTTGTCCACTCTTTAGAGCAAACATCGGGCATCGGGCGTATTTGGGTAAGTATAGAGCACCCCGAATATTTAGCGCATTTGGGGGATCGCGTTGCTCTTATAAAGGCGTCCCCTTCACCTAGCGAGAGCGTTCTCAATGCTGTGCGCATGATAGGGACGCCTTGCCTCGTTACCACGGCTGATCACGCCCTTTTACAACCTCAATGGGTCGAGGAGTTCCTAGAAAAAAGTTGTGCAGCGCAAGTGGACCTTACAGCCGGGATTGCTCTTAGGGAGACCATCCAACGGGATGTCCCGCAAACAGAAAGAACGTATATTCATCTCTCTGATATAAGCTTTTCAGGTTGTAATTTATTTTGGCTAGGTAATGAGACCTCACTTGAGGTTATCGCCCTCTGGCGTCAACTTCAGCGTTATCGTAAGCGGCCATGGCGTATGGCTCTTACCCTTGGACTCTCCACTATTCTGCGCGTCTTAACTAAGACGCTCACCTCTTGGCGGTTGGAGGAGCGAATCCATACTCTCACCGGGGCGTCTGTCCGTCTTATCCCCCTCTCTGATGGTCGCGCTGCTGTGGATGTAGATAAGCCATCTGATGCCCATCTTGTTGCACAACTTTTAGAGACGTGGTGAGGGGAATACATCCCCTCACGAGCTTCCTCTCATTTTTTCAACAGTTCTTTTTTGAGTTTGAAAAAGGCCGGGCGCAGACCGTGTCGAATCTTTTTAAAATCAACCAGAGTGACTTTGCCCGCAGCAGAGAGCGTGTGCATACCATCAGGATAATCCTTCAAGGTAGGCGTATGTAACGGAACAGCCTCTCCCCCGCACAGCACGGGACGTCCTTTTTCAAAGCCTGATAAATGGAGAAAACGTAAGCCACCTCCATAAGTTACGCTACAATCTTGCACAGGGAGAAACACGTCGCCCCCCTCCACAAATGGGGTCCCTCCCGGGCGCGCACCACTTTTATCAATAAGGAACCGGCCTAAATCACACCAAGGCCCGGTTAATTCTTCAGCTAACGCAATATGTAACGTACTCTGTCGGCATGTCTTTGGCTCTGGCGGCGTCCAGAATAACCACCACCGCCCAGCATGATAAAGTGGCGTTGCATCAATCGCCCCAATAGGAAATACAAAACTTGAAACTTTCTCCCATTCATAAGGGAAAGAACGTGCTTTATATAAAGTCAAACGGTCAGATTTATAACCCTCTGGCAGCATATAAGTAACCCCTTCATGCTGGAATACATAAGGGTAAGAGAGGTGCCAATCTTCTTTTAAAACGGTGCGATGTTCTAATAAAGTAAAGGTCTCATCATAAATAAGGACATCTATGACGCCTTTACTTTGGTGATAGTCATAATATTCCGCGAAGACATATAGCTTACCATCCCGCCAAAGCCCGAAAGGATCCGCCAAAAAACCATCATTTCCACAAGATGGCAGAAAGGTCATCTCAATATCATCGAGACCATTTTGCCGGATAATCTGCTCAAAAGGGGCGTGCAAGATTGCTGACCGCCAGTAATCCATTTTAAACAGTTTCATAACCTTGCATCCTACGGATTTATTTATGCGATGCTGTATCATACATCGCCCTTTCCTCAGACGAAAGGGCAGCATGCATAACAGACCTAAAATTGTACCATATCCTTTGTAAGCTTATTGTGATTATTATACCTCATTCTGCTTATTCATAACGAGACTCTATCATGCCAAATACCTCCGCTATTAATGAACGCTTTCATGCGGCACAAAAAATCATCAAAGATGCTGCACAGCTTGCCAAAAATATGCAACCTGCGCCGGGAAAACCTACAGCCGAGCTAAAAGGCCATCAAGATTATGTCACTGAGGCTGATAGAGCTGTTGAGACTTTCCTTGTAAAGGAATTATCTGCCCTCTTTCCTGATGATGCTTTTTTAGGAGAGGAATATGGAGCCACGCAGTCGGGGGCGTTTCGTTGGGTTATTGACCCTATTGATGGCACCTCCAATTATGCACGAGGGCGTAATCGTTGGTGTATTTCTATAGGTCTTATGCACCATGACACACCCGTTGCAGGGATTATTGAAGCCCCAACTTTACGGGAAAGCTTTACCGCTCGCATAGGCCAAGGTGCCTTTCTTAACGGGACCCCTATCCAAGCCTCCAAAACAGATAAATTAAGGGAGGCTATGGTGGAAATCGGCTGGTCCCCTTATGTCCCAGAGGGATGGTATCCCCAAAAAATGGGCGCACTCCTCACCGAAGGAAGCATGCCACGCTCTCTTGGCTCTGGCGCATTAGCCCTTGCGGATGTCGCTTGCGGTCGCTCGGATGGTTATCATGAATATGTCATATTCTTATGGGACGTTGCCGCCGCACTTGTCTTGCTACAAGAGGCGGGAGCTTGTGTATCTCCCTTCCTAAAGAATGGGGGCCTAACACAACGTACGCCTATCCTCGCTTGCGCCCCGCTCATAGCACCCTCGCTTTCCAAAACTCTAGGCGTCTCACTAGATTAAGTTTATATTACTGAAGTTCACCTTTATTTCCCTTGTTAGGAGAGATTCGTGTTTAAGCCTTTTGCGTTTGTCTCACGTTCCGTTGCCATTGCGGCAAGCTTACTTGCTGTCAATGCGTGTGCCGCTAATATTTCCACACCGCGGAAGCAGCAAGCTCTTGTTGATAAAGCCGCTTTTGCTGTGCATTCCGCCTTTATCAATTCAAAAACTAACCCTCATACTGCACAGATTCTGCGTGAAGCGAAAGCTATGGTCATTTGCCCAGATGTGACCAAGATGTCTCTCGTTTTCGGTGGTACAGGCGGGGCATGTGTTCTTGTTGGACGTGGTGCTAATAACTCTTGGTCTGACCCGGCTTTCTATACCCTTAGTGCAGGCTCCTTTGGGTTGCAGGCCGGTTATCAGCATAGCCAGCTCTTCCTCATCATCACATCCAAGAATGCTGTTCTCTCCATGATGGACCGTGAATACACTTTTGATGCAAGTGCTGATGCTGCCTTTGGGTCTCATGGAACCAGCGCAAGCAATGACCATCGTGAAGTTTATGCTCTGCAAAAGACTAACGGCGTCTTCGCTGGGGTTTCTTTAGGGAGCAGCAAGCTCAAAGCTAACAATGCTGCAAACCGTGATTATTACGGCCAAGTTGTTGGGGCTGAGGATATTGTTATCAATATGCGTGTTAATAACAAAGCCGCCGACCCACTACGCCGTAGCGTTATGAAGGCTGTGTCTCGCTAAGAGCTTATACTTTTATAGCAAGGAGGCCATTCCTTATTAGGAATGGCCTTTTTTATAATTACTGAACGTCTGCTTTAGTTCGGCGATATGTCCGAACATGCTCTATGTGCTCAGCTAATGTATGTGAAAAATGATGCCCACCATGACCCGTAGCCACAAAATAAAGCGCATCCCCATCAGCTGGATGGGCTACGGCCTCTAAAGCACTTTTCCCCGGTGAACATATAGGCCCCGGTGGTAGGCCCTCATGTTGGTAACTATTATAAGGGCTATCAAATTGCAGGTCGTCTTTTGTCAAAGGGCGTGTTAGCAGCCCTTCCCCATTGCTAACAGCATAAATGACGGTTGGGTCTGTCTGTAACTTCATCCCCTGTTTTAAACGATTTAGAAAGACACGCGCTATTTGTGGTCGTTCCTCTGGTAGGGAGGTCTCACGTTCAACTATAGAGGCAAGGATCAATAATTGCTCTGGTGTGGTGATGATACCTACTAACGCCTCTTGGTCTCGCCCCGCCCAAACCTCTTTGAGGAGAGTATTCATTAAGGTTTCCATATGGGTTAGTAGGGTTTGACGCTCCATCCCCCATACATAAAAGAAAGTTTGCGGTGCAACGCGGCCTTCTTGAATCTCCCCTATTGTGCCCTGTAAGGCGGGAGCCTGCATCAGTAGAGCTTGAATACGCCGTGCTGTTAGCCCTTCAGCGATTGTAAGGCTATGAGAAACAGGCTGCCCATGCCGCAAAATAGCTAAACTATGAGCGATGGAGACGCGATCGGGAAACTTGAGCTCTGCTGCATGGAGCGGCCCTTGCGATTTTGTAAGGAACAAGGCCAGTTTAAAGAAAAGAGAAGATACACTCCCACGCGCTAGCACACCGTTCTCTTGCAACACATGCACAACGCGATCCGTTCCCCCATGAGGAATGATAACCACGCGCTCTGCTTGTAACGGGCCGGGGTCTGTGTAATGGCCGTATCCTGCAAAGACAGTTCCACCCGCTCCGGCAAGTAAAAGGGCCAACACACGCCCTTTTGTAATGAGGCGAAAGTGTTTTGACGTTTTTATTTGTTTATCTTGCACCTCGGGGACGGGGGATTCTGGCATGTTATACTCTCCTCACCATGTAACGAGTATTACCAAGCCATCCCTCCCCCGGCAAATCAAGCTTTAAAGCGTTTCAATACAAGACTTGCATTCGTTCCGCCAAAGCCAAAGCTGTTGGAGAGAGCGATATCGACATGCTTCTCCTTAGCTGTATGAGGAATACGATCCATCACACTCTCGCGCGATGGCTTATCAAGATTAAGCGTTGGCGGCAGAACACCATCACGCATAGCTTGCAAACAGAAAATAGCTTCTACAGCCCCAGCCGCACCGAGCAAATGCCCGATAGCAGACTTGGTGGAGGACATACTCGCCCCAGCCGCAGCATCGCCAAAGAGACGCTCTACAGCACCAAGCTCTAAATCGTCAGCCATGGTGGATGTACCATGAGCATTAACATAGCCAATCTCGGAAGGCGTTACGCGCGCATCTTTTAAGGCTGCTTGCATAGCCCGGAAGGCACCTTCATGATTCTCGGCGGGAGCAGTGATGTGATAAGCATCGCCAGAGAGGCCATATCCTGCAATCTCACCGTAAATCTTGGCACCGCGGCGTTTGGCATGTTCGTATTCTTCCAATACGACAACACCGGCCCCCTCACCCATAATGAAGCCATCACGCGCTTCATCCCACGGGCGAGACGCTGTCGTTGGGCTATCATTAAAGCTGGTAGAAAGCGCACGCGCAGAGCAGAAACCGGCAATCCCCAACTCGCAGATAGCAGCCTCAGCACCACCAGCAATCATCACATCAGCATCGCCATGCTGAATCAACCGTGAGGCATCGCCAATCGCATGGGTCCCAGAGGCACAAGCCGTTACAACGGCATGATTCGGACCTTTAAAGCCATAACGGATGGACAGGTGTCCCGCCGTCAAATTGATTAAGGAAGATGGGATGAAGAAAGGCGACAGGCGGCGTGCCTTCCCAGAGGAGACCAGAACAGAATTGTCATAGATCGTCTTCAATCCGCCAATGCCGGAGCCAATCATGACACCTGTTGCGCAACGGTCTTCCTCAGACTCTGGCTTCCATCCAGAATCCTCTACGGCTTGAATTCCCGCTGCCAAACCAAGATGGATAAAACGATCCATCTTCTTTTGCTCTTTAACAGGAACCCAATCAGAGAGGGTCAAACCACCCTCTGCCGTTGGTCCTTCTGGCACTTCCCCGGCAATTTGTGCCGGCAAACCGGAAGCATCAAACTGCGTGATGCGCCCAATACCAGATTGTGACTCGATAAGGCGTTTCCACGTCAGTTCTGCACCAACAGCCAACGGGCTTACTACGCCTATTCCCGTAACGACCACACGTTTTCTGCTCGTTCCAGAACCGCTCATCGCCGCCTTACCTCATAATTCCTAATATGCATAAAGCGAAACGGAACTATTCCGCTTCGCTCTTATGATGGCGGGGCGCGCTTTTGCACGCCCGTCCATCATTTTCCGTCACCTAGCTAGATCAGGCAGCTTTCTGCTTGCTGATATACTCAATCGCATCATTCACTGTTGCGATCTTCTCGGCGGCATCCTCAGGAATCTCAACGGAAAATGCTTCCTCAAAAGCCATCACAAGCTCAACTGTATCCAAGCTGTCAGCACCGAGATCATCGATGAAGGAAGCATCTGGCTTTACCTTATCTTCCTCAACACCCAAATGCTCGACAACAATCTTCTTCACCTTGTCAGCGATTTCGTTGCTCATCTGTCTTAAATCCTTACTACCCTAGTGGGTTTGTTTAAGCAAAAACCTGCCCGATTAGAAGCCATACTCTGAACCTTGTCAGGCAAAGCAGGGCGCGCTTAGCACGTTTTTTAGCAAACGCCAAACTTTTCAAACCATGGCCATCCCACCATTAACATGAAGTGTCGTACCCGTCACCCATCCAGCCTCATCAGAAGCGAGATAAACAACAGCGGCAGCTACATCTTCTGGCTTGCCCATACGCCCAAGTGGAATACTACCCAAGAGCTTCTCACGCACGGAGTCTGGCAAAGCATCTGTCATAGCGGTCTCGACAAAGCCCGGGGCTACAACATTAATCGTTACCCCACGACGCCCAGCCTCTTGGGCAAGAGATTTGCTCATCCCGACAAGGCCAGCCTTAGCCGCTGCGTAATTGGCCTGACCGGGATTACCAGTTGTCCCTACAATGGAGGAAATAGAAATAATCCGCCCGCTCCGCCGCCGTTGCATGCCCCTTAAGGCTGCACGGGCGAGGCGAAATGGACTCTCCAAATCCACCTTGAGTACCTGCGCCCAATCTTCATCTTTCATCCGTACTGCCAAAGTATCCCGCGTCAGACCGGCATTATTGACGAGAATATCCAAGGGCTGCCCCGCTGCCTCCTCTGCACGGCTGACAAGCTCATCTGCGGCTGTGGCATCAGAGAGGTTGGCTGTCACGATATGAACACGCCCTTGCCCTAGAGTCGCAGCGACCTCCTGCAAGGCCCCCTCACGCGTGCCACTAAGGACTACAATAGCACCGCGCTCATGTAGCTGGCGTGCAATGGCGGCACCAATCCCGCCAGATGCCCCCGTAATCAATGCCATTTTACCTGATAAAGAAAACATCACTTATTCCTCTTAAAACGTCTTCAACATCGCTTCAATTTCTGCCGGGGTCCCGGCATGGTCGGCTGATAAATCCGGTACGATGCGGCGTGCAAGCCCTGTCAGCACCTTACCAGCCCCTAGCTCATGCTGGTTTGTAATAGCTTTATCAGCCATAGCGAGAACCGTCTCCCGCCACCGTACACGTCCAGTTACTTGTTGCACTAATAAAGACCGAATCTCATCCGGTTGGGAGACGATCGCAGCAGTCACATTAGCGATGACCGGAATCTCTGCTGGATGAAGTTCTGCCTCTGCCAACGCTTCCTTCATCTCCTGCGCGGCTGGAGCCATCAGGGAAGAATGGAAGGGAGCGGATACCGGCAATTTGACAACGCGGCGGATACCCTGCGCTTTTGCTGCCTCCATAGCGCGCTCTATTGCCGCTATATGGCCAGAAAGAACAATCTGACCACCGCCATTGTCATTAGCAATTTCTAACACGTCCCCTTTGGCACATTCGGCACAAATATTTTGTGCTACATCTGGCTCTACACCTAGGAGAGCAGCCATACCGCCTTGCCCAACAGGGACTGCGCGTTGCATAGCTTGCCCACGCAACCGTAAAAGACGTGCGCCCTCGCTAATCCCCATAACACCAGCGGCGGTTAAAGCGGCATATTCCCCTAAAGAATGGCCTGCTAGCACTGCAGCTTTCTCTTTAAGGACAAACCCACCCTCATGTTCCAAAACACGCACAACGGCCATAGAGACGGCAAATAACGCGGGTTGGGTATTTTCTGTTGCTGTAAGCTCTGCAGCATCCCCCTCGAACATCAACCGAGACAGATTGAAGCTAAGAGCCTCGTCCACTTCCTCAAAAACAGCGCGGGCAACGGGGAAGGCCTTATGAAGCTCCGCCCCCATCCCGACAGATTGACTCCCCTGACCGGGGAAAACAAATGCCTGACCTGTCATATTCACTCTCTCCAAACTACTAGATTATTACCGAGGAATCAGCCGGCCACGCTGCCATGATTCAGCGGCCTCCTCCGGCCCCATACCATCAACGCTCACTGCATAATCCAAAGCACTCATTACCTTATTACTGAGCATCATGATGGATAATTCATCCAACATATCCTCATCCACCTCATCGCGCAGTCCTTTACGCAAAACCAGCCGTGCAGTTTGCTCCTGCCCCGCTAAGAGGTCTCCCCCCGGTAGCTCGACCAACATATCGGTATGGAAGATAGCGTGAGGCTGCCATAGAGCAATCAATGGGCATTCCCCCGCTTCTTCTGCCTGCTTTACACGCTCTAAAACAGCCTCCGGGGCTAGAACCTCTAGGGGCAATTCTTTAAGCTCCGGCCGGGTTTCCATAACTTTTTCAAGATAAGGCTGCGCTGCTGCGGTGGTCAGCAAGGAGGTAAACTCCCCTACTGTCCAATTCGCCCCTTTCCCTGCTTTTTTAAGAGCAGAAAGCTTGAGTTCTGGATGATATAAACTGCCGAGAATCTCATGACCATGAGCTAACAAAGCCTCATCCTGCGGGAACCATGCTGAGACAAGAATATCAACACGCCCCTCATCCAACGCAGCTAAGCGTTCATCTACGCTTAAATCCGCATAGGCGACATCCTCACCATTCGCCTCGATAACACGGGCCACGCCACTAGCACAGGCAGCATGTAACGCCGTGTAGAGATGACCAATAGTGAGATATGACATAGAAAACTGCCTTACGTTTATAAAAGATGCCTTGGGATAGCTATAGCCTACCCCTTTGTGAAGCCCTTAGCTCTGTTTTCCCACCCGCTAAAGGCCTCTATAAAAGATTTGCTCCTAGGAGCTACCAGATTTTAACGCGCTCTTGCGGTGGTAGGTAAAGCGCATCTCCCGCATGAACTGCAAAAGCTTTATACCAGAGGTCGATATTATGAGCGGGCATATTCACCCGGCTACGCGCTGGTGCATGCTCGTTCGATAAGACCTGACGCCGCAGCGCATCGGGGCGGTCCTTCTCGCGCCATACCTGCGCCCAGCCTAGGAACACACGCTGGTCCCCTGTCCAGCCATGCAATGGTTGGTCATCCTTACCGTGAAGGCTATTATGATAGGCTTGGAGGGCAAGATTCAGCCCGCCAAGGTCTGCAATATTCTCCCCCATGGTCATCGTGCCATTTACATGCAGCCCCGGTAGAACCTCTTGGGCGTCATATTGCGCCCCGAGCCGTTTTGCTCGTGCCTCAAAAGCCCGTGAAGATGCTTGGCTCCACCAATCATGCAAACGGCCATGCTCATCATAATGGCGGCCTTGGTCATCAAAACCATGGCTCATCTCATGGCCAATAACGCCGCCAATCCCACCATAATTCACCGCCATATCGCCTTTAGGGTCAAAAAAGGGCGGTTGAAGAATGGCTGCGGGGAAGACAATTTCGTTCTTTACCGGGTCATTATAGGCATTGACGGTTTGTGGCGTCATATCCCATTCGTCCCGGTCCACGGGGCGGTCAAGCTGATGAAGGCGATGCTGCCAATTAAACGCCGTTGCGCGTGAAGCATTGCCATACACATCCCCCGCTCGGACCTCCAAAGCGGAATAATCCCACCATTTCCGCGGGTAGCCAACCTGCATAGCGAAATGATCCAACTTTACCAACGCAGCTTTACGCGTGGGGCTGTCCATCCAGTCATTATGCTCTAGTCGCCAGCGGAAGGCGGTTTTTAGCTCATTAACAAGGTTGGTGATGCGCTCTTTGGCTTCTGGAGGGAAATAATGCTGCACATAAAGCCGTCCTAAAGCCCAACCCATTGCCGTGTTTGTGACACGCACAGCCCGCTTCCAACGGACTGGCTGTTGCGTAATACCGCTTAGCGTACGACCATTAAAAGCAAAGGACGCATCGGAGATATCATGGGACAGATAGGGGGCAGCATTATCGGCGAGATGAAATGCCAGCCATGCCCGCAATGTTGTGCTCTCTGTCCCTGCAATAATCTGCGCCATCGCCGCAATTGAGTGAGGCTCCCGCACATCAATCACACGCTCTGCTAAACCACGCTCCGGCAGCCCCATAGAGCGTAAGTAGGTCATCCAATCTATAGAGGGTGCGAGAGTGATGAGATCTTTCACCTTCATCGGGTTGAACATTTTTAACGGGTCACGCGTTTGATCCCGTGGTGTCTCAACCTTCGCGAGGGCTGTCTCTAACTCTATAATAGCAGCGGCGTTATGCTCTGGCTCCGGCCATTGAATAAGCTTGAGCATTTGCAAGATATAAGCCTGATATGCTTGCTTTTGCGGGGCTAATTTAGGATTTGTATAATAGCTAATGTCAGGCAAGCCCAAGCCACCGCTAATGCCAATACTCATCCCTTGGTCCAGCATTAACATATACCGGGTTGGGTCTGCTTGGTCTTGCTCAATATCCAATGCAAAAGGACTAAACGATAAGGAGCCTGCCGCTGCTCCAAAGAGATGAGCAAAGGAAGGCGCATCTTTTGCAGCTTGGATTTGTGCTAACTCATCATGCAAAGGGGTTATCCCTTGTGCATCCACAGCGGCTTGGTCCAAATAGCTATGGTAAAAGATAGCAAGCTTATTTTGCTCATCATTCTTCCCTGAAGGCGATAAAGACTCCAATAAGCTCCGCTGCCGCGCTTGGGATAACTCAAATAGAATATGAAACGGCCCATAGCTACTCATATCATCGGGGATATGCAGCTGCTTGATGTAACGCCCATTAGCGTAGGTGAAGAAATCTTGCCCCGGTGGGGTGGTTGGGTCCATGCCCTCTTGGTCAAACCCCCAGCCATTTTGATAAGGCTGAATAGATGATGCAGGCTCTTGAGCAAGGCTAGGCGTTACAACCCCACCCATAAATCCAGCCCCCATCACCATGAGGATGCTGCCCTGCTTTAATAATTTACGCAATGATAGAGCGTTAACTTTCATCATACCCTCAAGCCTGTTGTGCTAAATAGCGCGCGTAGGATTTCTGCTTCCATGCAATAATTTTATGGAACAGCTTTGCTAACCATGCCTGCATCTTGGAATGTGGTGTCAAACCAGAAGTTTTGAGAATCATTGCCATTACACGGTCCAGATGCTTCTGCTGATAAAAAGACAAAGCACGCGCCATATAAGCCGCGATGAAGTCTTTATGATTATAATGTGCGTCACCGCGCGTATTTGTGATGTAATAAGCTGTGGCTAATTCATCATCTTCACTTTCCATCACGCGGCTAAGGGCAATCCGCAACCGGAACCAACGGCCTAATTTTTCACGGTCTAAATAACGGTGCATATTGTCATAAAAGAGCTTGAAATGCCGGTATTCGTCGGCGGCTATTTGTTTGCAGACGGCCTTTAAAACGGGTTCATCTGTCGCATCGGCTAACGCGGTGTAAAAGGAGGATGTCCCCGTCTCCACCATACAACGCGCAATCAACTCGCCCGTGCGTGAGCCACGGATGGAGGATGAAACATCCGTATCGATTTTATAAGCTTCACGGTAGTGGTTAAAAGCCTCAACATAATCCCAACTAGGATCTGCCAGCATGGCCCATTTACCTAATGCATCGCCATGTTGGACTTCTTCTTCAGCCCAATTCTCTGCAGCATCACGAAAACCTGAATCATCATGAAAGACATTGCGGAGGTAAATTGTGTAATCCCGTGCGTTACGCTCCACAACGGAGGCAGCCTTTACCAAGGCCAGAACGTCTGGGTTCACTTTTGTGGCATCAAAAGCATCCCAATCCATTTGGTCGATCTGCCAATGTTTCATACAACCACACTCCTTATAGCCGTGATGATGCCGTAACCTTCATACATTTAGCACACTTTTCAGATGGCATAGCGCGCTCGTTTTGGATAGGTGTAGACAGCTAACTAGGAGAGAAAAGCTTAATGACTGAACAACCCTGCCCTGTGCCGCACGCCCCTCGCCTTCGGCATGATTGGACACGAGAGGAGGCAGAAGCCCTATTAGCCCTGCCCTTCCCCGAGTTAATCTTCCAAGCGCAACAGGCACATCGTCAGTTTTTTGACCCTACCAAAGTGCAGATATCGACTCTACTCTCCATCAAGAGTGGGGGCTGCCCAGAGGATTGCGCCTACTGCCCACAAAGTGCCCATCACGAGAAGCGCATGGAGGCAGAAAAACTCATGCCGTTAGAGCGCGTTATCGCTGATGCCAAACGCTCTAAAGAGGCTGGGGCAGGCCGGTTTTGTATGGGAGCCGCCTGGCGCGCACCTAAAGACCGCGACCTTGATGCCGTTTGCCGCATGGTAGAGGAGGTAAAAGCTTTGGGCCTTGAGACATGCCTAACCATTGGGATGCTCACCCCTAGCCAGTCTGCACGGTTAAAGGATGCCGGGTTGGATTATTACAACCATAACCTTGATACGTCCGAGGATTTTTACGGCAAGATTATCACCACACGCACCTACCAAGAGCGTTTGGATACGCTGGCGAATGTGCGTGATGCGGGGATTAAAATCTGTTGTGGCGGGATTATCGGCATGGGCGAAGATAGCCAAGACCGTGCCGGTTTGCTCACCACCTTAGCGAATCTTCCCACTCACCCTGAAAGTGTGCCGATTAATCTCCTAGTCCGTGTGGAAGGCACCCCTTTAGCGGATGAGACCACAGTGGACCCGATTACTTTTGCTCGCGTCATTGCAACAGCACGCATTATGATGCCTGCAAGCCATGTTCGCCTTGCCGCAGGGCGTGAGTCCATGTCCGAATCCACACATGCACTCTGTTTCCTCGCGGGGGCCAACTCTATCTTCTGGGGTGAGAAACTGCTCACGACACCCAACCCCGCCCAAAACCGTGATACCGAACTCTTGGCCATGCTAGGCATGACGCCTATGGTTCATGCCTAATAGTTTCAAACAGGCTCCCATTCTTACGCGGGAGCCTGTTTTCTAACGCATTTACGGGGTGGAGTGTGTTTTCTGACTATCCACTGCTTGCTGAAGGAGGTCACGCGCGGCGTCATCCTGCCCCATCGCGCGCAAAGCTTGGGCCTGCATCCTAAGAGCGCGCCGCATCGACTCGTAATGCAATGCCTCCTCCTGGATTTGGGCAAGATTATGGGCATCATCCGCAGCGCGCTGCCATTGTTGGTCCATCAATTCACGATGAATGAGCAGCTCTTTCATGTTGGCTTGGTCACGCCCATCATGGCTTTTAGAAAGGAAGGCGATAGCGTCATCCATATGTGAGGGATCACGTAATTCAGCCGCATCTAATCCTGCAAGAGCATAGGCTTCCGCTTGGGTAGCACCCTCTAGGCTTTGTTTAGCGCGTTCCGCCTCTGCGAAAGAGGCCTGCCATTGTTTTTGCTCATAAAACACACTGGCACGAATGAGATGTAAATCTGCTTGCTGCGCGTCTGTCCATCCTCGCACAGTAAGAGCTTGCGTGATATGTTGCAGCGTTGCAAGGCAATCTTGAAACAACTTCAAACGCAGTTCGCTCAACGCAAGGTTAAAGCCTGCATCATGAATAGCCTGTGCATTATTAGCCATAAAAGCACGGTCCAGCGCGGCCCTATATTGCTGTCGTGCAGGCTTTAGATGCTCTAGGTCGAATACACTATTACCGACATCCATCAAACTTTCATAACGCGGGTCATGCCAGCCCTTTGGGTTTCCTCCACCAAAGCAGCCTGAGAGCATCCCCGCTATGCATATAAGGGAACATGCAAGAACCCCCACCTTCATGGCTTCACCTCCCGCGCGGGAAGCCGGCGTGTATGATGTTTTTTACTGCTCCCGTGCCCCCCAAGGAACCACAAGCCACGCAGCTGCTCACTCAACTGTCGCAAACTCTCTGCGGTAGCTTCTGCCTCAGCCAAAACGGCGGGGAGTTGCTCTGTAGCCTCTGCCACATTACGCACTGTCCGATTAACATCGGGAACGGAGGTTTTTAAGCCGTTTGTCATATTGTTCACATTCTTCATCGTCCCATTAGCTTCATCTAATGTGATCTGAAGTTTACGCTCTAACGGCTGCACATTCTCGATCGCTTGGTTTAGGCTAATAAGAATGGCATTAATATGATTCGCTGTTTCCTCCCTTGTAAGGAGAGCACCGGCTGTACCCTTCCCTGCATGTAGGTCTGTCATAATATCGCGCGCTTGCTTCGTAATATCCTGAACATTGCTCATCGCAGGGAGGAGACTTGCCCGTAAATCCGTTAAGGTTTGGATGATCATATCCGCTGGGTTAGGATCAATATTGGTGTTAAGGACCGCGTACCCCCAATTTAACGGCTGGCCCTGCCCGCGTGTAATCTCAATATATCCAGCACCGGTTACAACAAGGCGTCTCTTAATAGTGGCAATGCTATCACTACGAATATAACGCTCAAAATGCGGCTCAATCGTCCCTTCAGCATACATCCGGCCAGACTCATTGAGGTCTAGCTTGCGTATTTCCCCAACACGAACCCCCATGACTTCAATATCATTATTAACGGCCAGACCTGCAACGCCACCTTCAGGCAAGACAAAATGAATCCGCCCAGCAGGGGTTAGCCATTGTTTAAGCAAACCAGCCTCTACCAAGGTTGCTGTTAAAATAACAATCGCAATTAAAACCAGCAGCCCTACCCACTCATCCACAAAAGTGCTTCGGAATAACGGAGCTGATAAACCTGTCTGGCGGCGCAAACGCAGGGAACGCATCATTTATCTCTCACTTTAAGAGTCCATTATCACCAAGACGAAAGCGTTGCATACCCTGCTGAAGATAGCCAGACCATGCAGAACGCTCCGCCCCCACCCATATGACGGCACAGCCTCGCTCTCTTGCGGCTGTCAACTCGGTAAAAAACGCATTATAAAGCTCAACCGGTGCGGTAAGACTGACGGGATTTTCCAATAAAAGCAAGGAGGGGTTATTCATAAAAGCCCGCACATATTCTGCCCTTTTTCTATCAAGAGCAGAAAGCTTCTCGGGGAGCTGTGTTGGCAAACCCGGCAAACCAAATGATTGACATAATTTAACAGCCTCCCCCACTAATCTATCATAAGGGGCACGGCTATGATGCAAGCTCGGCCATAAGATATTGAGGTGCATTTCATAAAGGTCAATCCAGCCACTCTCAACTGTGATGCGCCCTATACGACCGCGCAAGGCATTGGCTCGCCGCTCATCCAGCTCCGCCCAATCTAACCCCATACAGCTGACAGCACCACGCCTTTTCCCTGTTGCAGGGTCCTCTTTAACAGGCAAAATGCCAGCACAGAAATCTGCAAATTGGGCTGAACGGAACTCATCACGACATTCTACAAAGACACATTCGCCCGGCTCGACAAAGAGATTATATTTTACCGGTGGAAGGCCTGTTGAATCTGATGAAGGGACGGCTTCATCCAATTTTAAGATGAAGTCATAATCTCGCCCCATTCCGGTAAGGGTATTATCCATCAAAGACTCCCCAAAATAACGTCAATGAGGACATTAATCACCAAAATGGACATAATCCCCCGTGAGAAGCCGCGTGGCATTAATGTCGCCAAATTATCCTCTGCAGTCACATCAATACCTGACAGGCAACAACATAGCCCAACAGTGGAACCACTAAGTAAAAACTTTAAAGGGATACCAATATAATCCACCAACTGCATGCTATTTACGACTTCAAAAAGGAAAGACCAAATAGATACGGTGACAATTCCCTTCGCCCAGCATGCCACATAGCCAGTGGCCAGGGCCATTGCTCCAAACAAAGTCCCTAATGTCACCCCCCCAACAGTCATGGCGATTGTGCGCGGTACAACAAAGATAAGGAACGGGTCCATCCCCATACCGCTGAGGGTATTAAGCCGCCCTCCTTTTGTTAAATTACCCATTTCCGTCAGCATCAACATGCCAGAGCGACCTAGCAGAATGACCCCCACTAAAATGGGAGCTATTTCCCGCAGCAAGATACTGGACAAAAGGCCGCCTGTCATCTGAGACATACCGGCAAAACCTAGCCAATAAACAGCTTGGGAAACCAAGCCAAACCCGGTCAAACACGCCACAACAACAACGCTAAAAAATCCACCGCCTATTAACTGGCGCAAGCTTCGGCGGAACTCAATCATTACAGTTCGCCGCCACGCGCTAGGGCGGAGAACCGTATAAAGCACCCCCCATCCTCCCCCAATTACAATGAGGAAAAAGCGTGGGAGGGAACGAGAAAAACGCCCTAAAAAAGCAAGGCCAATATGTAAGATGGAAAAGCGTTCAGAAAAGTTCATGTTTTATCTGTCGCTCCTATATCCCCCTTACCGGCGAGGATATAGCTATTGGCAATGCCACTCCCCGGTAAGAAGAACTCCCCTCTCAAGCGGAATAGGAAGACCCCTTGCAGCACTTGATAGGCACGGTCCGACACTTGAATCTGCCCGCCATCTGGCACGTTATGGGCCAAAGCCCCGGCCATGGTTAGCCCTTCCCCCCAGAGGTTGAAGACGTCACGTTTCTGCCCTAACCGCGCTACAAGGACTGCGCCAACATCAATCCCGATACGGAACATAAGCCGCGTATTAGTTTGTGAAATCGTCATCAAGCATGCTTCGCGAATACCAATCGCTGCATCAGCTATATTAGCTGCCCCCTCGGAATCCGCAGTTTGAGAACAACTCCCTAGAAAAATAAATCGATTCCCCGCCACTTGTACTGAGAACAACTTATGTTCACGCGCAATAGCTTGGATCTTATCGGTCAACTCACTGACCAAATCCAACATCACACGCGCCGCATCATGATTGGCGGAATACGCCTCGGAGAACTCCAAGACCATAATAGGTACACTTGGATATAACCCTGATTCTGGGAGATCATTTGGATGATGTTCCTCCTCCCCAGAACGCAGGAGGAAGCCTTCGATAATCCGCATTGGCGGCCTAGATTGCGGTGCTGATGCTTGCTGTGCCACAGAAGGCGGCAGGGGAGACGCTTCTTGCGTGTGTTTATCTTCCTCTTGAGCCTGACCAAAACGCACCGCCAAAATAGAGGCTACTAACGTCATCACTCGCTCGGATTCCGTAATCTGGTTTGGGTCCTCCACCATAATAGCCCCAACGAGGTGATGTTCCTCTAAGATAGGAAGCAAAACAAGATGGTGCGTATCAATCATACGCATCACAACACGTTGCACACTCTGAAGACGAGGATCATCTTCTGCATTTGGCACATCGATGAGATGTCCGTCCTCTAAGCACTCAAACAAGCCGGGATGACCCGTCTTTGTTAGCTCCATACCGAGACGATGGGCGTTGCGTTCCCGGTCGAACATATCTTCACAAAGAAGGCGATTACCATCAGATAAAAGCCGCCAAATACTAACACGCCGCGCCACAGACCTGTCGGCTAAAGCCTCACATAAATAAGGCTGCTCTTTACTGGGGTCTAACAAGCCCGTGGTGTTAATAATTTTGAGGAGGATGATATTATCTTCTTTTCTCTCCGTTGCAAAAGACCCTAACTTCTTCTGTAAGTTTTCAACACGACGCCCTTGATAAATAAGCCCCGCGGCCAAAACTAAAGCCAAACCAACGATAATAATGGAGAAGTAAAGTGTTTGATGCTTCACAACTTGTGTAAAATTAGCAAAATCATTCTCAGGAGCATTAAGTAAAAGCACCCAAGAGCGTTTTGCTAAAGGCATAGCTGCGGCAATTGTTACATAATTTAACCCACGCGTATGAACCAGACCAGAACCATCCCCCATAACGCGGAAGACATCTAACGCACGTACAAAAACAGGTTGTGTTTTAGGGTCTAGCCTCACATTAGCAGCATCAAAGCCGGGCTTGCCAATGTCAGCCATATTATGGCCCGCGATGACATGACCATCTAAATCGACAATAACGGCCTGCCCACTTTTACCGACTTTAAGGCTGTTTACAAACTTAGTAAGCTGATTAAGGGAAATATTAATTGCAAAAACAATCTTATGTCCATCCAATGCTTGGAAAGCCAAAGACGCTGTTACAATAAATTGACGTGTTGAAAGATGCAAATATGGTGCCGTCCAGAATAAACGGCGATCAGGCGTTCTACTTTCACGCTCTACAGCCTTTTTATACCAAAGCCGTAAGCGAGGGTCGTATCCTTCAGCCGAAAAACGATCTGTCGAGATAAAGCGACCATCTTTATCCGTGACTTTATGACGATAATAGGGAGCACCGTCCTCCATTTGCATGGTTGTTTCTTCATAATCATCATCACGCCGGCTCGTCATCCAAAAATGACCTTGGTCATCCGCGAGATAAAAGCTATCGACATGCGGCATATCACGCAGGACGGAACGACCAAGGGTCATGAAGGTTGCGACATTTTGTTTCTGGTCGTCACCTGTCAGCATATTGCTAGCCATAAAGGAGATCCCCGTAGCGGGGGAGAGATAATGGCTGACCTCCTCGGTAATGTAGCGTTGTTGGCTACGCAGCAAGTTGCGCGATAGGGTAATCGCCCCTTCCCGCATGGTGCGATATGTGTAGAGCGTCACCATCGCGATGGTCACAATGACCAAAATAACGCCCAAAATCGGCCCAATAAATTGGAAGAGCTGCCACCGCCGCCCTGTGGTATCAATAGCGGGGTCAACGATTTCATCTGTCAGCAAAGCTTAAAAATCCCCTCTAATCGTCCAGAACGCGAAGATAATCTCTTGTATCTCACCCCTAAATGGGGCGAAACTCCCCACACCTAAGATTTCACTATCATGCGGACACTGATGAAGCGCAACCATCTTTCTCACCGTTCTGTCATTTCATTAACAGGAAATGAACGCGCAAGCTTTCTCCAAGGGCTTATCACTAATGATGTCCTCACTCTGCCACCACAACAAAGTTGCTGGGCGGCCCTCCTTAATGCACAAGGCCGTATAGAATCGCTCTTCTTTCTCTGGAAGACAGAAGACGCTCTCTATCTCGACATTACTGCCGCGCAGGCTGAAAGCATCATTAAAACACTCAAGCGGTTTCGCCTCCGGGCTGATGTGCAGATAGACCTAACAGAGTATGGCATCCTAACAGGTACGCCAGAAGATGCCCCCCCAGAACACACCCTCATCACCGTGACAGACCCGCGGCACCCTAGCCTTGGATGGCGGGCCATATGTCCCCCCTCTATCATCACGACACCTCATCACGACACGACATTAGCCTCTTTGGAACATCGCCTGACAATTGGTGTCCCTGATGATGCGGACATCATACCCGGCCAAACGCTCGTATTAGAAGCGAATATGGATTATTTGCATGGTGTCTCGTGGGAGAAAGGCTGTTACCTCGGCCAAGAAGTCACCGCTCGTACCCATTATCGTGGGCTTATCAAAAAGCGGATTTTGCCGATTTCATCACGAGATGGAACACCCTTCCCTGCTAATGCAGCTATCACGCTTGATGGGCAAGAGGTAGGCGAACTCCGCTCCTATAACGGATCTCACGGTCTTGCTCTGCTCCATCGCCGTGCTTGGGAGGCGACTAACCTTATGCTCGGACCATGCCCCATCACACTTAATTGGCCAGATTGGCTACCTCGTGAGGAGATGAAACATGACACAGCAGGACAATAAAGTGGAATGGGCCCCTATAGCCACGCCTATTTTGACAGAGCTTTTGGGAAAAGTCCGCTTTAATGAGCAAGGGCTTATCAGTGCCATTGCTCAAGATGAGAGCAGAAACGTCCTTATGCTCGCCTGGATGAATCGAGAGGCCCTGGCAGAAACACTCACAACGGGCCGGGTATGTTATTATTCACGCAGCCGCAAAACACTCTGGCGTAAAGGGGAAAGCTCTGGCCAAGTGCAGCATCTTCTTGCCGCTGCGCTAGATTGTGATTTGGATTGTCTCTTGCTGACTGTAAGACAAAAAGGTGTGGCCTGCCATACAGGGCGGCGTAGCTGTTTTTATAACGCCCTTACCCCTACCGGCCTCATAGAACTTACCGAGCCAGACATCACACCAGATGCCCTTTATGGGGCAAAAACATCATCATAAAAGGAAAATCCCCTTCCTCTTATACAACAGGAAGGGGATTTTTTATAATAAGGACCTTACAGCAAGCCTTTAGCGTGATGAGCGAGGTGATCTTTCACAAAGCTTTGCACAAACCAATAGGAATGGTCATAGCCTTTATGGCGGCGTAGCATGAGAGCTTGGCCTGCCTTCGCGGCCGCTTCCTCCAACAAATCAGGGCGTAAGCGGTCGAGGAACTCATCATCTGTACCCTGATCAACCAGCAAAGGCCCGGGATGAGTCTTCCCTGCGGCTAAAAGTAAACAAGGGTCATATTGCCCCCATTCAGCCTCATAGCCCCCAAAATAAGCCTTTGTGACTTTCTGGCCCCATTCGACACGCGCAGGGGCAGAAATAGGCGCAAAAGCGGAGACCGTTTGCCAAGCAGAGGCATCCCCCAACGCAATGGCTAACGCTCCCATCCCGCCCATAGAATGGCCCATAATGCCACGGCATCCCGCTTTAAGGGGGAAATGGGCTTCCATCAAAGCAGGAAGCTCTTTGCGGATATAGGAGCCCATACGATAATGAGCTGCCCAAGGGTCCGCAGTGGCGTCCAGATAATAACCAGCCGCTGTCCCTAGGTCGTAAGCCTCATCTTCCCCCGCGACATCTGCGCCACGTGGAGAAGTATCAGGCGCAATAAGGGCCAAGCCATGCGCTGCCGCATAGCGGATGGCATTGCTTTTAATCAAAAACGTATCTTGGTCGCATGTCAGCCCAGCCAGACAATACACAGCCGGGACAGCCGCACCCGCCACGGCACTTTCTGGGAGGAAAAGATTAACCCGCGCTGGCAAGCCTAGCTCACGGGACTGATGGGAGAGGAAGCGTACTTCCCCCCCACAACATGCATGGCTCTCAAGAAGTGTGAAAGGATTTGCCGTCATAATCTGTAATTCACGACATTACGAATCCCTTCGCCGCGCCCCATCATGTCAAAACCTTTATTGATGTCCTCTAGCTTCATCTCATGGGTGATGAGGTCATCAATATTGATGCGTCCTTCCATGTACCAATCAACAATTTTGGGCACATCCGTCCGGCCACGCGCCCCCCCAAAGGCGGAACCAATCCAACGCCGACCTGTCACAAGCTGGAAGGGACGCGTGCTAATTTCTTCCCCCGCACCGGCAACACCAATCACGCAGGAAACACCCCAACCGCGATGGGCACTCTCTAGGGCCTGACGCATGAGGCTAACATTACCCACACATTCGAACGTATAATCCGCCCCACCATTGGTCAGCTCAATTAAGTGCGCAACAAGGTCACCCTTCTCACCAAGCTCTTTAGGATTCACAAAATCTGTCATCCCAAACTTACGGGCAATGGCCTCACGCTCTGGGTTCACATCAATACCGATGATGCGGTTTGCCCCGACCATTTTAGCCCCTTGGATGACATTCAGCCCAATACCGCCAAGGCCAAACACAGCCACGGTGGAGCCTGCTTCAACCTTCGCCGTAAATAATACCGCGCCGATACCCGTGGTCACACCGCAGCCAATATAGCAAACTTTATCAAACGGTGCGTCAGAACGAATCTTTGCCAAAGCAATCTCCGGCATGACCGTGAAATTAGCAAAGGTAGAGCAGCCCATATAATGATGAACAGGCTTCCCTTTATAGGAAAAACGTGTCGTCCCATCAGGCATAAGGCCCTTGCCCTGTGTGCTGCGGATAGACGTGCACAGATTCGTCTTACGAGAGAGGCAAGACGGACATTCCCGACATTCCGGCGTGTAAAGAGGAATGACGTGATCGCCGGGTCTCAGATGCTTCACACCTGCGCCTACCTCACGCACAATCCCTGCACCCTCATGCCCCAAGATAGAGGGGAACAGCCCCTCCGGGTCTTTACCGGAGAGTGTATATTTATCCGTATGGCATAGCCCGGTAGCCATCAGCTCTACCAAAACTTCCCCTTCGCGAGGGCCTTCAAGCTGAATAGTATCGACAACCAGCGGTTGTCCTGCCTCTAAAGCGATTGCAGCGCGAACATCCATTGCGTAATTACCTTGTTTCCACAGTTTCTGTTATCTGGATTGTGCCACAGAATGAGCGGGCTTCAAGCCCTGATGTCATCACTGCTAATTTATGTGAGGATTCTGCCCCCGTGATCATCAAACGCCGGTACGGCTTCTCCATATTATTTAAGGAAATTATCCCCCCTCTCGTTATCCTGACAGGATGGGATTGCGTGGTTGTGATTCTCTTCCAAATCTTCCATCAGGAATGGATGGAGCAACCTGCCTTACCCTTCTCCCTGATGGGGTCGGCTTTAGCTATCTTCCTCGGTATCCGCAATAATGCTGCTTATGCGCGCTGGTGGGAGGGACGTACCTTATGGGGCTCTGTCACCAATAATTGCCGCTCTTTTGGCCGTGAGGTCGACTCCCTTCTCGGCGGAGCACCGGATCTTGCACGGGCTATGGCAGCCTATCCTTATATCCTCAAATCTTCCCTCAGTAATAATGAACCTGATGCTGTCATTCGCACATTGCTAGATGAAGATACCTATAACTTTGTATTTTCATGCGGCAATCCAGCTAATGCATTGCTTTATAAGCTGGGTCAGTCTGTCCGCCATCTTGTTATAGAACGTAATGTTGATGGTGCTGTTCATGGAACAGTGGATCGCATCCTCTCCGACCTTGCCAATGCACAAGGGGGGTTAGAGCGTATTCGTAATACACCATTACCGATTCAATATTCGATGCTACCGAATATCGTTACGCATTTATTTTGTATCTTACTTCCGCTTTCGGCTGTACAAACCTTAGGGTGGATTACTCCCTTAGGCTCCAGCATTATCGGGGTGCTCTTCCAAATGCTTGATAGAAGCGGGCGCAACCTGCAAGAACCCTTCCGCGATAGCCCTCATGCTCTACCTATGCTGACTATTAGCCGCACGATTGAGCGTGATTTGCTCCAACCCTTGGGGCAAAAGCCCCACCCCATGCCCACCCCACAATTTGGGCGTGTGCCGTAATAACGGTATAAAAAGATTAATCAATGCGTAAAAACAAGACAACTTCCTCTTTTTCTGGTAGGGTCGCTACATGAACAACAGCTTCAGAATGCCCCATAAGGGTGGTGTCACTGACGAGATGGCCCGCGCCGCCGCCGAGCACACTGCCCGTCAGAAAGACCCTGAGCAGGAAAAGAATCCTTTCCGCGAGGGAGACGCTATCGTTTACGCAGCCCATGGTGTTGGCCGGGTTGACCGCATCGGCGAAGAAGAAATCGCTGATACGAAGATCGAAATGATTCAGATTTCCTTCCCCGGCAATCAAATGACTTTGCGCATCCCACTGGCTAAGGCGCGCAAATCCGGCTTGCGTAAAATTGCAACGCGCGAGATTGTCGATAAAGCCATGGCTGTGGTCAAAGGTAAGCCCCATGTTAGCCGTGGTATGTGGGCGCGTCGTGCTGTAGCGTATCAAGAGAAGATTAACTCTGGCGATCTCGTCCAAATCGCCGAAGTACTGCGCGACCTCCGCCGCAATGTCGATAGTTTGGATGGTAGCTTCTCTGAGCGGAAACTTTTTGAAGCCGCACAGGAACGCTTTGTTGCAGAGCTTGCCGTGTTGGAAAATAAAGACCCCGGCAAAGTTTTGGATGACCTTACCCAAACGATGAAAAACGCTTGATTTTCCTCTCCCTCTCCCACAGGATTCCTGCTGGGAGGGGTTTTCCTTCCCACAACCCTAACGGGAAAGGTTTGAGGTTTATATGTCCACAAATCCATCAAAACGTTTTAAAGGGCAGAAGGTCCTCATCACTGGGGCATCTCAGGGAATTGGTGAGGCTGCTGCACAATATTTTGCCAAAGAAGGGGCCCGCGTTGCTATTAATGGCCGTAAAGAAGATAAGTTACGGGCCGTTTTAGAGACATTGCCTAAAGTCGAGGCAGGTGAACACGTCATCGCTACAGGTGATATTTCACATGAGGAGACAGTCCAAAAGCTCTTTAAAGAGAGTATTGAGACCATGGGCGGCTTGGATGTACTCATTTGCAATGCCGGGTATCAAATCCCTTCCCCTTCTGAAGATGTCAAATTGGCGGATTTTGAAGGTGTATTATCCGTTAATGTCACAGGGGTGATGCTTTGCTGCCGCGAAGCCCTGCGCTATTGGCTAAAACACGGGATTAAAGGGAGGGTTGTTGTCAACTCCTCTGTGCATCAATTAATCCCTAAGCCCCATTATCTAGGTTATTCTGCCTCTAAAGGGGCAGTCGATAATATGGTGCGTACATTAGCGTTGGAATATGCCTCCCGCGGCATCCGCGTTAACGCTGTCGCCCCCGGTGCTATTGTGACACCAATCAACGATTCATGGGTAAAAGACCCTGAGCAATATAAAGCCGTTGCCAGCCATATCCCTATGAAACGACCGGGTGAAAGCCAAGAAATTGCCGATGCTATGGGCTTCCTCGCTTCTGAGGAAAGCAGCTACATTACAGGGCAGACGCTCTATGTCGATGGGGGGTTAACCCTCTTTGGGGATTTTGAGAAGAACTGGTCTTCCTAATCCCTTACCCTAGGGTCTATGGAGGATGGTTTTCGTCAAGCGGCCATCCTCCGCAGCATCTAACTATAACTATTAATCGTCTTGATCTTTGGAGGCAGGCTGTACAGCCTGCCGCTCAAACGCACCAGCAATCCGCAATTCTACTTCATCGCTGATATATGGGACGAACATTTTAATCCCAAACTCACTCCGTTTGATGGTCCCTGTTGCGTCAAAGCCCACTGTGTATTGTTTATCCAGCATATTAACACCCGCCCCAATAAAATGAACATGCAAGGTCTCTGGGCGTGTTATCCCATGCAGGGTCAAGTTACCCGTTACAAGGGCATCATTAGGCCCTGTTTGCTTCACACTTACGGAGACAAACTCCGCCTTAGGGAATTGCGCGGCCCCTAGCCATGCGTCACTTTTCAATTCTTCTGTCAGTTTGCTGCTGGTTGTTTGGACAGAGGCAATGGGGAGAGACACTGTTAGACTAGAGGATTCAGGCTGCCGAGGGTCCAAAATAAGGGTGCCAGACGCCCCAGAAAACAACCCCTCATAAACAGTAAAGCCCAGATGCAAAACTGAGAAACTAACCTGTGTATGGAGAGGCTCGACCCTATAATACCCCCCTTGGATTGCCGCTGACTCACCGCTTACTTGGGCGAAAGCCGCTACCGGTGCGGCGCATGTTAATGCCATTGCGGCAAGAAGACTACGAGAGGTCAACAACATACCAAGGTCACCCTTTTTAGGACTGTAGAAACATAAATGTATAATTCTCTATCATCTTTACAGAGATGTCCCTTAATAATCTATCCCATAAGAAAGCCCAATGCTGGAGCCAGGGTCATTTTCTGGCGTGGTAAAGCCCGTCACTTGCCCGCCTGTACCAATAGTCGTGTTAAGTTGAAGCCTTTTTGTAAGGTCTACTTTTACCTGTGCTTGCGTCCCTTTACTGGAAAGCCCTTCCCTTGCGCCAACATAAACACGTTTTGTAATATATTTGCCAGCTTCCAAACTCGTACCGCCATTACCAACGCTACTCCCCCCACCTATAGCAAGATGATCTAACCCTAGGCCATTCCTCACCTTACTCATGGGGTCAAAAGCCGAGCCACCCCCAATCTGCACAACCGCCACCCCCAAAGATGCTAATTGAGCAGGCGATAAGGAGCTACGCTTTGTCCCAAAAAGCAAAATCGATAATACCTCATCGCGCGGTAATTGAGGGTTAGAAACAAACTCAAACTTTGGCTCACTCGCATAACCACGAACGAGCAAACTCGCTAATGTGCCATCCGCATTACGATCAGCGCGAAAATCTATTGTCGGATCTAATTTATGCACTGCACTAGCCCCAGAAAAACCAATTTCCCCCCGCGTAAAATTAAGATTAATCCCCGCTAAGTTAAAATTACCCTGCTTGAGGGAAATCCCCCCCGTCACAACGGGGGCCGTACTCAACCCTCCAATATGTAATTTCCCCTGCATTTCAGCAAAAAGCCCATGCCCACGCACAAATAATGCCCCCGGGGACATGACATTAACATTCAAGCCAATAATCATCTTGGGCGGTGGCTTAACTGGCGTCTTGGTTTGTTCTGGTGTAATAATCTCTAGTTGCGGCACAGAGGCCGGCATGGAATCCGGTATCGTGATGGCTGCCTCTGGGATAGTAACATCCCCCTCTACATCCAACCGTGTTGCTGCTTGGCCATAAATATGAAGCCGACTATCTATCAGCTCGGTCAATAAATCACTTTGAACTGGCTGCGCCTTATCCATGGTAAAATGAACATCCACCGGCAGACCGGGTTGTAACGCGCCAATCTGCCCCGTTACCCCTAAAGAGCCTTGCCCTGCGCGCGCGGTAAAATGCTCGATTGTGAGGCGATCGCCCTGCGCTTTGATGAGGCCATCTCCTGCCTCAACATGCACACCATCGGCATATTCCTCGAACGAGCCATTATGTAATTGAATTGACCCTGTAAGCTGCGGCTGTTTGAGAAGGCCATTTACGCTAAGGTCTAAGTCCAACTGTCCCCCGGCCCCCATACCATCAGCCCCTAAAAACGCATTGGCAATGGAAAGGTCCGCTCGTCCTTTTGCGGCTACAGCAAATTGTCCCGTAGGAGATAATGGCACCTTCCCTGAAAGTATGAAGACCAACGGCTCCCCCGCACGGAATGTCGTATGAAGGAGTGCCTGCGTCCCGGCTAAATCGGCCTCTATATGCAGTTGCCCCGCCGGTAAGGAAGCTGTCGCAGCACTGATGAAACGAAGACCGCGCCCCTCCACCGTAAACCGCCCGGTAGGAGAGGCTAATGTGCCGCGTAGTTTTGCCGCCGCAGAGACATCCCCCTCCGCCTGTAAAGCCGGTAGAAACGGTGCGGCTAGCGCGGGGGTGATATGTTCCAATCGCGCTTCAAGAACCAGATTTGGCTTTATCGTCCCGTTGAGGAAAACACGCCCAGCCACGCCATGAGGCGGGCTAAGCTCTACCGCCATATGCTCCACGGCGAGGTCCGCCCCATAACGCACAATGGCAGGGGCTGTTAATTTGAATCTATCGCCCTTTATAGACGCTAACGCCCTATCCACTCTAACGCTGTGCTCTGGTAGATGGAGCTGTGCGGCGGCATCAAACCGCGCAGGCGCGTGCATAACATTTTCAAACGCTCCACGGGCTTGCACATCCAACGCTGTTTGCGGCCCTTTGAGAGAAAGCTGTGCCGCCCCCGTTATTTCTTTAAACCGCACCCCTGTAAGATGCAGATTCATCACCACATTAGGATTCTGCGTTATATTATGTAAATCAGCCTGCAAATGCGCTGCCTTAACGGCATAATCTTTCATGAAGGCCTGACCATCAAGCGCAATCTGCATATGGTCATGCGCCGTATTTTCCATATCCACATGGAGATGCCCCGTAAGGGATTGGCCAATTAAGCGGCTAAATATATCCAATCGCGGCACATTAAGCATGACCTCCCCTTGCGGAACCATCGTCCCCGCTGGGAGCAACAAAGAGGCACGCCCCTGCGCGTCTTTCCACGCTAATTTATGGAGATCTGCTTTTATCGTCCCATCGCTCGCACGCTCAAATTGTGTATCTACAATAAGAGGTGCGCGATCCAACATGCCCTCTATATGTAACATCCCTTGAGGATGAGAAGGCAGATGCGCCACATCCGCCGTCATCTCCAACGGGGCTACAGGGAGGGAGGCTGAAGGATGAACAACGCCCAACGCCCCCGCAAGACGGGTATGGACTGCCATATCATCCAAAGGCCCTTGCAGCTCTGCCTGCAAGGCTGCATGGCCCCGCAAGACTTTGTGCAAAGCTTCTAAATCCGGCAATGATAGCTTTACAGAAGAAGATAAATGCCTCTTTGCATCAAGCTGCCCCGCCCCCTCTAGCTGAAAGCCACGCCCTGTTAGAGCTGCCTGCTTTACGAGGAAGGCACCATCATTTTGCTGTGCAAGATGGAACGTAAGGGTGCCTTTCGGCCCGATGAGAGCCATAAGAGGCGGAGGGCCTTTGTCTATACCAAATTGCCCCCCTAACGCCGCGGATAATGCTCCGCTTTGCCGTAAGGGTACGGTAAAATCCCCCAATAAATGCGCTGTCCCCTCGACCTTCTGCCCCATAAGGGCTGTGAGGTCTGGTAGTTTGTCTATAGCAAGCTGCACATGGCCAGAAAGCTGGTTCTCTACCTTCCCCGTAACATCTAACGCCATAGCCTCATGCTTGATATGAATCTGATACGGCTTTCCCTCTTGCTGGGGTGCAAGCATGGCCTCTATCGTCAGAGGTGCTGAAGCCAAAAGAGACGAAGCCTTACCCGGCAAGCTAATCCCATCAAAACGAGCGGATAAAGCGAGATGATCTGCCCCTCTGCCCACTGTCTTTTGACGGGAGGTTGTATCATCTAAAGCAGCGGCTAGGCTGTTTCCTTGCCCTTCAAATTGTACGGACATATGCCCAATACCCGCACCTGCGGCGAGCAAACCCGCCCCTTCTAACTTAACCGTGCCATAAGGTGCGCGGAGCGGGCCGTGAAGCTCCGCCTCCATCATCAAGCTCTCCCACCCCAAACCGGGGCGCAAGGTCATAGCCGGAGCATTGAGGGAAAAATGCAGGTCATGTGTATATTGGATGAGGTTTAGCTCGCCCCTCAATATAACTAACAGCGGTGTGGCCTGATGGATCATCGCCGCTTGTATGGCCAAATTGGTCTTTAAGGCCTCATAAGGACCCTCCGCCGTAACATCAATCGACAACGGGTCTAGCACACCAACCGTTCCCGGCATGGCGGCAAAACCATTTACGGATTCATCATAATGCACATTGCTCATCATCTGATGACGGTCCATCCGAAAGTGCAAGCGCAAATACGCTGGGTTATCTAACCGCTTCATGAACAGATGGAGCTGCATAGGCGGCGCATCTGCAAAAGAGATGGGCTTAGAGAATGCACTCACATCCTTTATCTGCATATCACCAGACAGCTGCATAGACACTGCTTGCCCCATCACAGATGGGCCGAGTGTCAAACGCGGTATAGCTAGCTTATCAAGCCGCACACCCCATGCTGGCAGGCCTGTCGAAGGATGAGATGATGGAGGTGATGGTGGGAAAACGGGGTTACGCTTATAATCAAGCGTCTCAGCAGCGATCGTGCGTACACGGATGGTTTTTCCCAGCAGATCGAATAAACTTAGACGCAGCTCTAGCCCACGCCCTTCCAACCAAATGCCTTGCTGGTCTTTCAAAACAATATGCGCCAAAGAGAGATGCCACGGCAAAACGCTTTGCATCCCCTCTATCGCCACCATCCCACCCGTCCAATTTGGGACTTTATGCTCAATAAAACGCTTCGTTGGGGGCAAATTGATGCCTATGAGAGCAACAATCACCACACAATCCAGCACAATACCTACATAGGCACTATAACGGAGAAACCTACGCCAAAAGAGCATCAAAATGTCTCCCCCAACCCTAAATAAAGTTCCCACCGGTCTCCCCGTTCAGCCCGATGAAGCGGGAAGGCGACATCCACACGCACAGGGCCTATGGGCGTAAAATACCGCACACCACCACCATACCCAACCCGTAGCTTACCATGCGCAGGGATAGAGCCTGAACTTACCTGACCTGCATCAACAAACCCAACTACCCCCAGATTCTTAGGCAGTCTTTGACGAAACTCCACAGTCCCTGCATCCATAGCTGTGCCACCAATCGCATATTTTGTATGTTGATATTGCGGCCCAACCCCTTGATACCGATAACCACGAACAGAGCCCGGTCCCCCGGCATAGAGCCTTTGGTCTGGTGGTAAATGCCATGTCGTTGCCCCTTGTACGGACCCAACCATTGCACGCAGGGCAATAACACTATTCCCCGGTTTGGTTAGCCCTAGATGGGTAAGGTCAAAATATGTGGAGGCCTGTGCATTCATAGGGATAAAAAAGGAGGTTTGATGCTCTAGCGATAAAGAAGGCGTCACCCCAATAGAGGCTTTCACACCATGAGTTGCTGGTTCAATCGGATTGGAGCGATGGGTGCCGTCATAGTCCAACTGAAGGGGAAGAGACGCGATGAAATATTCCGCCTTATGGCCAAATTGCCGAATATGCTCTTGTTCCACCGTAGCCCCTATACTGCCTGAAAGGTCCTTCCCTAACGGACGAGACACCCCACCATGAAGCAAGAAGGCCGTTTGTCCATAGGAATAAAGGAGCTGTCGAATCCCCTCCAACCGCACATTAAGCGTCTGACTACGTTTGAGAAAATCAGGCTTTGTAAAATCGACATAAGCGTCATAGCCCACACCTTGTTGTGCCGTACCGCCCAGCCCGGTTGCCAAAGCCGCAACACGCAACTGCTCCCCATTCCCCAAAAGGTTGCGATGCAGCCACGAAACACCTGCTCGCCCGCCAAGGTCAGTCGAATACCCAACATCGCCAGTGATACGATGGCGTTTGCCTTCATCAAAATCAAAGCTGAGAGGCAATGCCCCCTCTGCCCCAGCGGGTAAGGGAGGAGCTTTCCCTTTTTTATCAACCTTCCCTTTTGCTGAAGCCCCTTGAGGGGGCAAAGGCAGGACATAATCCGCATTACGTTGTTGGATGGAGGAAAATAGACCTGTACTCCCTAAATCCAATCGTGCTTGCTCAATAGCAGAGGGTTGATAAAGCTGCCCCTCTTTTAACGCTAAACGCCGCCTTACATATCGCTCCTTAACGCGCTTTAGCCCCTCCAACGCGATAGGGCCGACAATCAATTTGGGCCCGCGTTTCATCTTGATATAAACATCAATCTGATGATTCGGCCGCAACATCGCTTGGGGGGTCTGTACGTCTGCAAGGCCATACCCTTCCTCTTGCAGAAAATGAGAAAGCCGCCCTTGCGCTGCTAAAATATCCCCTGCAATGGCCGGTTGCCCTTCTTGCACTCCCATACTCTTACGCTCTGCTTCAGAGAGGCTAGGCTCTTTATCCTTCGCAAGCCCCTCCGCAGGCGTGGCCGCTAAGGGAGTAATAACAATCTGTCCTATCGTAAATTGTATGCCCGGTTCTGCTTGGATGCGCACCTGAACCTTATCGTCTGCTTCAGCCTCATTAAGGAAAGAAGCGAGGTCAGGAGCGGTCCCCTCAAGAGTTTTGCCATGGAGGGACACGCGCACCACAACACGCCCTGCATAATATCCACGCGACTGCAACGCCCCTTGCAAACGCGCATAATCCCCCCTTATGCGCCCTGCTAACGCATAAGGCCCCACATGCCGCGTTTTTTGCAAACTCACAAGCTGAGAGGCCGCTGCCATATTATCGCTAATGGTTGTATCATCTGTTTGAGCAATATCGACCTCATAAGCGACGCCCTTTTTGGGAAGGGCCTGCACCTTAGGGAGGCTGTCATTTTGTTCTGCGGCAAAAAGATGCGTTGGTACGATGAGAGAGACTATACACAGCACTCTCCTAACACCGCACAGTTTTTTATTGATGCCCTCAGTCAAACGCTGCACACCACCATAGACGAGACTGCCCTCCCTTTATCGCACCCACTGGCCAATGCAAAAGTGTCTATTCTGTCATTTATCGTTAAGATAGCTGTTAAGAGAGTATAAACACTATCCCCTATGTCGGATAATGATTGTCTCTCTCCCCTAAAACGCTTATTTAATGCATTATGTCTTTTGCTGAGCTTCCTTCCCCCAAACGCCGCAACAAAAATCGTCCGGTTTTTGATCCTGACCTCCTTTTTGCGGAAGATGAACGTGCCGCTGCACATGATACAATCTGCGACCGGCTGCGTATTCGCTTGCGTGCTTTAGCCCTTTTATTCTGGGCAGCATGTGGGTGTGTTGGCCAAGGGACATGCCTCCTCTTACCGGGGAAGATGTTCCGCCGTTTTCCGCTCTTTTTCTGGACAGTAGCCTGCCGAATCCTCAATATAAAAGTACGGACTATCGGCAAGATGGAAGGCTCACTAACGCTGCGCCCTGATGGGCGGCGTGTTATTTATGTCGCTAATCATAGCTCATGGTTGGATGTCCTCGTACTGGGCAAGGTGCTGCCTGCCTTCTTCATTGCTAAGCAAGAAGTCCGCCATTGGCCATTGATTGGTTATTTAACCTATCTGGGTCGGACAATTTTCATTAATCGCAACCGGCAAGAAGCTGGGCAGGATGTGCAGGAGGTTATTAACCAACTCCGCAAAGGGTATAATATCGCCTTCTTCCCGGAGGGGACGACCTCAAAAGGGACACGGCTTTTACCTTTTATGTCCTCCCTTTTTGCCATTGCTAGGCCTGTACGCCGGCGTGATGACCCAACAGAAGATGACCATCCAACCTGCCTTATCCAGCCCGTAACTGTTACTTATGACCGCTTAGAAGGGCTACCTGTCGGGCGGCATAGGCGGTCCTTCGTCTTCTCATGGTTTGGTGATATGGATTTCGGCCCCCATCTTGTGGGCTTAACACGGTGGCGTTCTATGCGCGCGACAGTCCTCTTCCATCCTCCTCTAAAGCCGGAGGATTTCCCCTCCCGTAAGGCACTCTCTAACGCAGCTCGCGCGGCTATCGAACAAGGGAGTGAGGACCTCCGGCAAAATCGCCTCCCAGAGGACCACCTCCTCCCCACAACCGACCATACTGACCATTAACGGATAATCACACCTCTCTACTTATGCCAGAACAGCTCACCCCCTCCCCCGCTCGCGGTCTGCACATCATCACATGGGGCTGTCAGATGAATGTTTATGACAGTGCGCGTATGGCAGATGTGTTGCGCCCGCTCGGTTATAGTCCGGTCGATAGTCCCGACCATGCCGATATGATTATCCTCAATACCTGCCATATTCGTGAAAGAGCGGCAGAAAAGGTGTTTTCCGAGCTAGGGCGTCTGCGGCAAATCCGGGAGGCGCGCAAATTAGAGGGCAAGCAAACCCTCATTGCCGTTGCGGGCTGTGTTGCCCAAGCGGAAGGAAAAGAGCTTCTTGCCCGCGCTCCTTATGTGGACCTCGTCCTCGGCCCACAAACCTACCATCGCTTACCGGAAATGGTCGCCCGCATTGCGCGTGCTGGCGGCAGTGTGATTGATACGGACTTCCCCGTTGAATCGAAGTTCGACCTTCTGCCGGAGGATGCCGCCCCACAGAATGAGGGCAACCTCACCGCCTTTCTGACCATTCAGGAAGGATGCGATAAGTTTTGTTCCTTCTGCGTAGTCCCTTACACACGCGGGGCAGAAACAAGCCGCCCCGTAGCCTCCATCCTTGCTGAGGCGGAGCGACTTGTCGCCAGTGGGGTGAAAGAAATCACCCTGTTGGGACAAAATGTAAACGCCTTCCATGGGGAATGGCAGGACGGTATCGCCAGCCTGCCAGAGCTTGCCTCATTGCTCCATGAGCGGATTCCCGCGCTCAAACGTCTGCGCTATGTTACGTCTCATCCGCGCGATATGGAGCAAGCCCTGATTAATGCTCATCGCGATAACCCCATCTTTATGCCTTATTTGCATCTCCCTGTGCAGAGTGGCTCCGACAAAGTGCTTAAAGCCATGAATCGTAGCCATACAGCGGATGAATATCGCGACATCATCCGTAAATTAAGGGCAGCTCGGCCTGACATTGCACTAACATCGGACTTTATTGTCGGCCATCCGGGGGAAACGGATGAGGATTTTGAGGCAACAATGCAACTGGTCCGTGATGTGCGCTTTGCCAGTGCCTATAGCTTTAAATACTCCCAACGCCCTGGCACACCCGCTGCGGGGCAGCCCTTCCAAGTGGCAGAAGATGTAAAAGAAAAACGCCTCGCAGCCTTGCAAGCCCTCCTTAGAGAGCAGCAAGATGCCTTCAATGCGTCTCTGATTGGCACAGTTCAGGATATTCTTGTGACGGGAATCGGTCGTAAACCGGGGCAGCTAAATGGACGCTCGCCTTACCTTCAGCCTGTGCATTTTGAGGGCGACCCTGCCCTTATTGGGCAGATTGTGAAGGTACATATTACAACCCCCTTCACCAATTCCCTCGGCGGTCATCTCTCTAAACAAGAAGGCACAACCATTTGAGCAGCTCTGCTGAAGGATATCGCACGACAACCTTGCGATTTGAGGATAACCAAAGGCTACAAAACGTCCTTGGGGACCATGACCGCCATCTCATTCGCCTAGAGCAAGGGACAGGAACACGGCTTGTGTGCCGTGGCAATCGTGTTGCCATCTCTGGCGAGAATGACGCTGTAGAGCGGGCACAAGCCGTGTTACACGCACTCTATAAGCAAGCGGGGAACGGCATGACGGTCGATAGTGAACAGGTTGATGGCGTGATTCGCCTCACCGCACTCCCTTCTCATCGCCGGGCAGTGCAAAATCCTGCCCCCCATACCCAAGATGACGCCTTACCGCCGGGGGCTCTACCGCAAATACAAACCAAACGGGGGGTTATTTCGCCACGCTCTCCGGGTCAGATGCACTATATGCAGGCTCTTGCTCGCAAAGAGCTCGTCTTTGGCCTTGGCCCAGCAGGAACGGGGAAAACGTATCTCGCTGTAGCGCAAGCGGTGGCTCTCTTCCAAGCAGGGCAGGTGGACCGGATTATCCTCTCCCGCCCTGCGGTGGAAGCAGGCGAGCGGCTCGGCTTCCTCCCCGGTGATATGCGAGAAAAAATCGACCCATATCTCCGCCCACTTTATGACGCCTTGCATGACATGATGCCCGGAGATCAAGTCAGTCGCCGCATGGCTAGTGGCGAGATTGAAGTCGCCCCCCTCGCCTTCATGCGGGGGCGGACGTTAGCTCATGCCTATGTCATTCTTGATGAAGCCCAAAATACCACCTCAGCTCAGATGAAGATGTTCCTCACCCGTATGGGGCCGGGGACCCGTATGGCAATTACGGGAGATATGAGCCAAATTGACCTCCCCCGTGGGGTCACCTCTGGCCTGCGTGATGCTGTTACAACTCTTGAAGGGGTAAAAGGTATTTCGATTTGCCCCCTCACCGCGGCGGATGTGGTCCGTCATCCTCTTGTCGCACGCATTGTAGACGCTTACGATCGCCACGCAGATGAGACCTCTTACCCCTACCGGACGCATCATGAAACGCCCTATCGCCCCACGCGCTGAGATTATCGTTTCCGACCCTCGTTGGCGTGCTAGCGTGGGAAATATTGAGCAGCTCGTCCAACGCACATGCCAGATGGTTCAGCGTTATGGGATGATATTCGCACCAGATGCACCGGGGCCTTCATTTGTCTTTTCGGATAATCGGCATATTCAACGGTTGAATGCGCAATTCCGCGGTAAGAACAAACCAACTAATGTTCTTACATTCGAGCCACCGTCTCCCCTTATGGGAGGGGATATTATTCTTGCTTATCAAACCATGCAGCGCGAGGCTGAACAGGGGCGTAAGAGCCTGCAGGAACATACAACGCATCTTCTTGTTCACGGGTTGCTTCATCTTGCTGGTTATGACCATCATCACCCCGGTGAAGCCCGCAAGATGGAAGGGTTAGAGACCTTCATCCTCCGCCGGATGGGCCTCCCAGACCCATGGAAGCCACGCCTACAAGGCCATATGTCAGCCCCTGCTCCTCTCATTTTGTCGCGTTAAGGAAGACCGCTCTTACAATGAAACTTTTCAATCGCAAGGCCCGTACCAAGACTATTAGGCAGCAAATTGCTGACCTTGTCCGGGAAGCTGCCAGCCTTGGAAAGAATAGCCACGAAACACCAGAGCTCGACCGGCAAGAGCGCGCGCTCATCATGAATGTGCTGCGCCTACGCACTAGCACCGCTGATGATGTTATGATCCCCAGAGCGGACATCATCGCCATGTCCGATGACCTCTCATTTGATGAAGCCTTAGCCCTCATGCGGGAGGAAAATCATTCCCGTATGCCTGTCTATCATGGCGAGTTAGACGATATTATCGGGATGATTCATGTTAAAGACCTCGTAGCCCATATCGGAACGGACGAACCTTTCCGCCTACGCGCGCTTTTGCGCCAACCTCTTTTGGTAGCTCCTAGTATTCCCGTTTTGGACCTCCAGCTCCAAATGCGCCAACGCCGGACACATATGGCCCTCGTCATTGATGAATATGGCAGTATTGATGGCCTCGTCACGATTGAAGACCTCATCGAAACCATTGTGGGCGATATTTCTGATGAGCATGATGAGCCTGTCACAACCCCATGGTTCAACCGCCCTGATGGTACCATAGACCTTGATGCCCGCCTCACCGTCCAAGAGCTTGAAGAGCGTCTTGGTCCTATCCTCACGCGTGAAGAACGTGAAGCCGAAATTGAAACGGTAGGCGGTTTAGTCTTTCACCTTGCCGAGCATGTTCCCGCGCGTGATGAAGTCCTCGCTCATCCTAGCGGGTTGGAGTTTCGTGTTATTGATTCTGATGCGCGGCATATCCTTACATTACGGATGCGCGTTCCCCCGCATCTTAGACGCCAGCCCCCTACGGCTGAGGGTCAAGCAGCAAACACACCTTCTCCCTCTTGACGGCAGGGCTATCTTGCCGTTCATGTTCGCCTAGCGTGGTCTCCTAGACCTCTGCCCCACCTATTGCCATCGCAAAGGAGCTACCATGTCCACCCAGCCTTCTCTCTCCCGCCGTAACCTCCTTGTAGGGGGGGCTACCCTGCTCGCTGCTCCCTTCATCACGATGGGCCGTGCCCACGCACAAGCTGCACAAGACCCACGCATGGGTCCGCGCATTATTGGTAATCCACAAGCGCCTATCCTTGTGCAAGAATGGTTCTCCCTCACTTGCACCCATTGCGCTCATTTCGCGACAGAATTATTCCCCAAAATTAAAGAGCAATTCATCGATACAGGGAAGATTCGTTTTCAATTCCACGATTTCCCACTAGACCAAGTCGCCCTCATCGCCGCTATGGTTGCACGCTCCCTGCCAGAGGAGCGTTATGTACCCTTCATTGAATCTCTGTTCTCCCGGCAAATGCAATGGGCCTTCTCCGGCAATGACCCGGTCGCTCACCTCAAGCAAGAAGCCGCTTTAGCGGGCATCGCTCCGGCTGAGTTTGATAAAATCAGCAAGGATATGAGCTTTGGTCAGGCTCTTTATCAGCAGACACAAAAAGAGGGCCAAGAGTACGACATTAAAGGGACACCTTATTTCCGCTTCAATAATACCCCTTATGCGCAAGACCCCGAAACGGTGGAAAAATTTGCGGAGCTTGTCAGTAAGGCCTAAAAGGCTCTCACTCACCTCATCCCAGCGTTTATAGGGTGCAATGACACAACATAAGGCGATCACAACCCGCCTCGATATTGTTGGCTTCAAAAGCTTTGCTGATGAGGTCCATCTGGATATCCTCCCCGGCCTAACGGGGATTGTCGGCCCTAATGGCTGCGGCAAATCTAATATTGTCGAAGCCTTACGCTGGACCATGGGGGAAAGCTCCGCCCGTGCCTTACGCGGCGGGGATAGTGATGACCTCATTTTTGCGGGTACAGGCAGTCGCCCTGCGCGTAACCTAGCCCGTGTCACGCTTCATCTTGCCGAGGCTACGGGCCTTGCTCCCGCCCCCTTCCACCAAGCAGGAGAGTTAGAAGTCTCCCGCCAAGCAGAGCGTGGGACAGGTAGCACCTACCGTATTAATAATCGGGTCATGCGCGCGCGGGATGTGCAAACCATCTTTGCCGACCTCTCCTCTGGGGCGCGTAGCTCCTCTATCATCAGCCAAAATCGTGTTAGCCAGCTTATTGCCGCTAAGCCGGAGGAAAGACGCCTCTTATTGGAAGAAGCTGCGGGCATTAGTGGCCTCTATGTACGCCGCCGTGATGCGGAACTTAAACTCCGCCAAGCAGAAGCAAATCTAGAGCGTGCTGAAGAACACCGCCAAAGCCTTGAGCAACAACTCACCACATTAGCTCGCCAGTCAGAAAAAGCACAAACTTACCGCGCTGTTTCAGAGGAAATCCGCCAGCATGAGCGTTCTCTCCTCATCCTCCAACATGCCCGTGCGGAACAGCTTGTCCAAACCCGCCGCACCGCTTTGGACAAAGCGCAAGAGACACTCACTAAGAATGATGCAGCCCTAAAAGAAGCCCAAGAGCAGCTTGCTCAAAAAACACACTCGCTCCAGCAAAAAGAGGATGAACACGCAGCCCTGCGCCCTCGTTTGGAGCAGCATCGCATCCATATTGAGGTCGCCCAGGCCTCTCTCCAGCATCAACGGCAGGCCTCTGAGGACCACGCACGCCAAAAAGCCCAACTTGATGAAGACATAGCCCGCCTTAAAGAGGACCTGCACCGCCTTGACGGCCAGCAAAAAGACGCCCAACAGACATTAGAGGACCTCACCGCTCAGCAACATACGCTCAACGCGCAACACCCAACTATAACAGAGCAAATTGCCGCTCTACGCACCCAAGAGACCGAGCAACATACCCAACTTGAGAGCGCATCATCCCAGTATCATACCGGGTTGCTCCAGCAAGAACGGTTACAAAGCCGCCAACAAGCTCTCGCTCGGCAAATCTCAGATGATTGCAACACATTAGACCATCTCAAAGCTGAACTGAAACGCCTTGAAGATGACTGCGCGCAACACACCCCTACGGACGATGCTGCCCAACATGTAGCGAATGCTATAACCGAGGCAAAGCAGCAAGACGAACAAGCCCATGAAGCGGCAGAACATTTCCAAGAGCAACGCCTCATCACAGAGCGTGCCCAACGAGATGTACAGGAAATGCGCGCGCATCTACAGCAGCTTCAGCAGCGGGAGGAGGAGCTTACACAACGCTTCACCAAACAGAAGGCGCGCCTTACAGCAGAGCAAGCACAAGCCAAACACACCCAAGCCACCTTGCTGGATGACCACGCCAAAGCAGCCCTTCATCAAACCCAACAAACCGCTCAACAAGCCGCCCATAAAGCGACGGAGGTGGAGCAGGCCCTCACACAACGCCGCCAAGAGGCTGAAAAATGCTGGTTAGACGAGCAAGCCGAAACAGAAAAACAACAACAACGCCGCACCTCTTTGCAGCACAATATCACCCGCCTCGCCGAACAACTAAAGGCACAAGCGGCACGCTCTGCTACATTACAAGCCGCTCTTGAGGATGTTCATGCCAAAGCCATCCCTCATCATGCGCTTGAGGAAGCGCAAAAAAACCTCGCATCATTAGAGGCTCAAAACACAAGCCAACATAACGCAATTGAAGAAACGGAAGCCCAGCTTGCTACACAACAGCACGCTACGCAGAAAGCACAAACGCTCCTCCGTGACATAGATACGGCTTTACTCCGCCATAAAGGCGAATATGAAGGGCTACAGCAAAGCCTTGCAAGCAGCTTAAAAACCATTCCTCACCCTGTGATGGAGCAACTCCACATCCCAGAGGAGCTTATCAATGCTTTGGCCAGTGCCCTAACTGATGGTTTAGAGGCCTCTTTGCCACAAGCTGATGCCCCTCTGGCAGATACCCCACGGCAATGGTGTTTATTACCCGATGATGGGACTACCCTGCGGCCTGCTCCTGCCATCGCCGCCCTCCCTTGTTTGGCTGCTCTTATTAACGCCCCGGCCCCTCTTAGTCGGGCTCTCCATGCTATCTTTTTGCTTGATACGCCAGAAGATGGCCCAGATTTGCAAACCCAGCTACAACCGGGGCAATCGCTTGTTACAAAAGATGGGGCGTTATGGCGATGGGATGGTTTTATCCGCCAGCCGAACAGCCCTACTGCTGAAATGATTCGCCTTCAGCATGTTCAAAAACTAAAGAAAACAGCCCATCTTATTGAAAAACTGACACAAGATTATAATGCCCAAAAACAGATAACCACACAAAGCGCACATCAATGCGCGGTGCTGGAACATACGCTAAAGGACTTACGCGACAACTATACCACAATGCGTGAGGATTATGCTCAACAACGTCACGCGCTGGAGGGACTAAAACAACGCCATGCGTTGCATCAAGACCAACTTGCCCTCATCAACCATGAGGTCCAAACCCATGAGGCGCACATTGCACAGATAAAGGCCGAACATCATGCTGCACAGGAGGCTTTAACCACCCTCCCACCCCCCAAAGCTGAACCCTCAGAAGCCGCTCTGACGCTTAAAACGCTACAAGCTGAAGAACAAGCCGCCCGCGAGGCGTTAGAACAGGCCCGCGCCCGCGCACAAGAGGCAACCACACACCAACAGCAAGCTCTCTTTCAGGATGACGCACGTCTTACACGCTTAAAGGAAATAGAGCAAAATATCGCCCAGCTTACGCAAGAGCTGGAGGACATCACAGCCCAAAAACACGCTTTAGAAGCAGAACGCGCCAAGAGCGACCTCCCCGCACGCCAAGCTTGTTACGAAGACGCTCTTTCCGCCCTTCAACAGGCGCAAAGCACCGCAGAGGCAGCGGCTAAGCATGCTGCAGAAGCACGCCAAAACGCCACGCAGCTAGAGCAGGCTTTGCAGGAAAAGAAACGCTTGCTCACAGGATTGCAAGCGCGCCGCGATGGGTTGGTCCAGCATATTCAATCAAGTGAGGCTACACTCACGACACGTCAGCAGGAAGAACGAACTTGCCAAGCAGAGCAAGCCGCCCTACCGGACCTCTCTGCCTTAAAAGAAACGGTGGATCGCCTCACTGAGCACCTCAACCATACACAAGAGGCCCTCAGACGCGCACATGGCAAACGCCACGCCCTTACCCAGCAACTTTCCCTTCTCAAAGAACGTGAGGAGCATCTAAACCACACCTATCAGCAAGCAAAAGACCGCCAAAATCAGCTTAATATGCAGCTTCAAGGCCTCACAGAGCGTCAGGCTGCCTTACAAAAAACAGCCTCCGCGCAAAAAGATGACGATAGCCTCGCGCGCCATGAGCAACAGCTTCAACGCGATAGTGAAGCCCTTAAACAGCTAGAAGAGCAAGAGCAAACACTCCTAGCCACTCTGGCTCAAGCACGACAGCATCTCCAAGAACAGCAAACCCTGTTGGAGCATCATCAAGACGGGGCACATCGCTATCGTGAAGACACAATCCGCCTTAATGAGCGGCTCGCCCAAGCTCAAGAGGCCCTAGCCCTCCTCCAACATGAGACCCCTTTGCCTGACGATGCCGAAGCCCCAGAGACACTCTCGGCAGACACAGAGCAAGCTTTACGACAAACCCTCAAACGCGCGAACAAGAGACGTGATGAGCTAGGAGCTGTTAATCTCTGCGCTGAGGAGGAGTTCCGCACCGCCCAAGAGGAAGCAGAACGAATCACTAAAGAGCATCAAGACCTCTCCACGGCCATTGCCCGGCTGCGCGGTGGGGTTGGGGCTATTAATCGTGAAGGCCGGCAACGTCTTATGGCCGTCTTTACCGATATTAACACCCATTTCCAAACGCTTTTCACCCGGATGTTTAATGGGGGGCAAGCACATTTGCAGATGGTCGGCAGTGATGATCCGCTCGAAGCTGGATTGGAGATTTTTGCCCAACCACCGGGTAAGAAGCTCTCTACCCTCTCGCTCCTTTCGGGTGGGGAGCAAGCCCTTACGGCCTTATCGCTCATTTTTGCCGCCTTCCATTGCACCCCAGCCCCCATCTGCGTGCTTGATGAAGTCGATGCCCCTTTAGATGATGCTAATGTGGAACGTTTCTGCACCTTATTACGCGATATGACAGAACAAACCAAAACGCGCTTTTTAGTCATTACCCATCACCAACTCACAATGGCCCATATGGACCGGCTCTACGGCATTACGATGCAAGAGCGCGGAGTGAGTCGTCTCCTCTCTGTCAATCTTGATGAAAGTATCCGCATGGTAAATGGTTGACCTTCGGCCATTATCATCAGAGAATTGCCTCCCCTTTTAGAGAACCGGAGGCTGAGTTACCAAAACCGTGAACGAGCGACCTATTTTTTCAGAACCACGGCTTGCCGAATCGGTTTTATCCCGTATTCGCAAGTATGGGCTGCGCGTTGTCGGAGACGTCCACGGTGACCTCAATGCCTTTCGTCACGCTATCGCAACAAAACGTTTTATCATTCAACTTGGCGACCTCGTGGATCACGGGCCTGATAGTGCCGGCGTGTTAGAGACAATGCTGGACCTACAAGAAACCGAACGCGGCATGTTTGTTCTTGGGAATCATGACCGTAAATTAGGCCGCGCTTTAGAGGGAAGACGTTTAAGACGTGACCTCCCGCTAGAGACCACATTACAGCAAATCCAAGCCTCCCTCATGGAAGACCTCGCCCAACGGACCTATCATGCCGTTGCTACAGCCCCAGCATGGCAACGCCTTGGCAATTTACTGTTTGTTCATGGGGGATTTCATACAGCTATGCTCTCCGGCCCCCCGCCTGAAACAGGCCTTGCTGATATGTCCGCCCCGCTATCACGCGCACTCTTTGGGGAGACTACAAGCCGCCTCCAACCTGATGGCTACCCAGAACGCCGATTAAGTTGGATAAACCGCATCCCAGAAGGCATTACAGTTTATGTAGGCCATGATAGACGCTCCCTTGATGGCCGCCCCCTTTACAAAACAGGTCGTTTGGGGGGTAAGGCTATCTTTATGGACCTTGGTGCCGGTAAAGGCGGGCATCTCGCATGGATTGATCTCAATGACTTCTGACGCCACACAGCAGCTTTCTATCCTTCGTCAACGCATTGATAATATTGATGCCGCTTTGATTTATATGCTGGCCGAGCGTTTCCGTTGTACTAATGAGGTTGGGCATTTAAAGGCTGCTACGCATCTCCCCGCCTGTGACCCTGCACGAGAGGCAGAACAAATCCAGCGTTTAAAAAAACTTGCTGAAGATGCTGGGTTAGATATGGCCTTCACAAAAGCTTTTTTCACATTCCTTGTGGGGGAAGTAGTCGCAAAACATAAAATCATTGCACGTCAAAATCAGGCTAAATAAGCACGGACGGCCTCCAGCCTGCTATTCTAATATAGATAAAACCTTTCAATGATATAGGTTTTATCTTATATATTTACTTTCCAAGTTGTTAATTTTTGACTCATATCAAATCATGGTCCCTACCAACTGGAGGCAACAACGTGCCATCACTCTCATCTCGTAAAACCTCATTAGGATTCGCTGATTGGGTTATTTTTGCCCTCGCAGCTATCATTCTATTTTTTGGCCTTTATTTCATCATAGGTGGTGTTTGGCTCGCTTGGTTAGGTGGATCATGGTATTATATCCTATGCGGCATCGTCCTTTTCCTCTCGGGCTTTTATCTGTTCCGCCGTAAGCCCCTTGGGGCATGGCTCTATCTTCTCGCTTGGGCAGCAACAATCCCATGGACAATTTATGAGGTTGGGTTTGATTGGTGGGGATGGCTGCCACGCCTTTTTGGTCCTACTTTATTGGCTATTCCTGTCGTGGTTTCCCTGCTTTTCCTCGTCCGTAAGCAAAGGGAATACCCTCATGCGTAAACATACTTATGCACTCACCGCACTGCTTACTGGGACAATCCTAGGGGCTTCCTTTTTTGTCTCACCCTCTCTGGCGCAGATTCCGCCGTCAGTTGAGACACCCGGCCCCGGCAATGCTGATGATTCCTCAGCCGATCCATCTCCCAGCATTTACCACGACCCCTCCCCTAACACCCCTCAAGCACCGGGTGTGAATGCGGCGAATCTGCCCGATATTGATGAGCTTCCCATCGACCAGCTTCCACAAGCTGTCCCGCAGGAAAGTGCCAACCCTAAGCCAGAGGACTGGCCCGCTTATGGCCGAGATGATTCAGCGAGCCGTTATTCACCGCTCACCCAAATCACACCTGCAAATGTTGGCCAGTTAAAGCGGGCCTTCGTCTATCATACTGGCAGCCTTCCGCCAAAAGATAAGGCAAATAAATGGGCCGCAGAGACAACCCCCATTAAGGTTGGGGATTCCCTCTATCTCTGCTCCGCCACAAACGACATGATGCGCGTTGATGCCGCAACAGGGCAGGAGAAATGGCATTTCCACTCTCATGAGAGTTATGATGCCATCCCCTACACGGCTGCTTGTAAGGCTGTAACCTATTACACCTCCTCCACCAGTGCGGAAGGCCAGCCCTGCCACAATCGCATCATTGAAGCCACATTGGATAACCGTCTCATCGCTGTTGACGCTGAAAATGGCAAATTATGCGAGAGTTTCGCCCATGGGGGGCAGGTCAATCTCATGCAGGGGATGGGATGGTCTGTCCCCGGTTTTGTCGCCATGACAAGCCCGCCGCCCATTATTAATGGCGTTATTGTCGTCAATCATGAGGTGTTAGATGGCCAACGCCGCTGGGCTCCCTCTGGCGTTATTCGTGGGTATGATGCTGAGAGCGGTAAGTTCCTCTGGGCGTGGGATGTCAATAATCCCGATAATCACCATCAGCCTGATAAAGACCATTTCTATAGCCGAGGCACGCCTAATTCTTGGGCCGCAATGACGGGCGATAACGCCCTAGGCCTTGTCTATGTCCCTACGGGTAACTCCGCTGCGGATTATTATAGTGCAATGCGCAGCGAGGCAGAAAATAAAGTCTCCTCCGCTGTTGTTGCTCTTGATGTCCGCACAGGTGAGCCACGCTGGGTCTTCCAAACAGTTCATAAAGATGTGTGGGATTACGATATTGGCTCTCAGCCCACATTATTCGACTACCATGCTGATGATGGCACCATCATCCCTGCCCTCATCATGCCAACCAAACGGGGGCAGACCTTCATCCTAGACCGCCGCACGGGCAAACCTTTGCCAGACTTCCCCGTGGTGGAAAAACCCGCCCCAAGCCCCGGCTTTGTAAAGGATGACCCACGCTCCCCTACACAGCCTTGGTCCATTGGGGTACCGCGTCTTGGTATCCCCAAAATGACAGAGGAAGGAACATGGGGCATTTCCCCGCTGGACCAGCTAGCGTGCCGTATCAAGTTCCGTCAGGCGCATTATGTGGGTGAGTTTACACCGCCTACCATTAAGCAACCATGGTTGGAATATCCCGGTTATAACGGGGGAAGCGATTGGGGAAGTGTCGCCTATAACCCTCAAACAGGCATCTTACTGGCGAATTGGAATAATTTACCTATGTATGACCAGCTCGTCAGCCGTAAAGTGGCCGATAAGATGGGGCTTATCCCTATCGACTCTCCGCAATATAACCCGTCTGGCGGTGGTGCAGAAGGTAATGGTGCCCAGGCCCAAACACCTTATGGGATTGTCGTGACACCTTATTGGAATAGCTTTACAAAGATTATGTGCAATGCCCCGCCTTATGGCATGGTCACTGCGATTGACCTCAAAGCCCATAAGGTTCTTTGGCAAAAACCATTCGGGACAGCACGCGCTAATGGGCCGTGGGGCCTATCAACTGGTCTGCCTCTCACCGTTGGTACGCCTAATAATGGTGGCCCTGTGATAACCGCTGGTGGTGTTGCCTTTATCGGTGCCTCTACCGATAATCTGCTCCATGCCATTGATGTGAAAACCGGCAAAACACTTTGGACGGATGTTCTCCCCGGCGGCGGGCAAGCGAACGCTATGACCTATGCTGTGAATGGCCGCCAATATGTAGCTATCATGGCTGGGGGGCATCACTTTATGCGTAGCCCCGTCTCTGACGCGCTGGTTGTGTACGCGCTGCCAGAAGAAGAGAAATAAAATACGCCCAAATAAAAAGCGGATCTCCGAGAGGAGTTCCGCTTTTTTAAATGCACATCTTGTTAACTTAGTCTGGATGGGTGGGCGGGCAGTTACAACCACGCGTTGGAGCTTGTGACCGCCGAACAATATGATGATCAATCCATTCCGACACTAAAAGCCGTGCCTCAGGCAATGAGGATTCGGGATGATGAATCCTATAAAGAGTTGTACAGGCGGCAAAAATCTTCATCTCATTCTGCCCCATAGCATGTAACTCTTGATACGCTGTAATTACGGCGCGTTCGCATTTGCGGCCAATGCGACGAGTGTTAACTTTCATATCCTAAAACCCCTACGATACCCTGTTTCTCCTGAAGGATACCCGCAAAAATAAAGATGTACCCTCTTTATCGCTCTGACACATAACAGAGTAAAGTGTCACCAATAACAGAAATAGGAAAAAAGACATCTTTCCCCTACCCCTATCCCCTTCTAACGGGTAGATGTCTCCAAAGGAACCATTTTTCGAGATTATGGAGAGAATAATGTCCTCAACTGGCACTGCCCCCACTCTGGGGCCTCGTCTCACGCAATGGGACCGCGATGCCGCCCTCACAACAGCGCGCATCCTGCTGGAGATTAAGGCCATTAACTTCCGCCCTAGTGAGCCTTATACCCTCACCTCTGGGTGGAAATCTCCTGTTTATATCGACTGCCGCAAGATTATCTTCTTCCCCCGCGCCCGCACAAAATTGATGGAACTGGCCGTGGAGAAGATTGGCCGTCATATCGGTTATGAGAGCATTGATGCCGTTGTGGGGGGAGAGACAGCCGGGATTCCTTTCTCCGCATGGATTGCCGACCGTTTAATGACACCTATGGCCTATGTTCGCAAAAAACCCAAAGGCTTTGGCCGTAATGCCCAAATTGAGGGCGATGTGCCAGAGGGTATGCGCACTTTGTTGGTCGAAGACCTCACAACCGATGGGGCCTCCAAGATTCGCTTCGCTAACGCACTGCGTAAAGCTGGGGCGATTGTGGACCATACCTTTGTGGTCTTTTTTTACGGCGTCTTCCCCGGTGCGCAAAAAACCTTACAGGATATGGGCATTAGCCTCCATGCGCTTTGCACGTGGTGGGACGTACTAGAAGCCTGTGCAGATGGACAATATTTCTCCACCGAGGATAGCGCAGAAGTCCGCCGCTTTTTGGAAGACCCTTGCGGTTGGTCCAAAGCACATGGCGGTGTTAGCAGCGCAGAAGAAGCCCTCGCTTTTAAACAAGGCTAAGACCTACGCCTTATAGGGATTCACTGATGCCGAATACATCACCCCCTCGTATTCTTGTCTTTGATTCCGGTATTGGGGGGCTTGGGGTGGTGCAGGCTCTGCGGAGCCTCGCCCCCTCCCTCACGCTAGATTATCTCGCTGATACAGCACTCTTTCCCTATGGGGAGCAAGATGATGACTTCTTGCGAGAGCGCATTACCCAGCTTATCCGCCATGCCTGCGCTTTATTACAACCCACTCTGGTCATAATCGCCTGTAATACCGCAAGTACCTTAGCCCTCACCCCTCTGCGAGAGACACTCACCTTACCTATTGTTGGCTGCGTGCCACCTATCCGCTGGGCTGGGCGTGTGTCTAAAACGCGCACCATCGGCCTACTCGCCACCAGCGCAACAGCCCGCCGGCCCTATCTTGCGCAATTACATCACAATTATGCAGCAGATTGTAAGCTTATCATCCACGGCTCTCGCCATCTCGCCACTATGGCAGAACGTGCCTTCCGCGGTGAGATTCTAGAGCCTGAATCCGTACAGCATGAATTAGCGGCTCTCTTTGAACAATCAGACGGCAGCAACATTGATGCTATTGGCCTTGGCTGTACCCATTACACTTTTTTGATGCCATATTTCCAGCGTCTTGGTCCCCCCGGTATGATGTGGTTGGACCCCGCCCCCGCTGTCGCCCAACAAGCCCTACGGCGGTTAAGTGATGTTACTGAAGGCCCTTTAACAGCCGTACCCTCTACCCCACCAGATCGCTTCTTCCTTACCGCTCCACCACCTCACGGGGCAGACCTTGCTCAGCATATTGCCTGGTTAGGCTTTACAAATGGATGGCAGCTTCTCCCCTAACGGGCCCGCTCTACGGTATAAAGAACCGTCTCCCTCAATAAGGCTTTAAGGGGAGTTTCGGGGAAGTCCACCAAAGCCTCTACCGCTTGCTGAGCATAGATGCGTGCGCGCTCAATCGTAGCACTGATAGCCTTTGTCCGCGCGATGACCTCCAAAGCATGAGGCAAGTCGGCCTCTGTTTGCTCTGTATCCTCAATCACACGCTTCCAAAACTGCTTTTCATCTTCCGTCCCACGCTCATAAGCTACAAGAACAGGCAGAGTAATTTTCCCCTCGCGGAAGTCATCCCCCACTGTTTTGCCCAATATTTGTTGGTCTGCCGCATAATCCAACGCGTCATCCACAAGCTGGAAGGCCATGCCCAGATTCGTACCGTACTGCTCCAAAGCCAGCTCAGCCTTACGGTCTTTCTGCGCCACAACAGCTCCAACACGGCAAGCTGCGGCAAAAAGAGCAGCGGTTTTGCCGTGAATCACCTCTAAATAACGCTCAATGGAGGTCGAAAGATCATTCTGCGTGGACATTTGCAGCACTTCACCCTCCGCAATCGTTGCCGAGGCTGCAGAAAGGATAGCCATAACCTCCAATGAGCCATCGGCCGTCATAAGCTGGAAAGAGCGCGCAAATAGGAAGTCCCCCACCAGCACAGAGGCCTTATTCCCAAATAAGGCATTGGCTGAGGCCATACCCCGCCGCAAGGTGCTTTCATCCACCACATCATCATGCAAGAGGGTCGCTGTATGGATAAATTCCACACAAGCAGCCAAACCTATATGACGGGTTTCATCCGGCCTCTCACCATAGCCACATAGCCGAGCAGAAGCCAAAGTAAGCAACGGGCGCAACCGCTTCCCCCCCGCTGCGACCAAATGCGCGCCAAGCTGCGGAATTAACGGTACAGAGCTTTGCATCCTATCAATGATGGCCTGATTACAGGCAACCATATCATCAGCAAGGTAAGCGGAAAGGGCTCTTAGGGCATCCTCCCCTTTGACCTCTTTCTTCATAGCCTCACCGCTAGATGTAGCCAGAGACCCCGATGAGGAAGATACCAAAACGCAAAACTCCAGTTCTATCCGCTTGAGCTACACATAACCCTGCAAAGCGAACAAGGTTAGAGGGTTATTGCTCCGCTATTACGGCATCACCATAACGCGCAGAGCATGCCCCCTTACCCCGATTAACATGTGCACATCATATGAGCGGCTACGGAGATATGGTCAAGATACGTTTTGCCCATAAGACACTCATATCATACAGCTTCTAGGGTTTAATCAAATACACCACTCTCAAAGGCGTCTTCCCATGTGCCCTGAGTAGAGGCGCGTGAATATTCTGTAGCGCGATTCTCAAAAAAGTTCGTATGCTCCACCGCATTGAGCATATCATCAACCCAAGGGAGCGGATTCTCCTCAATGCCATAAATAGGGTCCAACCCAAGCTGGGTTAGCCTACGGTCGGCAATAAAGCGGATATAACGCTCCACTTCCTGAGCTGAGAGGCCTTCTACAGGTCCCATCTCAAAAGCAAGCTCAATAAACGCATCTTCATGCGAAACCGTTTGGCGACAAATCTCCACCAACTCGGCACGGAAATCCTCTGTCCAAATCTCCGGATTTTCCCGCACAAATGTACGGAACAGGCGAATCATAGACAGGCAATGCAGTGTTTCATCTCGCACAGACCATGAAACAATCTGCCCCATCCCCTTCAATTTATTAAAGCGCGGGAAGTTCAGCAAAATGGCAAAGGATGCAAAAAGCTGCAATCCTTCCATAAAGGCCCCAAAAGCAGCCATTGTTTTGGCGATCTCGCGCTTACTATTAATATTGAAGGATTGCATGTAATCATACTTATCCTTCATCTCTTTATATTTCAGAAAAGCGGAATATTCCGTCTCTGGCATCCCGATTGTATCTAACAAATGGGAATAAGCAGCAATGTGAATCGTCTCAATATTCGAAAAACATGAGAGCATCATCAGCACTTCGGTCGGTTTAAAGACCTGGCTGTAATACTTCATGTAAGCAGAGTTCACCTCTACATCCGCTTGCGTAAAGAAGCGAAAAATCTGCGTCACAAGGTTCTGCTCTGCTTCGGAGAGTTTGCGGTGCCAGTCTTTTACATCCTCAGCGAGGGGCACTTCCTCTGGCAACCAATGCAAACGCTGTTGTGTCAACCAAGCATCATAAGCCCACGGATAACGGAAGGGCTTATAAACCGGATTCTCCACAAGCAAATTTGCCTGCGCGGCAGACTCTGGGGCTTCTGGTAACGGAGTTGCTTCTGTCATATCTGAGACCTTCTATCCTAACGCGCTGCTGCTCTTATTGGCAGGAGAGACATTCCTCATAGCTCCCCGCCCCACTCTCTGCATGGCGCGGTGTGGCTTGAGGGAGGTGATCATCATCACCCTCCATGATATCGCGTTTCACCGCCATATTGGAAACAGTATCAGCCCGTTGGATGGATAAAGAGCGGCAGTAATAAAGAGATTTTACACCTTTTTTCCACGCTTCGTAATGAATACGCACAAGGTCGCGCTTATGCACATCTGCCGGCAAGAAAAGATTAACCGATTGCGACTGACAGATGAACGGCGCACGATCAGCCGCATGCTCAATCACCCAACGCTGGTCAATCTCAAAGGCTGTCTTAAAGACATCTTTTTCATCCTGAGAGAGGAAGTCCAAATGTTGGACAGAGCCCTTACTCAACGTGATGGAAGACCAGACCTCATCCGTATCCTGCCCATATTTCTGCAACAGCGTAGCGAGATGGCGATTCCGCACTGTAAAGGAGCCGGAGAGCGTTTTTTGCAAAAAGACATTCGCACTAATTGGGTCAATCCCGGGGCTGGCATTCCCCGCAATGATGGAGATAGATGCTGTCGGTGCAACAGCCATCTTATGAGAGAACCGTTCTTGAATCCCATAATCTGCCGCATCGGGGCATGGGCCACGCGTTTTTGCAAGAGCGCGTGATGCTGCGGCTGTTTGCTCGGCAATGTGCTGGAAGAACTTCTTATTCCACACCTTGGCCATCACGCTGCCAAAAGGAATCATCTTCGACTGCAAGAAGGAATGAAAGCCCATAACCCCCAAGCCGACCGAACGCTCCCGCATGGCGGCATAACGTGCATGCTCCATATCGTTAGGGGCATTATCGATAAAATCCTGAAGGACATTATCTAAAAAGAGCATCACATCTTCAATAAAGTGCGGCTCATCTTTCCACTCATCCCAATATTCGAGATTTAAAGAGGAGAGGCAGCACACCGCTGTGCGTGTCTTGCCGTGATGGTCTATCCCTGTTGGCAAGGTAATCTCCGCACAAAGGTTAGAGGTTTTAACCTCCAACCCCGCAAGACGATGATGCTCTGGCCGTGCGCGATTCACCGTGTCGGAAAAGACGATATAAGGCTCGCCCTGCTCCATCCGCGCCGTAAGCAGACGAATCCATAACGCACGCGCCGAGACCTTCCGAATCACACTATGATCCTTCGGGGAGATCAGAGCCCATTCCTCATCACCCGCAACAGCGCGCATGAAGTCATCTGTAAGCAAAACACCATGATGGAGATTTAGAGCCTTACGATTCGGGTCCCCCCCCGTGGGGCGACGCATCTCGATAAACTCCTCAATCTCAGGGTGCCAAACCGGCAGATAAACAGCGGCGGACCCACGGCGTAAACTCCCCTGACTAATGGCGAGTGTTAAACTATCCATCACCCGGATGAAGGGGATCACCCCAGAGGTCTTCCCATTACGGCCGATATTCTCCCCAATGGAGCGCAAATTACCCCAATAAGAGCCAATCCCGCCGCCCTTTGCCGCAAGCCAGACATTCTCATTCCAGAGCCCGACAATCCCTTCTAGGCTATCTTCAGACTCATTAAGGAAGCAAGAAATTGGCAACCCACGATTCGTCCCCCCATTGGAGAGAATAGGCGTTGCGGGCATAAACCAATGGCGCGACATATAATCATAAATACGCTGCGCGTGCCCCTCATCCGCCCCATAACGCGAGGCAACACGGGCAAATAACCCTTGGTACGTCTCACCTTCTAACAGATAGCGGTCATCTAAAGTGGCACGGCCAAACGCCGTCAGCCGTTCATCCCGTTCTGGATTTATATAAACAGGATGACGCCCCGGTAATTGCACTCTCTCTGCAAAAAGTTCAGGCTCTGTCGCCTTACCCGATGGCCGCGCGGCTGTCTGCACGTCAGGCGTTGTCATGAATCGAGCCCCTTATCCTGAGTTCTTTTATAGTCCGTTGAGTACCCTCATCTCCCATGTATAAGGGGCACATTTCAAGGCTTGTTTTTTGCAGATAATTGTGATTATGCCGATATATAGCTATTAAAGAATGGTTTAGAACACTATATATTGTTTTTATAACTTATAACCCGACTTTAAGAGTCGCCTCTTAAAGCCATCCGCACTGCGCGTGATTCCGCAAAAGCTGGTCAGCGAGAATACACGCCACCATCGCCTCCGCCACTGGTACAGCTCGAATCCCAATACAAGGGTCATGCCGTCCCTTCGTCATCACATCCACAGCCTCGCCAGCACGATTAATGCTTGGGACAGGGATGAGGATGGAGCTGGTCGGTTTAATGGCCATGCGCGCAACAATAGGTTGTCCTGTTGAGATTCCTCCCAGAATCCCACCTGCATGATTGCTCAAAAACACGGGCTCTAAAGGCGATTCCGAAGGCCGGATAGGGTCAGCATTCTCATGCCCATGTAGAGCCGCAACAGCCATGCCGTCACCAATCTCGACCGCTTTAATGCCGTTAATCCCCATCAAGCCGCCCGCAAGTTCAGCATCTAACTTGCCATAAACGGGTGCCCCCAAACCGGCGGGCACCCCTTCTGCCACAACTTCAAGAGTCGCCCCGATGGATGAACCGGCCTTTCTCACAGCCTCTAGCTGCTCGCTCCATTGCGGAACAATCGCCGCATCGGGGGAGAAGAAGGGATTGCGTTCCACCTCATCCCATGCCCAGCGCGCATAATCCACCTTTTGATGGCCAATCGCCGTTAATGCCCCACGGATGACGAGCTGCGGCCCCACAAGCTCCCGCAAGATCACGCGCGCCACAGCCCCTGCCGCCACCCGCATAGCCGTCTCGCGCGCGGAGGACCGCCCGCCACCACGGTAATCGCGTATGCCGTATTTAAGGTCATACGCGATATCTGCATGGCCGGGACGATATTGCTGGGCAATTTCCCCATAATCCTTGGAGCGTTGATCCGTATTCTCAATCATCAAAGAGATGGGCGTTCCCGTCGTCTGCCCTTCAAACACACCGGAGAGGATGCGCACTTGGTCAGCCTCGCGCCGTTGTGTCGTATAGCGCGACTGGCCGGGCCGCCTTTTATCCAACCAAGGCTGGATGTCCTCCTCCGACAGCTTCAGACGCGGGGGACAGCCATCAATCACACAGCCAATCGCTGGCCCGTGGCTTTCCCCCCATGTTGTTACACGCAACAAACGCCCAAAGCTGTTCTCTGACATAGCTATTAATCCTCTGAGGATAGGGTCATATCTGGGGCTTCTGGGTTCTTCATGCCGATAATGTTATAGCCGCAATCCACATGGTGAATCTCGCCAGTTACACCAGCGGAAAGGTCGGAGAGAAAATACAACCCAGAGCCACCAACATCCTTCAGCGATACATTCCGCTCCAGCGGGGCATTAATCTGATTCCAACGCAGAATATAGCGGAAATCCCCAATCCCATTAGCCGCTAATGTCATGATTGGACCGGCGGAAATCCCATTCACCCGGATATTATCGCGCCCTAAATCCACCGCCATATACCGCACAGAGGCCTCCAAAGCGGCTTTGGCAACACCCATCACGTTATAATGCGGCATTACACGCTCTGCACCGAGATAAGTCAGCGTCAATAAAGAGCCACCCTCATTCATCATCGCTGCGGCACGCCGCGCTACAGCGGTAAAGGAGAAGCATGAAATATCCAATGCTTTAAGAAAAGCCTCACGTGGCGTATCAACATAACGCCCGCGTAGATATTGCTTATCAGCCCAGCCAATCGCATGGACGACAAAGTCAATCTTGCCCCACTTCTTCTCAATCTCATCAAAGGTGGCATTAATAGCGGCATCATCACCCACATCACAGGGTAACACCATCTCCGAACCCACACTCTCCGCTAGGGGGCGTACCCGTTTCCCCAACGCTTCGCCTTGGTAGGTAAAGGCAATCTCCGCCCCTTGGTCCGCACAAGATTTTGCAATGGCCCATGCGATGGAGTTCTTATTCGCCACACCCATCACGACACCACGCTTGCCTGCCATGAGTGTCCCCTTGGCTGTTGCCTCTAGCGTATGAGATTCTTTCTCCGACATGGTCCCCCCTTGAGAATGGTCCAGCATATGTAATAAATTGGGCCATCTCGTTGCACAAGGATGGCCGCACGGCAAGAGGACACTGCCTTCACGACATTGTTTTCCGCCTCATCCGGTGTTGTTCTACGGCAGATGATGCGAAAATGCACCACCGGGAAAAGATAGCCCCCTATGCGCTTTGCCCCTCTCCTGTGCCTTTGGTCTCTCATTGGTTATATGGCCATGCCATGGCTATGCCGCCATACCCGTACCCGTTTACGCATTGGCAAAGAAGATGGCTCCCGCCTACAAGAGCGTTTTGGCCAGCCCACCCAGCCACGCCCGCCTCTTAACGCGCCCCTTTTATGGCTCCATGCCGCAAGTGTAGGGGAAAGCCGCGCGGCTCTTCCTGTGATTGATGCGCTCTTAAAGCTCCAGCCCACTCTTACCATCTTGGTAACAACAGCAACCCTTACGGGCGGGCAAGTCATTACAGCTCATGCTCCCCCTTATAAAGGCCGCTTGCTGCATCAATTTATCCCCTACGATGCCCCTCATTTGCTCAGTCGCTTCCTCACCCATTGGCGACCTGATGGGCTAGTCCTGATAGAGAGTGAATTATGGCCGGGTTTGCTATGCCTCTGCCGAAGACAACATATCCCTGTTATGCTACTCAACGGGCGGCTCTCGGCGCGTTCTGCCCGCCGCTGGCGGTTGGCAGCCCCTCTTTTGCGTTACTTATTACGCCCTTGCCGCTGGATTATGCCACGCAGCCATGCTGATGAACGTGCCTTCGCACAGCTCGGCATAACCTCTTTGCTGCCACCAGCAGACCTAAAGGAAGATGCTCCCCCCCTCTCTTTTGATTCCACAGAAGCCGCACATATACGCCAACAGCTTGGCGATCGCCCTCTCTTTGTTGCGGCCTCTACCCACCAAGGCGAGGAAGACCTCATCGTTGCCGCTGTGCAAGAAGCCCGTCAACAACGACCTAACCTCCTTACCGTTATCATTCCCCGCCACCCAGAGCGTGGAGCAGCTTTAGCGACCCACTTTAAGGCCCCACGCCGCTCCCAACACACCATACCACACCATAATGAGAGCCTCTGGATTATCGATACATTAGGTGAGGTCGGTTTATTCCTCCACTTAGCTGAGCGTGTTTTTATTGGTCATTCTCTCTGCCCACCCGGCGGAGGACATAACCCCTTGGAATCTCTGCGTTTTCATCGTCCTACAGCCTGTGGACCCTATATGCAAAACTGGCAGGATATTTGTGCCACATATGCCACATTCCTCCATCGCTTAGAGGGGCAAGAAGCCTTAACCCAATGGCTTATAAAGCCCGTCATCCCAGCTCCCCCGCCTTTAAAACGCACTCATATTAGCCATGATATTTCATGCCTTATTCTTACCACAATCCTTAGCCATAAGGAAAAGTGATGAAACTGACTGCTCCTTCTTTCTGGCAAGGCGATAAGCCAAGTAGCCTCTCTAACCTTCTGCTCCCCGCCAGCAAAGTGACGGAAGCTCTCAGCCACCATCGCCAAAAAAAACCGTCTCTTAAAGTATCTGTGCCCGTCTTATGTTGTGGCAATATCAGCGTGGGCGGGACGGGTAAAACGCCACTTGCGCTTCATATCCTCCAAAAGCTGATCCAACGTGGGCATAATCCTCATGTCATTACGCGCGGCTATGGGGGCCGCTCCAAAAAGACGGGGCACATACATCCCCAACATGATAAGGCGATAGAAGTCGGGGATGAGGCTATGCTACTCGCTCAGCTAGCCCCAACATGGCGTGGGCCCGACCGTTACGCCAATGCCCAACAGGCTATTAAAGCCGGGGCTGATTGCCTTATTATGGATGATGGTCTGCAAGACCCCACCCTCCATAAAGATTTAGCCATCCTCACCATTGACGGCCCTGCGGGCTTTGGTAATCAACGCCTTCTTCCTGCTGGCCCCTTGCGGGAAACATTGGCCGAGGCCTTACCGCGTTTAGATGCAGCCGTCCTTTTTGGAGAGGATACCCACAACATAGCCGAGCAATTACCTAAATCCTTACCTTTATTAAAAGGCCAGCTCACACCCTCTCCTGCCATTCACCAGCTCAAAGGGCGTAACATTATTGCCTTTGCAGGCATTGGCAGGCCGGAGAAGTTCTTCACAATGCTCCGTGAGGCTAATCTAACCATTTTAAGAACGCTCTCTTTCCCCAACCATCATATTTACTCCGAACGTGACCTTCAGCATCTTGCTCAGCTTACCCACACACCTAATACGGTCTTAGTCACGACTGAAAAAGATAATGTGAAACTGCCGTCTCTCTTTCAGCAATGCATTACCACCATTAAAATTGAACCCACATGGCATAATCCCGCCCTGCAAGAGGAGCTTCTGGACCGCTTCATGTCGTGCTAAACCCCTAAAACATGAAGACTCATTTAGAAGCGTGGGGTTTAAACGGGCTGTTATGGTGCTTTAGCAAACTTCCCCCCGCTTTTGCCTCGACCCTTGGGGGGATGATAGCGCGTTCTTTGGGTCGCTTTCTGCCCTCCTCCCATAATGCGATGGTCAATCTCCAACGCGCCTTCCCCTCCATGAGCAAGGAAGAACGACAGGCCATCATCTATAATTGTTGGGAGAATCTAGGCCGTACTTTCGCAGAATTCCCCCATCTTGCACGCTTGCCCGCTCACCCTGATAACGGGCCGGGATGGCATGTCCTAAACGACTATATTTTACACCATGCCCGTGCGCAGCAACGGCCTATTATTTTCTTCTCCGGCCATTTAGGGAATTGGGAACTCATGCCCCTTATTGTGGCGCGTTATGGCCTTACTTTCTCCCCTTTTTACCGGGCACCGAACAACCCATTGGTTGATCGTCTCCTCTGCCAATTACGCCGCAATATTGTTAATCAACCCGTGCCATTCTTTCCTAAAGGCAAGCAAGGGGCGTTAGAAGCCATACGTCACCTCGCTAAGGGTGGGCATCTTGGTGTATTAGGCGACCAGAAAATGAATGACGGGATAGAGGTCTCCTTCTTCGGCCACCCCACCATGACAGCCCCCGCCACAGCTGCCTTGGCCCTACGCTTTAATGCCTTAATCATCACCGGCCGGGTTTGGCGAGATGGGCCTGCACGCCTTACCTTAGAGGTCTGCTCCTGTCTAGACCCACACATGATGGTTCCCCCTTCCTCATCCCGCCAAGAGAAAATCCATCATCTAACACAGCATCTTAATGACCAACTGGAATCATGGATTACAGAACGGCCGAGTGATTGGCTCTGGCTACATCGCCGCTGGGAAAAAAAGTATTATCGATAACAATATGGTAACTTCCCTCTAGTCATGCGCTCAAAACATGGTAGGATTGCAAAATAGGAACCAACTCATAAGGATTGCGTGTTTCCATTCATTTTTTGCATAACACGCACAGCTTTAAGAGGATGTTCATAGAGGAATGTGGCAGCACAATTGCCCGTTCTTATAAAAGGAGATGCTGACATGGCTCAAAAAGCGTTTCGTGTGGCAGATCGTGCCGCTACTGCCTCCTCCGCCCAACAGGGCTCTGCCATTATCATCCCTTTTCGTCAGAAGATTCTCCCGCGCCATCATCACTATCTCGCCCAATGGCTAACCGCGAGCGAACCGATGGGGATTCTTGATGCCTCGATTGAGACTATGGTTGAGGAGCCTTCCCCTCTCATTGTGATTTGGGTACGGGAAAATGCAGACCCTGCTTATCTCATCCGCTTAGAGGGGCCGCAATGGGTGTTGATGGATTGCCTAAGAGAGCATGAGCTTGGCCGTTATACAGATTTGAGCGCGGCACTCCATACAATTCGTCCCGTTCTCCCTCTCTCACCCGAACATACAGCATCTTGTTAAGAAAAAGCCCGCCTAAACATACAGACGGGCTTTTTTCTATCTATGAGGCACGCCCTTTAGAAATCCGCTGGAAGGGGTGTCTCTTTTGGCTCCTCAGCTTTTTTAGCAGCGGGTGTTGCTGCTGGTGTCGCCGTTGTCAAAGCTGAAGGGGCTGTTAGGTCACGCGAAGCAGGGATAATTATTTGGCTCCCCCCACCGGGGACGATTTGATACACCCCCAAGGCCCGCAACATGCGCCCATCAGCCCGTAAATGGAACAAACCATCAATCCCAATATAGCCCTTTGGCTGGGTTAAAGACTCGGTCGTTAAACGATTTTGACGAATCAACGCACCAGCTAACGCAGCGGCATCATAAGCATAATCGGACACGGGCGATGGTGGGCGGTGATAGCTGTTTTGATAGGTCTGCACATAGCCACTACGAAGCTGCTCATCAAACGCAACATACCAGGCTCCGTGGAGGTCCCCCAATTTGCCATCAAAGGCGCGCCATAACATCGGCCCTAAAATACGAATTTGCGGTGTTAAAAGCTGATTCGCCTTTAGGGCCTCAATGACATGAGCAAGGTCTAAGCCTGTATCACCCAGCAATAACGCATCAAACGGCACAGAGGGCACTGATGAGGCCGAAGCGGTAGATGCTGTAGAGGCAGTTGGAGAGGATGAAGACGTGGGAGCCGCTGGCGCATCATTCTCCGCTAACGGGTCCTCTGCTGAGGGACCTGCCTCTTTAGGCTCTGGCGCGGCTGGTGTTGAGGTGGGCGTTGACGTGGGGGTTGATGGAGACGCTGCGGCGGCTACCCCATGGCTTAATTGCGCCATTTTCTGCGTAATATCGTTGATATCACTGCTATGATAAATGATTTTAGGCACGTCCAACCCTGCCTCTTGGCAGGTTAATGTTAGCCCTTCCCCTAAAGCATGGCCAAAAGCTGTATCAGGTAAGAACGCAGCAAGATGCTTCCGCCCATCTGTCCGCGCAGCATCCACAAGCCGCCGCACTTGTTGCTCCGGTGTTAAGCCCATCACCCACACACCTGGCCGCGCTTGTGTAACATCACTTGTAAAGGCCAGCTCCGGCACATGAGCCGATTGCAACACGGAAGCTACCGCTTGTGTATCAGCCGCTGTTAAAGGGCCAAGGACAATCTTATCACCACTCTCCAACGCCATTTGGGCTGCATGAGCAGGGCCTTCCGCCTCGGCACTATCAAACACATCAAGGGCGGGGGATTGGCCATCTGGCAAAGCAAGGCGCGCGGCCTCTTGCATACGTTGACCAATAGCTGCATGAGGGCCCGTCAGCGGGACGACCAAACCTACACGAGCCGGTTTTTCCACAACAGGGGCAGGATGTGCAAAGAGGTCTGCCCCTTTATCGACTTCCTCCCGACCGCCACACGCTGTGAGCAAAAGAAAAACGCCCGCCGTGACTATCGTACGGCCATGTTTCCTCTTGCCGCGCCCCTGCCCATCGCGGCTATAAGGGATAGAGCAGCTCTTTAAGGATGGCGATGTCTGACAAACCATATACTTCCCCCGTTAACGGATCGTTCCCCTCTTCTACCGGGCAGCTCATACTTGTGGCAACGCCTATTGGGAACCTTACCGATATTAGCCAACGCGCGCTTGAGGCTCTCAAGACAGCAAACGCCATCTTATGCGAAGATACACGCGTTACCACAAAATTATTACGCCATTATGGCATCAATAATCAGCTTATTCCCCTCCATGACCATAATGAGCAAGAGCGCATCCCCACTGTGATTGAACAATTACAGCAAGGCCAATGCCTCGCACTCGTCTCCGATGCGGGAACACCGATTGTCTCTGACCCCGGCTATCGGCTTGTGCGCGCTGCTCAAGAGGCCGAGATTGCCGTCACCTCTTTACCGGGGGCAAATGCGGCCATCACCGCTTTAACCCTCTCAGGCTTGCCACCACACCCTTTTATGTTCCTTGGTTTTCCACCACGCGGGGAAGCAAGACGACAACATTTTGCCGCCCTCCGCGCTATGGAACAAGCAGGCTTAACCGCAACATTATTATGGTATGAATCCCCCCATCGCCTGCTTGATACATTGCACACACAACAACAAGTCTTTGGTGCAGACCGAGCCGCAGCCATAGGACGGGAATTAACCAAACATTTTGAAGAAATGCGCCGCGGCACCATTGCCGAACTCATTGCCCATTTTGAGGCAAACCCACCGCGTGGTGAGATTACCCTCCTCCTCGGCCCACCAGAAGCCGCAGAAACAGGCGCGTTAGAGCTAGACCATGCGCTAGAGGACGCTCTGAAAACACATTCCGTTAAAGATGCTGCAAGCCTCGTAGCGGGGATTGTCACCCTTCCAAAACGCACTGTTTATCAACGCGCTTTGGAATTAGCCAAACGGAAGAAAAGCTCTTAATCATCTTCCTTCGGCAAGGTGAATTGCCCCGCCGCAATCGGCATCCCTGTACGGATATTCGTAAAATGCACAACCGTTTTATGGCTTTGTGCGTCTAACACTGTCCATCCCTTCAAAGTGAGGGGCTGAGCAGCGAAATAGAGCGTCATCTCCCCCTCACTTGGGTTTTCCGTCCTCGTGACACGCAAGCGAATCTCATTGCCGCGTTGCTCATAATCCAGAATCGTTACATCACCTGAGAAGCGTGGGTCAGGCCGTAACAGCAACCCCAACGGGGTATGCTCCAAGGGGATGGTCGTAACCTGCCCTATGCTGCGGTCCTGAAACACCACTTTCCCCTCATTAGCTACTAGTAAGAGCGGGCTTGGTGGATCGTATGAAAAACGCATCTGCCCCGGCCGCTCTAGCAAGACCGTGCCCGTGGCTGTGCCATTCTGCTCACTGAGTTGCTCAAAACGTGCTTGAAAGGTTTTTGTCGCTTTCAAGCTCGATTCAATCTTATGCACCCAACCTTGCTGCGCCGGGGTAAGGGATGCCGCAGCATATGCCTCCTTCCCTAGAGCCATGACCCCACTGCCTAAGCTAATAGCCATCGCGCAAGCGGTTATGATATGTTTCATCTTCATCTGACCACTCCGCCTTACTTATAAAGAGATATCCGCAGCTTGGAAAATGGGCCGCACATCCTCACGCCATGCCCCATAATATTGCTCTAACCAGCGTTCGGCTTGTGTTTTAGCCCCATCAGCAATCTCATAAAGCGGTGCGAGGTAATATTCCTCCCCATAATTACGCGCTTTTAGGCCACGTTCCGAAAGCTCCAAAACCCGCTTAGCAAGAGGGCGCAACCCACCGAGGAATGGCGCATCCATAGCTTTCTCGACAACCAATTCCGCAAGGGATTGATATTGTAGCCAAGGCTGCTCCTTCACCAGCTGTTCCACCTCAGCCAGCACATCAGGGTCATAGAACAGCCCGACCCAGAAGGCCGATTGTGCAATCATCATAGACGGATTGCCCGCATCAGCCCCGCGCATCTCTAAAAACTGCTTCAACCGCACATCAGGGAATAATGTTGTGAGATGGTCCTCAAAATCCCCAAGGGTGGGACGTAGGCCCATTAAAGGCTCTTGTTGCTCCCCAGCCAACCATTTACGGAAGGAACAGCCTGCAACATCAAGGTTATGCCCATCCCGATTGACAAAATACATCGGGACATCCAACGCCCAATCCACATAACGCTCAAACCCAAAGCCTTCCTCAAAGAAAGGCGTGGGCTGGCCACTCCGCTGGTTATCCGTATCTAACCAGATATAAGCCCTATTAGAGAGACGGCCAGTTGGCTTACCCTCTGCGAATGGAGAATTGGCCATCAGCGCGGTAATAAGCGGCTGTAAGGCAAGGGAGACGCGCATTTTGCGCGCCATATCGGCCTCACTGGAGAAATCAAGATTCACCTGCACAGTGCAGGTACGCGTCATCATATCCAGCCCACGCCGCCCAACTTTCGGCATATAACGGCGCATAATCGCATAGCGGCTTTTGGGCATCCACGGCATGGCATCACGCGGCCAAAGCGGCTGGAATCCCAAAGGGGCAAAGCCCAAACCCAACTCCCGCGCAGGCCCACTAATCTGCTGGAAATGAGCAATCATCTCCTGCTCTGTCTCTTGCAGCGTCCGCACGGGTGCGCCAGAGAGCTCAAATTGCCCCGCAGGCTCTAGGGAGATGGAACGTCCCTTATGCGCCCCAGCACCTTTTAGGCCAATAATATGCCCATTATCGCGGATAGCCTGCCAGTCTGGCCCTTCCAAAGCGGTTAAAAGGGCTTCAACCCCTTCTGGTTCGTAAGCTGGTGGGGCAAAAGGCTTTAAATCCCCCCGCGCACGCTCTGGCAGGCGGAAGCCGAACTTCTCATGCTCTGTCCCAATCCGCCACGCCTCTTGCGGCTTACAGCCCTTAGCGAGAACATCAATAAGCTGCGCTTTATTTTCAATTGGAGCTGTATTGCTCTCACCTGGATTGGACATACACAAAACCTTACCGGCTATAATTCATCTTAATACGCTATAGGACCGCCAGAATTGTCCGTAAGCCAGAGACTGCATATTAGGGGTCATCATGATGCTCATTCAAGAGACCAGCACAGAATCCCCTTTATCGTACCGCCATAATCTGCGCTAGAGCAGCACAAGCAGCCGTATCAGCCCGCAAAATACGCGGCCCTAAAGAAAAAGACTGCACAGCTTCATGCTGCGTTAGACGGTGGATTTCATCCTCCGCAAAACCTCCCTCCGGCCCAATGAGCAGCGCATCACATGAAGACGGTGCCCCACCTTGGCCAACACGCTCCAACGCAACAGTTAAGGTACGCCGGTTAGGCCAACGGGCCAGCACAGCGGCCAATGGCTCTAACGGCATAATCTCTGGGACATCCAACCGCTCGCATTGCTCTGCGGCTTCCTGCGCGATAACGGCTAGACGCTCCAAATTAAGGCGATGCGTATTCGTCCTAGCTGTCACAACAGGGCGAAAGCGCGTTACCCCAAGCTCCGTCCCCATGCGAATAACTAACTCCGTCGCATCGCGCTTTAATGGGGCAAAAAGCAGCTCTATCCCCTTTGTCTCCTCCTGCGGGCGCAGGCAAGAGCGCAACCGTGCAGAGCCACGCTGCTTTTGTAAGCTCTCAATCTCGGCATGCCATTCGCCATCGCGCCCATTAAACAGCACAACAGCGTCCCCCACCTGCAAACGCATGACCTTACCTAGATAATGCGCCTGCCCTGCAGAAAGCTCAATAATCGCGCCCTCATCCCAAGGGAAAGCGGATTCGACAATAAAAAGGCGTGGTTCTGTACGGCTCATAATCTCTAAGGGCATAACGCGTTCCCTCACAGCTTGCCAGAGATGATGATAAAATATTGACCTCCCCCTCATTCTCGCTAAGCACTAACTTTATGATTCAAAAACATCCTCATACTGATATTTGCCATAATGGCCTCATCGGGCGGCTTGGTGAGCCGTGGCGGTCCTACGCACTTCTTGCCCGTTTAGACCGGCCCGTTGGCACATGGCTCCTCTTTCTCCCCGGCGTGTTTGGCATTTTCCTTGCGGCTCAAGGCCCCAGCTTGCAAAAACGGCTCCTCTATGTCGGGCTATTTGCCATTGGCTCACTGCTAATGCGCTCTGCAGGATGTGTAATTAACGATATATGGGACCGCAAAATTGACGCCCAAGTCTCTCGCACGGCAGGCCGTCCCCTCGCCAGTGGGGCTCTCAGCCTAAGACAAGGAATCGGGCTGCTCGTCCTTCTTCTGTTAGGCGGGCTGGCTGTCCTCCTCGCTTTACCACCCTTCTGCTGGGCCTTAGCTCCTGTCGCGATGCTCTTTGTGACATTCTACCCCACCGCAAAACGCCTCACATGGTGGCCACAACTTGTGATGGGCTTCACCTTCGGCTTTGGGGCCCCTATGGGCTACGCTGCCAGCCAAGAGAATATCGATCTACCAGGGATACTCCTCTATAGTGGGGTTATCCTCTGGCAACTCGGTTTTGATACGATTTACGGCTTCCAAGATATGGAAGATGATGCACGCATTGGCGTGAAATCGACCTCACGTTTAATGCTCAGCCATGCCCGCTTATTTGTTGGGCTTTGCTATGGGCTGACGATGGCCTTCTTTGCCGGGGCGGCTTACACAGCACACCTAGCATCGGCCTTTTGGCTGCCTTTCCTCCTCGCTGGCCTGACGATGGCCTATCAGGTGAAACGCCTCACCCCCCATGATGCGCCACTCTGCCTCTGTTTCTTCAAGCAGAATGTCCTAATAGGCCTCATACTGGCATGCGCCTTTGTCCTAGGACGCTTGGGAGTTAACGGGGGGCCACTCGGCTTTTAAATAAAATCCGCCCCGCACTCAGCATAGCCCCAAAAAAAGCCACAAACGCCGCCGCTCCTAAGCAAATGAAGGCAGGGTGAGAAAATAAGGTAAACAACCCTGCCACCAGCAAAGCCCCCGTTGTTTGGCCAGAGAGACGCGCTACGGACAACATCCCGCTTGCTCCCCCTTCGCGCCCCGGCGGGGCTGTAACCATAATCGCGCGATTATTAGGCGGTTGGAAAAAACCAAACCCCATACCCGCTAATAAAGTCCGCCATGCAATGGCACTATTGCTCGCATCCAATGGCAAAGTACAGAGTAAAATAAAGCCAATACAGGTTATCAACAGCCCAATGGAGGACAATAACGATGCAGGGAAACGATCAGCAATTTTCCCCACCGTGAAGGACATAACCGCAACCCCTACGGCCCAAGGGGCAATCAACAACCCAACTGTTGCTGGGTTTTTATGAAAAGCAACAGCCAAGGTGAAAGGCATCGCCACAATATACAGGTTGGACGCCACAAAACCACAAAAGCTTACCAAACATGCGACAAGAAACGGCACACGTTTGAGCAAATCCAGAGGGACAATTGGCTCAGGCCGTTTTTTCTGCCAGCGTAAGAGCAACCACCAGCTCACCAAACTCCAACCTGTCAGACCCGCTCCCCAGCCTATATCACCGTGCATGAAGCCATCTAGCCCCACACCTAAAAGTGTGAAGGACACGACTGTAAGGATAGAGCCGGGAATGTCAGTTTTCACATCGCTACGCGGTGTTTTAGGTAAAGCACGGCTCGCTAGTAAAATAGCCGCACCGCCCAAGGGTAGGTTAATCCAAAATATCCACGGCCATGAGGCAATAGAGAGGATAAACGAACCAATAGTCGGCCCTAATGCCACCCCTAACCCAATGAATAACCCATTGAGTGCAATCCCTTTACCAATCAATTTATGAGGGTAAATAAAACGTACGAGCGCAATATTCACACTCATAATGCAGGAGCTACCAATCCCTTGTAACGCGCGGGCTAAGGTAAGCTCTAACATATTTTGGGATACAGCACAGGCTACCGAGGCGATGAGGAATAAAACAATCCCTAACTGGCTCATCCGCCCAAAGCCAACCCGCGCCCCAAGAGCAGCTAACGGCAAAAGACACGCCAAATTCGCAAGCTGATAAGCATTGATCACCCAAATCGCCTGCGATGGAGACGAATGCATATCCATAGCGATGGTCGGCAATGCCACATTCGCAACGGAATAATCCAAAATTGATAGCATCAAGGCTAAAATGACCGATGACATCGCCTTGACACGCTGCATCCCATATAGGCCAGCATGTCTCTCCGGGTCGTATTCGCCCTCTAAGCTGGGGTCAGCTATCTTACTGCTCATGCTCTCTCTGCTCTCCTAAATGGCGCAGGGAGACCCCTGCAAAAAGATTAGCCTCTATTTGCTCCAAAGACGTACCCTTTGTCTCTGGCACAAAACCTAATGTGATGAGAAGGAATATACCATTAAACACCGCAAAAAGGACAAACGTCCCTGATGCCCCCATCACCAGCATCATAAGGGGGAATATGCTGGAAATCACCCAATTTGCCACCCAATTTGTCACCGTGGAGCAACCAATACCAAAATCCCGCCCGCGTGTAGGTTGCACCTCAGAGCATAAAGCCCAGACCAACGGCCCTTCCCCAATAGCAAACCCCGCCACAAAAAGAAGGATAAACCCACAAAGCAAAAAGGAGGCCGTTACACTCTCCCCACCATAGGCCAGAACAGTACTAACCCCTACCAAAGCTCCCCCAACAATCGCGCAGCTTGCTAGCAAAAGAGGACGCCGGCCCCAACGGTCTGCAGACATAATCGCCACACCGGTAAAGACCATATTCGTCAAGCCAACGAGTGTAGTCGCCCAAACAGAGGCATTCACGCCAAAATGAGCAGCCTCAAACACGCGCGGCGCATAATATAAAAGCGCGTTAATCCCGCTAAGTTGCTGCATAATTTGCAGCATAATCCCCAAAAATACGGACCGTCTGAAATGACGATTACTACGGAATAACCCAAAGCCAGCATCACTACTTTTAGAAAGGCGGCTATGAATATCGGCAAGCTCTGCCTCGGCTACTTCTTCATCAGAGCGAAGAACACGCAGGACCGTACGGGCACGCTCTGTATCGCCCCGCATCATCAACCAACGCGGGCTTTGGGGAAGTATCAACACCACAATAAGGAACAATATAGCTGGTAGAGCCATGATGCCTAACATCCACCGCCAATGCCCCCCTGAGGACAAAAAGCTATCGGAAATAAAGGCAAGGAAAATCCCCAATGAAACCATGAGTTGATAGAAAGAAATCATCGCCCCACGAGCGGATTCTACCGTGATTTCGGAAATATAAAGCGGGGCGGCAAAGGCGGCTACACCAACAGCAAGCCCTAATAAAACGCGCCCGACAATCATCACCCCCACATCAGGAGCAAAAGCGCAAAAAAGCGTCCCTATTAGGAAGAAAATACCCGCCCCTAGCATGGCCCCTGTTCGGCCAAAGGAGACGGAAATGCGCCCAGCAAACATAGCTCCAAAGGCTGCACCTGCCATCATGGAGGAGACAATCCACCCTTGCAAAACAGGCCCCGCATGGAAATCCACCGCCATAAAAGGCAACGCACCAGCAACAACACCCGTATCCAACCCGAACATCAGCCCAGATAAAGCGGCAAGAATCCCCAATATTGTGGCACGTCCTGTAGCTTTTTGGCCCGCTGGAGGAGCAGATCCACCCTCCTGCGGAGCTACCGGTGTTACGCCTACCATGATGTCTCCCTAGCCACACTCTACGATACCTCTCCGGTACGAAGCATCGGGGACTATGAACTTATTGGCCCAATCTGCAATCTTTTTAATGCTCGTTTTGCTTCACAAAAGGGTTACGGCTACCCCGCAGGAGCAATCTTATCGGCGTACCGGGAAGATGGAATGTCTCCCGCAACCCATTGATAAGATAACGCTTATAGCTATCGGGCAGTTGTTCCGCCCGCGTCCCAAAGAGCACAAAAGTGGGAGGGCGGCTCTTTGCCTGCGTCATGTAACGCAATTTTAAACGCCGACCATCCACAAGGGGAGGCTGGTGTTTTTCCACCGCTTCTTCAAACCAACGGTTTAAATCGCTTGTCCCCACGCGAGCATTCCATACCTCGCCTGCACGGCGCACAGCGGGCAAAAGGCGATTTAGCCCTTCACCTGTTAGAGCGGAGAACGTGACCACTTCAATCCCCCGCATTTGCGCGAGTGATATTTCAATCCGTCCCGCAATGGCCTTACGTGTTGCTTGACGCTCCTTTACCGCATCCCATTTATTAAGGGCCAGCACACATGCCCGCCCTTCTCGCTCGATCAACCGTGCGATTTGCAAATCTTGCTCATCCACACCGCGCTCGGCATCCAACACAAGGATAACGACTTCCGCCATCTTCATTGCCTCAATAGAGGCAGAGACAGAGACGCGTTCTAACCCTTCCTGTACACGCGCACGTTTACGCATGCCCGCTGTATCGACAATCTCAATCGGCCCAATGTCATCCTCTAGCCCAACGCTAACAGCATCGCGTGTTAAGCCAGCCTCCGGGCCGGTAATCATGCGCTCCTCACCGAGCAAACTATTCAAAAGGGTGGATTTCCCCGCATTAGGACGGCCAATAATAGCGATGCGAAGCGGCTTTTCCCCATCATGCTCCGCAAGTGTATCTTCATCAGGGAGAAGGCTTGCAATCTCTCCCATAAGGTCCGCCAGACCTTCCCCATGCTCAGCAGAGACCGCAAGAGGCGTCCCTAAACCTAGGGAATAAGCCTCCATCGCAGCCTCGGCCCCTGCACGGCCCTCCGCCTTATTCGCCACAAGGAGAACGGGGCGGTTCTGCCGCCGCAGCCAATTGGCAAAATGCTCATCCGCGGGAGTGATACCAGCCCGCACATCAACACAGAAAACCACCAAATCCGCTTGCGCAATACCCTGCTCTGATGAGGCGCGCATACGGCCAAAGAGAGTCTCTGGAGCGGCTTCTTCCAACCCGGCTGTATCAACAAGGCGCACACGCCGCCCGCGCAACATCGCTACGCCGTCTTTACGATCACGCGTTACGCCGGGCACGTCCGACACAATGGCCTGACGCCGCCCAACAAGCCGGTTGAAAATGGTGGATTTCCCAACATTTGGCCGTCCTGCGATAACGACAACCGGCAGTCGGCCTGATTCAAATTGCTCAACCATAGGCGCGTAAGACACCATCATCGCTTAGGACAAGCAGCTGCCCATCACACACAATCGGCTGAACTTGGCAGGATGATGGCGTGTCAATCTTCCCGATATCGCTCCCTGTTTGGGCATCAATAATCACCATGCCGCCGCGCTTCATACTGGAGAGGCAAACAAGCTTATTATTCAATAAGATTGGGCCTGTCCATTGAACGCCCTTTTTCTCGTGTTTTGGGTCTTCAAAGCGGGTTAGCTGCTTCACCCAACGCACTTGCCCACTCACCCGGTCGAGGCAAGCAAGCTGCTGATCTAGCGAAATAACATAGAGCCAATCACCACAAATGCAGAGCGGGGACTGACCGCTCACCTCACGCTCCCACAAACGGCGGCCGGAGCGCATATCAATCGCTACCAGCACGCGCGAGAGAGAAATTGCATAGGCTGTACCATCCACCACGACAGGGCCACCGCGCACACAAGCGAAGTCCAGCATCGCACCGAGCCCGTTGCCTCCGCCAAGGCTATCGCTCCATACAATCTCACCAGAGGCTGCACGAAGGGCCACGAGGTCGCCACTACCAAAACCGACAACCACAATGCCATTCACCACAGCCGGAGCCCCTGCCCCAAACAAGCTCGTACTCACATTGGTGGCTTGATAGGTCCAACGCTGTTTACCCGTGCTGGCCTCCAGCGCAAATAACCGGGCATCAATAGTGGTAAAGAACATCAAACCATCAACGATGGTTGGGGCAGAGCGGCCCGGCGTACCAATATCAACAGCCCATTTCTGCTTCCCTGTTGCGACATCTAAAGCAAGAGCTTGGGCAATGCCATCCACAACATAAAGCGTATCGTCAACCAGCGCGATGCCGCCACCAATATTAGTCGAGCGTGTTTTACGCGCGGGCTGGCAATGCCATAGCAGCTTACGATCCGGCCAGCTCCAAGCGCGAATAGCCCCTTGAGCATCCACCGTAAAGAGCCGCCCGCCCCCTATAACGGGAGAGGATTGCAAAGCCCCACGGCGATTAGGCATGAAGAATATATTGGACAGCCAACCAACTTCCTTCACAGCGGCACCGATAGATTGGCTCCATAGCTGACGCGTGCCATTCCATGCCGCATTTACAGCCTCATGAGAGGGTAGACGACCTTCTTGCGTCCATTGATGAATAGGCTGCACCGCAGGTAAATGAATAGCCGTTTTATCATGCGGATCTACCGTCAAACCCGCCCCGGTGGAGAGGACATCAATACGTCGGCCGGGGAGAACCGTCTTTTTAGGATCATCTGCAAAAATGCCGCAACCTGCAAGCCCGGCCATCGCCGCAACAGAGCAAGCCCCTTTTAGAACAGACCGCCGAGATGTCTTTACAGGCTGGCCACGCAAGGGTGAAGAAAAACGATGGCTCATCCAGCCTCTCCTAATGTTTGTAATAACATCCCAGCCCGTTGACGCAGGCCCTCTGTACTATCGGGGGAGGATTGCACTTGCTGTAAAAGGCGACGTGCCTCCTCATGGTCTGTCTTTGTGCTACCCGGTGCAAGGTCAAGCACCGCTAGGCCTTCCTTCGCAAGGGGGACCCAGCTCCCGCCCTCTTGTACTAAAGCTTGATACCCCGCCCGGAGCTCATCACGCGGGGCCGTATCCATCCGCGCATTCAACCCTCGATACTGCGCCATAGAGCGAAGAGACGTATCTGCTTTTTTATCCTCTGCAACAGCGGACCATAACTTCAAAGCGGAGGCTGTGTCATGCTCTTGCAGTTTAAGTTCCGCCAAATACATAGCAGCGTAGCTCCGCACACCCTCTGGCGCGCTTTGGGCAAGATCTTGTAAAATGCCCTCAGCTTTTTGATGCGCCGCCCCCTCTGTCACAGGCTTGCCCGACAACGCCCCAAGCAGTGACATGGCCTCAAAATAACGATTAGACGCTTGCGCTTGAGCAGTATGGAGCTGATGCTGCTTCCATCCCCAAACACCACCGCCAATGCCTGCCACAATAAGCACGCACAACACCACCACACCCACGCGCAAGCCCACGCTACGCATTTTTGCAAGGCGTTGTTCTTCCTCTAATTCTTGAAATAAATCGTCTGCCACGCCGTATCCTTAGCTGGACTGCACACACTCATCCCGTACTCTATAGCATGGCGGCTCTGCTACCAACATACTATCACGATAAAAAAACATCGCCTTCTTAACTCGTTATGGCTGAAAGCGGATAGGCTGGCCTACATTATGCGTGATAATCGCATCATCCTCCATCACCACATGACCGCGCACAATCGTCCCAACGGGCCAGCCTGTCACGCTTTTACCGTCATAAGGCGTCCACCCGGCGGGGGAGGCTATCCAGTCATTACTAATGGTGCGTTGCTTCTTCATATCCACAAGGGTGATGTCGGCATCAAACCCCACGGCGAGCCGCCCCTTATTGGGCAAGCCATAAACCCGTGCAGGGCCAGCAGACATCACATCAACAAGGCGTGTCAGGCTCAACCGCCCCGCATTTACATGGTCCAACATCAAAGGAACAATCGTCTGCACACCCGTTAGGCCGGAGGGGCACTCCAACCAAGGGAGCTCTTTCGCATCCCTAGGGTGCGGGGCATGGTCAGAGGAAACAACATCCACCCGGCCATCACGCAAGGCGGCCCATCCAGCCTCAAAATGGCGGCGTTCATTCCTCAACGGAGGATTCATCACCGCCTTACCTCCAAGACGCTCATAGCATCCCGGCCCTTCATTGGTTAGGTGATTAACCAGAACCTCCACGGTGGCGTAACGCCGGTTCTCAGCCAGAAGGGTAAACTCCTCCTCTGTCGAGACATGAAGAATATGGATAGGCCGCCCCGTTTTATGCGACAATGCCAAGATGCGCTTCGTCCCACGGATGGCACATTCAGCATCTCGCCACTCTGCATGGAGATGGTAAGGCTGCCCCGGCTCAAACAGCTTCCGCCGTTCCCGCAGGCGATATTCATCCTCTGAATGGAATGAGACACGGCGATGACCCGAGCGTAGAACAGCCTCTATCCCCTCATCATCCTCAATCATCAAATCACCAGTAGAGGAACCAGCAAACACCTTCACTCCACATACGCCCTCCTCTTGCTCAAACTCAGCAAGCCAAGGGGTATTCTCCCGCGTAGCCCCGATATACATTGCGACATCTATATGGGCTGTGTCGATAATATGCTGACGCTTCCAATCCAGCATCTTTTTATCGGTCACAGTGGGGTTTGTGTTGGGCATATCAAAGACGGAGGTGATCCCCCCTAAGGCAGCAGCGCGTGTGCCTGTCTCCAGCGTCTCTGCCTCAGGCTTGCCGGGGTCACGCAAATGAACGTGAGAATCAATCAGACCGGGAAGAACATAAAGCCCTGTTGCATCGATCACCTGTGCAGCTTCATCCTGCGAGGAAACACTCAGTGAGGCAATCTTCTGATCACGGACCCCAATATCCGCTTGGGCCTCCCCCCACGGGAAAATGCACCGCCCGTTCCGAATGATGAGGTCAAATCGCATGATATCTCCTTAGAGGCTTGGCCATCGCTCTATCTAAATAACGGTATAATCCTACTGTGCTCTGGCCCGTTCATAAAGAGCCAAGGCGGCATGCTGCACATTTTCCACCTTTAAGGCGGCCATATCACCCTCTCCCTCCGGGCCGGGGGCCAAAAGAACCTCCGCCCAGCGGCCTGACGGCGCATATTGAGACGCATAGCTTGGCCCAAACAACCCTAATGTTGGCACATTTAAAGCCGCAGCAAGATGCATCAACCCCGAATCACCCCCCACAAAGAGAGAGCAACGCGCAATAAGAGCCGCTACCTGAGCAAGGCTATACTGCCCGCCCCCAATATCCAACGCATTAGGCAATAAGGCCCGTACTGGGGCGGCAAGGCGTGCTTCTCGCTCCCCCGGCCCATAAACCAGAAGAGGGCGAAACCCCCTTGCCTGCATCTGCCGCGCGAATGTCGCAAAGGATTCAGCGGGCCAGATTTTATGCTCTGTCCCCGCCGTAATGGCTAAAGCGAGCCAGACACCCTCATCAGGCAAAAGCGTAGCAGCATAGGCCTGCTCCTGCGCTCCCAACCATAAGGTGGGGTAATGTGCATATTGTACGCCTAAAGCGCGCGCATGTTGAGCCAGCTTTAAGCCCTTTTGCCGCCCTCCACGAACCTTATAACGCGCCCTGCTCCATACCCCATAACTAACAAGAGAGGCCCGTAAATCCACCACCGCCTCCCACCGATAACGCACAACATCGCGCCATAGAGCAAGCCAATGCTGATTATAAGGGCGTTTCTCCATTACAATCAGCCGTTCGCAACGCGGCATATAACGAAAGAGGTCACACACAGCCGGGCCGCATACGATGGTAAAATATGCCTGCGGATAGCGTGCCATCATGGCCGAAAGGGCCGCTAAAGAGATAACAGCATCCCCCAACCGATGCGCCGTGATGAACAGGACGCGCTTCACTCTCGCATCCAAAGGGGGTTATCGACCGTCTCTAAAAACTGGGCATGACGGGCTAATGTAGCTTCATCTGGCGGGGCCATAGGGCGCGGGGTACGCCCTGTTACCGCCTTACGCTTTACCCGCCCCTCTGATGAAGTTCTTTGTGTTTGCTCATTACCCAGCCCCAAACCGCGTTGTCGTCCACCGATAAGCTCTACATACACATCGGCAAGCAAGCGACAATCAAGCAACGCATTATGCGTGCCACGCTCGGAGAGGTCGATATTAAAACGACGGCAGAGCGCATCCAAATTCGCAGGCATACCGGGGAACTTCTTCCGCGCCATAATGACTGTATCAACCGCGCGGCTTTCATAATCCAATGGTGGACGCCCGGCCCGTTTTAGCTCCGCATTGATGAACTTGAAGTCAAACGGTGCATTATGGGCTATCATCTTCCCATCACCGATGAAAGCTAAAAACTCATCAGCAATATCAGCAAAAAGGGGTTTGCCCTCCAAATCGGCCAACGTAAAACCATGCACTTTTGTGGCCTCAGCCGGGATGTCTCGCTCTGGATTAATGAGGACGTGGAAGTAATTTTCCGTCCGCAAATCATTCACCAATTCCAAAGCAGCAATCTCAATGACCCTATCGCCAGTATCAGGGTCTAGCCCTGTGGTCTCTGTATCAAAGAGGATAGAACGCGTCATATCTTCCCTTCCTGTGCAGAAGCCTCATCCCTCTCCTGCCGTAATTGCTGCAAAAAGCGATGAATCTGCCGCGCACTAAACGCACGAGACAGTCCCGTTTTTATCACGATATCGGCCCGCTGTCGTCTCTCTTGGTCTGTCATTTGGCGTGTCAGAAAGGCTTTGGCCTCCTCAACACTCATCTGCCCGCGATGTTGATGACGCTGCCGCAAACGCGCTATCCGCACAGCGAGCGGGGCCTCCACCACCATCACGGCTGTGCAATCACGCTCTGCTCCTGTTTCCCACAATAAAGGAATATCCAATACGCAAAACGGCACGCCCCGCGCCCGACACCGCGCCAAAAATGCGCGTCTTTCTTGCCTAACAAGGGGATGGATTATCTGCTCCAACCGGGGCAACACGGCTGCATCTTGCCCGATGAGCCGCCGCAGAGCCACACGGTCTAACTGCCCATTATGCACCACCGCAGGGAACGCCCGCTGCAAAGGCCCAATAGCCCGCCCATGAGGGGCTTGTAGGCGATGCACGCAAGCATCAGCGTCAAAAACTGGGACCTTAGCACGGCGAAATAAAGCCGCGATCGTACTTTTCCCCGCTGCCATTCCCCCTGTAAGGCCCAGAACATACATAACTAAGTAAGGTCTGCCATCAAAAGGTCAAAGCTCTGCTTATCAACCTCTGGCCATAGACCAAACCACGCATGAAACCCAGCCCGCGCTTGATACAGCAACATCCCTAAGCCCTCTACAGTGCGTAACCCACGCTGTTGAGCAGCGCGCAATAAAGGAGTTTGGAGGGGGGTATAAACAATATCAGCAACACTCAACCCTAATTGAGCCTGTTGGAGGATGCTGGGCCAATCTGTCTCATCATGGCCACCCATACCAAGTGATGTCGCATTGATGAGTATCTGCATCTCCCCTAAACGGGCAGGCCAATCCGCCCATGGCAACACAACCCCTGCCCCAAGGGCCGAGACTAAGGCTTCAGCCCGTGCGGCCGTCCGATTGGTGATGAAAACATCGCACCCGCAATCCTGCAAGGCTGCAGCAATCGCCCGTGCTGCCCCACCTGCACCAAGAATCAACACAGACCCGCTGGGAGATACGGCATGAGCCCGCAAATTATCGCAAAAGCCCGTGCCATCCGTACAATCACCAAGGATGCGCCCATCCTCAAAACGTAGCGTATTAGCCGCACCGGCCCGCTTTGCGGTCATTGTTAGCTCATCACATAAGCGAAAAGCCTCCTCCTTATGGGGGATTGTAACATTCACGCCGCGAAATCCCGCTGCTGCCAAGCCACGCAACGCGACCTCTAACTGCCCCGGCGCAACAGGCAGAGGGACATAAGCCCCATTGATCTGATGCACCTTACACCAATGATTATGCAACATAGGCGAGCGTGAATGGGCAACAGGCCACCCAATAACGCCCGCTAAAACCGTTTTACCATTAATCATCATGCTCTCTCTTTGCGTTGCGCCCATAAAAGCGGCAAGAGACGTGCCAAACGCTCCGCCCATGCGCGTTGCCCAGCGTCATCGGAGATTAAATCTTGCCTAATTTCAATCTCCAAAGCAGGGAGCTGACGCCGCCCTGCATGATAAGGCACGCTATATTCATTATGGCTATTTAACACATAAGGCTGATTATCCCCCACACATAACCCGCCTTCTGCCTCCAAAAGGGTACGCATAAGGCGCGCTGAATGTGGGTCATGATCATGCAAAAGGCCAATCTCCCACGGGCGCGGCTCTCCACCCTCCATAGCGGGGGTAAAGCTATGGAGAGAAACAAACAAAAACTCCCCTTTATCCCGCTGAGCAAGATGACGCTCTATCTCATCATGATAAGCATGGAGTATCTCCTCCTCCCGCGCATACCGCTCTTGCTGGGAAAGATTCTGATTCCCCGCAATCGCCGTGCCATCACTCACCGGCGGGATAGACGTTGGATGCCCTGCGGCTCGGTTACAATCAATCACCAGGCGAGAATAGACCTGCTCAATCAACAAACATCCCAAGGCGTTTTGCAGATGCCGCCCAACCTCCTTAATGCCAATATCATAAGCGATATGCCGCTCCCATGCCTGAGGGGGCACCCCCATATCCCTCAGAGATGAGGGCACAGCCTGCCCGGCATGGTCGCTAATCATCACAAAGGGACTTTCCTCCCTTGCAGGGAGGATATGATAAGGCAAAGGGTCTGCCGCACTTAATAACGGCATGGTTGGCGCGCGCGTCATTCAGTCTCCTGCAATAAATTACGAATTATAGACGCAGCCTGAGCTTCATCCCATGTCACCCCACCATCGGAGATAGCCCGCACCTGACCGCTTGCATCAATGAGCAGCGTCATCGGCAAGCCCGGATCTTTCACCGTTTTGATGAAAGGTTGCACATGCTCACGCTCTGCGACCCATACGGGTAAACCGACAGCATGCAGGCGGGGCAAGGCCGCTGCTACTTGCTCTGCTGACCCACTATCTAACGCTACAGGCACAATGGGAAGATCGGGATGTGCCTTTAACAAAGCTGCAAGCTTAGGCAATTCCTCCCGGCAAGGCAGGCACCATGTCGCCCATAAATGCAGCATATAAGGCTTATTTTCATGCAATGGGAGGGTCGCCTTCTGCCCTGCTACGCCAGTGACGGGAAGCATCACCGGGGCAGAGAGAGCGGGCTCTGGCTCCAATTCTTGCAGATTCTGCAATCCATCAGCCTGCGCGTAATTGTGCCTTACCCCCACAGCCGCTACAGTAAGGAGAGCCAAACAAACGGCACCTACGCGAATCTTCTTTAAGTATCTCATCATATCGGTCCTCATGACGCACCCTAATACCAGCAACGCCTCCCCTGCAAATAAACCAGCCGCTCCCGAAGCTGCCAACCCCCAATGGGGTGGACGTTTTGCCAGTGGCCCCGCCGCGATTATGGAGGAAATCAACGCCTCCATTGGGTTTGATAAAACCCTCTGGCGACAAGATATTCGCGGCTCGCTCGCTCATGCAGCTATGCTGCGCAAGGTTGGCCTACTTACAGCCCAAGAAGAAGCCGAGATTCAGAGCGGCTTAGCAGCCATTGGTAAGGAGATTGAGGAAGGGACATTCCCCTTCTCCCCCGCTTTGGAAGATATTCATATGAATATCGAATCCCGCCTCTCTGAGCGCATTGGTGAGGCTGGTAAACGTCTACACACCGCCCGCTCTCGCAATGACCAAATCGCAACGGATTTCCGCCTTTGGGTGCGGGATTCCATTGATGGCATCATAGAGCAAACCGAAGCCCTCATGCGGACCCTCGCCCGCCGCGCTTTGGAGTATCACGATACCCCCATGCCGGGCTTTACGCATCTTCAAGTTGCTCAGCCTGTGACCTTTGGGCATCATTTACTCGCCTATGTGGAGATGCTCTCCCGCGATGCCTCTCGCCTGCGTGATGCGCGCCGCCGGATGAATGAGTGCCCCCTTGGCTCTGCCGCGCTTGCGGGGACCTCTTTTCCCATCGACCGCGAGATGACGGCCCAATCCCTAGGGTTTGACCGCCCTACAGCTAACTCTCTTGATGCTGTATCTGACCGTGATTTCGCGTTGGAATATCTCTCCGCCCTCTCTCTAGAGGCGATGCATCTCTCTCGTCTCTCTGAAGAGATTGTACAATGGGCGTCTGCCGCGTTTAATTTTGTGCATCTCTCAGATGCCTTCACAACGGGCTCCTCCATCATGCCGCAAAAGCGTAACCCTGATGCGGCGGAGCTTGTCCGCGCCAAAGTCGGCCGCATTACGGGAGACCTCATCGGCTTACTAACCGTCATGAAGGGCCTACCCCTCGCTTATGCGAAAGATACGCAAGAGGATAAAGAGCCTGTTTTTGACGCAACAACGGCCATCACCCTCTCCCTCGCCGCGATGGAAGGTATGATTCGGGACCTCAAAGCCAATAAGGCACGCATGAGGGAGCTAGCGGGGGCAGGTTTCTCCACCGCCACAGACCTTGCCGATTGGCTTGTACGCGCACTGCGCCTCCCCTTCCGCACGGCGCATCATGTTACAGGGCGGCTTGTGAGTTTGGCCGAGCAAAAAGGCTGTGACCTTGCCGACCTCTCCTTAGAGGAGATGCAGGCTGTAGAGCCCGGGATTAATGCCTCTCTCTATGAGGTTTTGACGGTTGAATCCTCCCTCGCGTCACGCACGAGCAAGGGCGGGACCGCTCCGCAGAATGTACATGCTCAAGCCACTGCATGGCTAGAACGCCTTAATCATCATAAAGAAGGAGAGTAAGATGCGCTCCATCCGTACGACACTCATCAAACTAAGCCTTCTTGCCCTTGTGGGGGGAAGCATGCTGTTTGGGCTAAATGCTTGCGGTCAATATGATGACCCGCAACCACCCGGCCCCGCTAACAAAGTAACGTACCCGCAGCCTTATCCGCCAGAATAAGGCTAAGACAGTAAACATCATCTAATGCATGGTGCTGCAACATTTAAGGGGACAGCACCATGCCATCCCATGCGGGCCTTACATCCTCTGGCAATAAGCGGCAGAGGGACTCATAATCCATATCCGGCCCCATATGGGTCAGGACTGTATGACGGGGGCGGAGTTGTTCACGCCACTCCAACACGCGCCCTACCCACCCATGAGAGGGATGAGCCTTCCGTTGAAAGCACCCTACCACCCACATGGATAGATTCTGCAAAACCGTGAGGGATTCAGGGGGGAAGCTCTCAACATCAGTGCAATAAGCAAAATCCCCTACCCTAAGGCCGAGGCTCCTCGTCCAACCATGCTTCTGCGGGAAGATATGGCCTGTTAAAGGGCCAAGACTAAAGGGGCCATAATCTGGGACCTCTTGTACGTCAAAAGCCGGGCAATAGAAATTACCGCCCTCCCACGGGCGAAAAGCGTAAGAGAAACGCTGCCGCAATTCACTCAATACCACCTGGCTCGCTAACAGTTGGATGGGACGGCCAATCACACGATTCACCGCCCGTAATTCATCTAGCCCTGCGATATGATCACTATGTGCATGGGTGTAAAAGACTGCATCAATATGCGTCAGCCCATTATGAAGCATTTGCTGGCGGAGGTCTGGCCCGCTATCGACTAACAGACGAAACCCCTCATACTCTATCACAATAGAAGAGCGCAGCCGATAATTCCGCTGATTAGCAGGGTCACACACGCCCCATATCCCCGTAGCAGCTCCTTCAGCACCCCCAATCATCGGGACACCGGCCGAGCCACCACAACCGAGGATTGTCACCTTCATGCAGCACTCTTTGTAAAAAGACGCTGCGTATTAGCCCGCGTCACTGCCGCAAGCTGCTCCATCGTCATCCCACGCTCCTCAGCTAAACGCTGCGCCGTATGCACAACATAACCCGGCGTATTGGGCTTGCCACGCTTAGGCACAGGGGCCAAGAAGGGGCTATCAGTCTCCACCAAAAGCCGATCTTCAGGGGCATGACGCGCGACCTCGCGGATTTCCTCGCATTTTTTAAAGGTCAAAAGACCAGAGAAGCTAAGATACCCCCCCAACGCCAAAGCCGCCTCAGCAAGCTTCGCCCCAGAGGCAAAACAATGGATTAAGAAAGGGAACGCCCCTTTCTCATGCTCATCCCGCAAGATAGCAATCGTATCGTCATCAGCTTGACGCGTATGAATCACCAACGGCAAACCCGTTACCCGCGCGGCCTCGATATGACGGCGAAAAGAGGCTTGTTGCGCAGGCTTCACCGCCTCTGTCCCGTGGAAATAATCCAACCCAGATTCCCCAATCGCCACAACTTGCGGGGCCTCAAGGGCTGTGAGCATCTCATCAAGACTAGGGAGGGCCTCCTCATGGGCATGGTCGGGATGTGTCCCCAACGCACACCACACACGCAGCTCCGGGCTATCATGCGCGGTTAAAGCCAGTTGGCGCGCCCGCTCTGACCAGCGCGTGCCAATCGTAATCATCCCCGCTAACCCATGATGCCGCGCAAACTCCAAAGCGGCTGGCACGTCCTCTAGCCGGTCCAAATGGCAATGAGTATCAATCAGCCCCTTCATGCGCCTTTTTCATCCTCCACAAAGCGCGGGAATAGCCCTTGCGGTTTTGGCAACACCCGCCCGCCGGGGAGGGGTGTTTCCAACGCTTTAAAACAACGCTCAGCCTCCTCAACCCCTAGCTGGTCGAGCATCTTCGCCATCGTATCAGGCATATAAGGTTGGAGCAAAGTCGCCACTGTGCGGATAACATCGACCAACACGCGCAATACATCAGCCATGCGGGCGGGGTTTTCCTTCTTCAACACCCAAGGGGCTTGCCTATCAATATACGCATTCGCCTCACGGATGAGTTTCCAAATCTCCTCCAACGCATCACTAATGGCCAAACGCCCGATATAATCACGCGTCATAGAGGGCAGAAGGCTAGCTTGTGCTAAAATATGCTCATCATCTTCCTGCAATGCGCCACGCTCTGGCAACACACCATCAAGATTACGCGCAATCTGGCTGAGTGTTCTTTGAGCAAGATTGCCGAGGTCATTGGCTAATTCGACATTCATCCGCGTAATGAGCGACCGGCGGCTAAAGTTAGAATCCCCTCCAAAGGGGACTTCCCGCATTAAAAAGAAGCGCAGCTGGTCTAGCCCGAACTCATCAGCAAGGGCTTTGGGGTCCAACACATTACCAAGCGATTTGCTCATTTTCTCGCCTTCAACGGTCCACCATCCATGAGCAAAAACACGTTTAGGCAAGGGCAAACCTGCGGCCATGAGGAAGGCAGGCCAATAAATGCAATGGAAGCGGATAATCTCCTTACCCACCACATGCACATCCGCTGGCCAATGCACATGCCGCGGGTCCTTCATATCAGGATAGCCCACGGCGGTGAGGTAATTCGCCAAAGCATCGAACCACACATACATGACATGGTCCGCATCGCCGGGTACCTCAATGCCCCATTTAAAGCTCGTCCGGCTGATGGAGAGGTCCCGCAGACCCTGCTTTACAAAGCTAATCACTTCTCGCTTTGGCCCATGAGGGCCGATAAAGTCGGGGTTCTCCTCATATAACGCCAATAATTTGTCTTGGAAGTCAGACAGGCGGAAGAAGTAAGAGGGCTCCCGCACCCATTCTAGCGGAGCCCCAGAGGGAGCCGTCCGGCTGCCATCGGGATGTTTGGTAATCTCATCCTCGCCCACGAACATCTCATCGCGTGTGGAGTACCACCCCTCATAAGCATCCAAATAGATATGGCCATTTTCCGCCACTTTTTCCCATAATGCTTGGGCGGCCTTTTTATGGCGCGGCTCTGTCGTGCGGATGAACTCATCAGTCTGCACCGCCATATCACGCTGCATCTGACGGAAGCTTTGGGAGATACGATCGGCAAACTCTTGCGGCGGAACAGACTGCGCTTTTGCGCTTTGCTCCACTTTTTGACCATGCTCATCCGTCCCGCTGACAAACAACACCTCTTGGCCATCTAACCGATGGAAACGTGCAATGACATCACACGCAATAGAGGTATAGGCATGGCCAATATGTGGCGCGCCATTCACATAAAAAATGGGGGTCGTGATGGTAAAACGCCGCGTCATAAGCCGTCCTATCTCGCTTCAAGTCTTTATACTGCCACCTGTTATTGCCAGCCTTTAGGGGGCTAGAGCAAGGGCTTCTCGGAGTGCTTCTGCTTTATCAAGGTTAAAGCGTTCTGTCTGCTGGCGCAGTTGCGCTAGCTGACGAACACGCTCCGCCCGCTCTGCGGCTTGTAGGCTGTTGCCTTCCATCGCCGCATCCCGCGCTTGCGTGGCTAAAGCCTCACTAAACAAATCACAAAAAAGGGCAAAGCCCTCCCCTTCGCGCGCAATCTGCTTAACACGCTCCCACATCTCGGAATCCATAGCCGTGCCTGCCATCACTTGCTCAACCAAGCCCGCGCATAAGCCATCACGATCTTGTGCCAAAAAGAGCGCACGCCCCGGTGAGCCATGAGCGCGGCGTAGCAAATCAGCAGATATATCGGGAATCAAGGCCCGCATGGCCTGCTCATCCAAGCCAGAAAGCGTTAAAGACCGACAACGGCTCCGCAGCGTAGGCAATAACGCGCCGGGAGCTGATGTTGTCAAAAATAACACAGCCTCAGGGGGAGGTTCTTCTAGAATCTTTAACAGCGCATTCGCCGCAAAGCGATTTAAGCTCTCCACCCCATCTACAATCACAACGCGCCACCCGCCCTCTGTAGCGGTATGATGAAGAAACGTTTGTACCGGCTGGACCTCTGCAACCGTAATCTCGCCCTTCAACCGCCCTTTGCGCGGGTCAATCTTACGAGCAATCTCCAACAAATCCCCATGTGTACCAGCGGAGATGCGCCGCCCGGCAGGGCTATTTAGGTCACTCCCCCCCAATAATTTACGCGCAAGATGAAAGGCCAAAGTCGCCTTCCCCACCCCCGCTGGGCCAGAAATCAACCACGCATGATGCAAACGCCCAGACTGCCACGACTCCTCAAACCGTTGTACAGCCGCTTCATGCCCCCATAAACGCGCGGCCTGTCGCGGTTCTGGCAGGCTCACGATGCTCCCCTCTTTTGGGCGAGATATTGGGTCACAACCTCATATAAACGGGCTTGTACCTCTGCCTCTGAAGGCTCTGCATCCACCCGAACAATGCGCTCCAAATCGCACTCAGCCATGGCCTGAAAGCCTTCACGCACGCGCTCATGAAAAGCCGCTTGCTGGCCCTCGTAACGGTCCAGCTTGCCCCCACGTTGTGCGATACGTTTATGAGCGACCTCACAAGGGAGGTCCAACCATAAGGTCAGGTCTGGCTCCCCACCAACAAGCTGACGCAACGCATTGATGAAGGCTAAAACCTCCGGCTTCTTCTGGCCTATCCCATAACCTTGATACGCCCATGTGGAATCGTGGTACCGATCACACACCACAATCTGCCCCTCAGCTAAGGCGGGGTGAATCACTTTGGCGAGATGGTCCGCTCTAGCTGCCATATGCGCCATAATCTCGGCCTGCCAGCAAAACTCCGCCTCGCCAAAAAGGAGAAGATTCCGCAAGGCTTCCGCCGCAGGGGTACCACCGGGCTCGCGCGTTTGATAAACGCGCCATCCATCCGCCCGCAAACGCTCACTCAAAAGGTGGGATTGGGTAGTTTTACCCCCGCCTTCTCCACCTTCTAGCGTAATGAAAATACCGGGATGCTTACTCCGGCGCATGGCCAAATCGTGCCATAAGCCGCCCCACAATGCCCAACTCCTCCACAGAATCCACCGTATAAAGCGGTGAATATACACGCGGCTGACCGGGCAACCCAGCCGATACATGGCCGGACTTCTGCCCTACAACAACGGGTGCAGCAATCGGAGATGGATAATCCACGCTAATTTGCACCCTCGAGGACCAGCCGATAGGGATTGTCAAACTAACATCCTCTGCCACGGCAAGGGCCACGCTGCGATGCTCTCCCATCCAAACAGCCGCTTTAGGCTCGACCACCTGCCCACGACTTAGGAACTTAACTGTCTCAAAGCTAGAAAACGCCCAGCTCATCAATCGTTCCCCTTCATGAGCGCGCTCATTGGTAGAAGAAGTCCCGTTAATGACGACAATAATGCGATTCCCATTATGCTCCGAGCTTGCACAGAGGCCAAAGCCACCCGCATCCGTATGGCCTGTTTTTAAACCATCGGCTAACCCTTTATCGACAAGAACATTTCTGTTGCCTTGGCGAATATGATTAAAGGTAAACTCCTTCTCCCCAAAGAAGTGATAATAACGCGGGAAGTCAGAGATGAGATGTTGGGCCAGTGCTGCCACATCCCGCGCGCACATATAATGGTCATCCGCAGGCAGGCCGGTCACATTCATAAAATGAGAATTATGCAAGCCGATACGATGGGAGGCTTCATTCATCAAGGTGACAAATCGTTCCTCAGAGCCAGCAATCCCCTCCGCTAAGACCACGCAGGCATCGTTACCCGACTGGATGAGCATGCCGCGGATTAAGTCCTCCACGCTGACAGAACTCCCCAGCGGCACGAACATACGCGAGCCTTCCATCCGCCACGCCTTATGACTAACGGGGAACATCTGCTCCAGCCGAATACGACCAGAGGCGAGAAAGGCAAAAACAACATAAGCCGTCATCATTTTTGTTAAGGATGATGGCGGCATGCGCTCCTCCGCATTGCGGCTGAGCAATACGGTGTTGGTCGTACTATCAAGAATATAAGCCCAACGCGCAGAGGTTGGCATCGGCCCCATAGGGGTTGTGGCATCCCCTGTAGCCGAATCCGAAACACTCGCCGAATGCGCGGCAACGGCTTGTTTTACAGCCAGATTCCCTTGCTCTGACCGCGCGGCCCCTTTAGCGTGCCCCAGCCGTGATAATGCCAGTAAGGAACAGGCCGAAAAACCTGCTACTCCCCCCATAAGAGAACGTCTTGTCTGCACGTCAATCCCCGCGCTATAGGCCCTGCCACAATGGCGAAGCCCTCTTTTTAGAAACCATCATGCCATACCCGATAAAACATCTTAGCGGGTAATGTAATCACCTAAAATCCCAACCGCTAATGCGTAATAATCGGACGGATTATAAGCTCGTATCGCTCGGAAATTACGATAAACAAGGAAGGCTTGTCCACCAGGCCCATCAGGTTGAAGCAAACTCCCCTCAGCTTGCGGGGCTAAAAAACGCGATGACTGCACAGGCCGGACACCTAACGCCGCCCATGTCCCCACCGGATGAACGGCAGCGTGACGCGATTTTGTTGCAGCAATTTGTTGGAACTGCCCATGAACTCCCAAGGGAACCGTTACTTCCTCCCCCCATGGCTCCCCACGCTGCCAACCAGACCGGCCTAAATAATGCGCAATAGAGGCAAAAACATCGGCCTCAGAGGTCCAAATATCGCATTTGCCATCACCATCACCATCGGCACCATAACGCAGATAAGCACTCGGCATGAATTGCGGTTGCCCCATCGCCCCTGCATAACTCCCCATCATCCGCGCGGGAGCTATCGCCCTTTGACCAAGAATATGCAGGGCCTTTAATAATTCACTCCGAAAAAAGGCGGCCCGGCGTCCATCATAAGCGAGTGTGGCAAGGGCGTCGATCACATTAAACCGCCCTTGCGTAGCCCCAAAGCCGGACTCCAAACCCCATATGCCCATAACGCTCGATTCATCACTGCCAAACCGCGCCCCTAATGGGCTGAGTGTGCCTTTAACACGCTGATAAACCTGTCGCCCTTGCTCTATGCGCGATGAGGTAATGACACGCTGACGATACTGCGCCCATGTCATTGTAAACTCAGGTTGATGACGGTCTAAGCGTAAAACCTCCTGATTCGGCTGTGCCGTCAACGCTAACGCTGCCTTCAACACATCAGAGGGGACATCTTCTGCAAGGGCCTGTTGGCGAACTCCCTGCAAAAAGGCCTGATACGAATCCCCACGCGCCCATGCATTCCGTGCGCCCCAGAGCGGCACGCTAGAGGCTACCGTACTGGCCATCATAGTTGCTAAAAGCTTACGTCTACCTAGCATATTAACCATCCCACACTATCCCTTCCTCTATAAAAACCTTATCCCACATCATGCGTTGTAGGAATTGAAGAACAATCTATTTCGTGCCACAACGCGCTCACTTCATAGTTAAGGCCGTTTCTTTGTGATTCGTCTCAATGCTCTTATGGCGTCCCAGCCTCTTTGGTTGAAGGCGTTCTCAATCATCCTTGGTACGTTCATCCTAGAGGATGTTGCAACCGTCTTAGCGGCCACTGCTGCTAAAAATGGCAATATTTCCAGCATAGCCGCTTTATTAAGCCTTTATGTAGGAGTTGTTGTTGGGGATGTTGGATTATACGGCCTTGGCCTTGCTGGGAGCCATTGGCAATTTCTTAGACGTTTTCTCACATTGCCGAGTGAGGAACAGGCCCGCAAATGGTTCTCCCGCAACATCATTGCAGTTGTCGCTATTGCGCGTTTTGTCCCCGGTGTGCGCTTGCCACTTTACACGGCTTGCGGGTTTTTCCGTGCTCCTTTCTGTGCGTTTGCCCTTACAGCCATTGCCGCAACATTAGTATGGACGAGCTTACTCTTTCTTCTCTCCCTACATATTAGCGGGTGGCTTCTCGCCCATAAAACCGGCTGGCGTTGGGCGGGTATTGTAGGATTCGTACTCTGTATTTTCATGATGGGCCGCTTCATCGGTCATCTTCAGCGTAGAAGTCACAAATCATGACCCTTCAGTCCGACCATAATGGTTCCTCCCTCTCTCTATTTGAGTTTTGGCCTGACAAAATCTTCTATACCCCCATTGCACTTTATTGGTTCTTTATGGGGTTACGCTACGGGGATTTAACCATCCCTACCGCGGCTAACCCTCGTATTGAAACAGGCGGGCTGTGTGGGGAGAGTAAAAGCTCCATCTTCGATCTCGCTGGCCCTATCGCCCAAGAGGTCATCGCCCCTTATCGTGTTATCCAAAATGACGCTCAGGCCTTCGAAAAGGTACTCGCTGCTTTGGATTCATTAGAGATTACCTACCCCTTCGTATTGAAGCCTGATATTGGCTGCAACGGAACAGGCGTAAAGCTCATCACCTCTCAAGACATGCTCCAAAATGTCCTGCCCCTGTTCCCTACCGGGGTGGCGTTGATGGTGCAAAAGCTTGTCCCCTATCCATCGGAAGTTGGCGTTTTTTACATTCGGCATCCTCGTGATGAAAAAGGCCATATTACCTCCCTCACCTACAAGGAGTCTCCCATCCTTACTGGTGATGGACATTCAACATTAAAAGACCTTATCCTCAACGACCCACGCATGGGGCAGATTCCTCAATTATATCTTCCTCGTATTAAGGGGCGGGAAAATGAGGTTCTGCCTGTTGGAGAGACGCTCTCACTCCTCTTTGCGGGGAATCATTGCAAAGGGTCCATCTTCCGTAACGGTAAGCAAGACATCACCCCTGCGCTAGAGGAACGAATCTGCGCCATTGTGCAGGATATACCTGATTTCCACTTTGGACGAATTGATCTTAAAGTCCTCTCCCCTGAATCCCTGCGTGAGGGGAAGGACTTCCAGATTATCGAAATTAATGGTGTCGGGTCAGAAGCTATCCATATTTGGGACCGCAGAACGACTCTAGCCGAGGCCTACCTCACCCAGTTCTACCATTATCGGCAGGCCTTCCTCATTGGGGCTGAAAAACGCAAACAAGGGTGGAAAAGCTCAGGCATCCTCGGCACGCTGCGTTCTTGGTTAAAGCAACGCCGCCTCCTCGCCTCTTATCCAACAAACGACTAAGCCACGCGCTTTTTTAAAGCTGCCCCGCACCGAAGATATAATTGCTAATCTGCTGCTCCAAAGAGAGCAGCGGATGCGCGTCCATAATTACAGCCCCAGCAGGTAAAGTCTGGGTCGCCTTACCGGGCATTATCTGCAAGGCATTATCCCCACCCACAGTGGGTGCCCCGATACCAACGGCCGTATCGGACGGTAATTTTAAACGATCCTCCACCACAAAGGACACATCCACAACGGCTGTCTCTGGGTTCAGGGTAATCGCCTTCACCCGGCCAACCGTCACCCCGGCAAGGTCTACATCCGCACCATTGGCTAGACCATTTGCGGAGCTAAAAACAGCATGATAGCCCACCATATGCCGTCCCGGCCCCTTTAGCAGCCCCAGCCCATAGGCCAAGAACGTGCAGGCCGCTATAAGAACACAGCTACTGGCGATAAATGCCCCACCACGCCCTTTAATCATTGCCTGCATAGACACCTCGAAATCTCATCGACCTTCTGTTACCATTATGGCGAAATGAAGGGCTTGATAATATATTACACATTCACGTTATCATGTCCTTTTACACCCTACCAGCGTTGACGCGTATTTTCCCCGCTTCTCCGTAATGAAGCACGACATCATGGTCCTTTTATGACATTATTTCAGGCTGTTATCCTCTCCCTCCTCCAAGGTATTACAGAGCCCTTCCCTGTCAGCAGCTTGGGTCATGCTGTTCTCCTTCCTGCTTTGTTGCATTGGCCATTGGATGAGCATAGCCCACTCTTTCTGCCCTTCTTAACCATGTTACATGTTGGCACACTGGTTGCTCTCGCTCATGTCTTTTGGGCCGATTGGTGGATGATTCTTTCTGGGCTTTTTACGCCGCGTCAAACCCCACAAAAACGCTCTCAAGCAATACATTTATGCCGTTTGCTCGTAGTGGCAACGCTACCAGCGGTGTTCATCGGGGGGATATTTGAGCATTATCTCCGCCATATATTTGCCAACCCCCTTATGGTAGCGGGTTTTCTTACCCTCAATGGCCTTTTGCTCATCACGACAGAAGCTATGCGCCGCCGTGCTTTACGCCAGACACACTTTAGTAAAAACGATTCACCTAAGCTTGATTCCCTAACCCTAAAAGATGCTCTTTCGATAGGTTTTTGGCAGTGTCTTGCCCTGCTCCCCGGCCTCTCACGCTCTGGCGCAACCATCAATGGTGGTTTAATGCGCGGGCTAGACCATCTTACAGCCACACGTTTCTCCCTCCTCATGGCTCAACCGATTATCCTTGCCGCTACGGCTAAAGAAGCGTGGCAGCTCCGCCATGCTCACCTCTCCACCCCTATCATTGAACAATCCCTCTTAGGGGCCTTCATTGCCGGAATCACGGCGTTTATTTGCTCGCGCTTATTATTGCGCTTCTTTAAGGAGGAGAGCCAACATACCTTAACGGGCTTTGGTCTTTACTGCCTCATTGCCGGTATTGGCAGCGGATTATGGCTCTATATCGCCCCCTAAAAGCAGAAAAAAGACATCTCATAATTTACAAATGCGCTCTAAAAGGCCATGAAAGAAATATTCCGGTATCATACCGTTTTCGGAGCGTTATGGATGAATAAAGCCCGCCGCAAAACTCTTGCCCAAATCCAAGCCACAGGCAAGCAACACAACCTCAAGCGCAGCCTTGGGGCAACGCAGCTCCTCCTCTTAGGGGTTGGTACGGCTATCGGGGCGGGGGTTTATGTCATCACCGGGACAGCCGCGGCGGAATATGCTGGCCCTTCTGTCTTACTCTCCTTTCTCATCGCTGCAGCGGCCTGCCTTTTTGCTGCACTTTGTTACGGAGAGTTAGCCTCTACCTTCCCCGTATCTGGCTCAGCTTATTCTTACGCTTATCTCTCCATGGGGGAGAGGATGGCATGGGTTATCGGCTGGCTCCTCTTGTTGGAATATGGCGTTGCTGGCACGGCTGTTGCCGCTGGTTTTTCGGGGTATCTTACCTCGTTGTTGGAAAACTTTAACATCCATCTCCCCGCCATTATTACCCAAACGACCTTTCAATCTATTCCTCATTCCACCAGTGGGCTTTTATCATTTCACCATAACATCAACCTACCGGGGCTGCTTGTGATGCTCTTTATCAGCCTCATTCTCATACGCGGGATTGAAGCTGTCGCACGGTTTAATACGACTTTTGTGTGCATCAAAATCGCTGTTCTTGCCCTCTTTGTGGCGATTGGTGTGTTTTATATAAGCCCTGCCAACTGGCATCCCTTTATTCCCCCCTCACAAGGGAACTTCCATTTCGGCATTGCGGGGATTTTTCGGGCAGCGTCTATCATCTTCTTTGCTTATGGCGGATTTGAGACCGTCTCCACCGCTGCGGCAGAAGCCCGCAACCCAACGCGTGATGTCCCTATCGGCATCATTGGTAGCCTTGTAATTTGCACCATCGTTTATGTAACCGTTGCCGCTGTCCTTTTAGGGGTAGCCCCTTACCATCTTCTTGATAGAGCTGACCCTTTAGCGGTTGCCACAATGCTCATCCATAAGCCATGGCTTGCTTTGCTCATCAATGCAGGGGCAACCATCGGCCTTTTCTCGGTCCTAATTGGGCTGCTTTATGCAATCTCCCGCATGGTCCATGCCATTAGTCATGATGGTTTATTGCCACGCGTCTTCAGCATTATTCATCCCCAGTTTAAGACCCCATGGCTCGCCACAATTCTGCTCGGCCTCCTCATGGGAGTGATGAGTGCAACCATGCCTATCGCCCTCCTAGGAGACCTCCTTTGCATTGGGACGACCCTAGCCTTTGCCATGGTCTGCTTTACCGTTATCTGGCAACGTAATCAGGACCCCAAGGCGCATCGTCCCTTCCAAGTGCCACTGGGGGCTATCTATATTCGTGGTATTTGGTTGGGCATTACCCCTTTATTAGGGATTTTCTTCTGCCTTTGTATGCTCATACCCCTTGGGCTGAACATTATACGCTCCACACTCAACGGAAATCTCATCCCATTGCTCTTTTTCATCATCTATGCCGCTCTTGGGGTATGCACTTATCTCTTTTATGGGCGACATAACTCGACTATGAACCAGAAATCTCCCCATCACCCTCATAATCATCACTCCTAACGCCATTACTGGATAGCCTCTCACTCTTATGCCTAAACACTCTCGTCACTCCGCTAAGAAACGTCGTGATCCACGGCGGAAAACGATGGATCAAATCACGGCGGAAAATGATTCCATGACGCTTAAACGCAGCCTAACAGCCACCCAATTACTGCTAATGGGAGTGGGGACGACCGTTGGGGCAGGTGTTTATGTCATGACGGGTACTGCCGCGGCAGAATATGCAGGTCCGGCCGTCCTGCTCTCCTTCCTTATTGCCGCAGCATCCTGCTTATTTACGGCCTTTTGTTATGGGGAACTTGCTTCAACCTTTCCCGTAGCAGGCTCCTCCTACTCTTATGCTTATATCGCTATGGGAGAGCGCACGGCATGGAACATTAGCTGGCTCATGCTGTTGGAATATGGCATCTCTTGCACGGCAGTGGCGGCTGGGCTTTCGGGCTATCTAAACTCCTTATTAGGCATCTTCCACATCCATCTCCCGCAATGGTTAACCCATACCAGCCTACAGCCTGTCCCCGGCTCTGAAGGGACTGCCCTAACAGCGGGATGGCGGCTCGATCTTATTGGGTTTCTCTCCGTAATTTTGGTGACGGCCTTATTAGCCCGTGGGGTGGAAGAATCGGCACGCTTTAACTCCCTCATCGTAGCGTTAAAGATTGGCGTGTTATTTCTCTTTCTCATTATCGGCGTGGGCTATATTACCCCTGCCAACTGGGTCCCTTTTATCCCGCCTGCTCAAGCGAATTTCCATTTTGGCGTGGCAGGGATTTTCCGTGCCGCCTCAATTATCTTCTTTGCCTATGGCGGGTTTGAGGCCGTCTCCACCGCCTCCTCCGAAGCCCGCAATCCAACGCGAGATATTCCTATCGGGATTATCGGTAGCTTGCTTATCTGCACCGTTATCTATGTCGCGGTAGCAGCTGTTCTATTAGGGATTGTCCCTTACGCTAAGCTTGATGTTGCAGACCCCCTCGCCGTGGCCACGCAAATTATGGGCAAGCCATGGCTTGCGCTGTTAGTCAATGGTGGGGCAACCATTGGCCTTGCCTCTGTGCTGCTAGGTTTAATGTATGGGCAATCGCGCATCCTGCTAACCACTGGGCGCGATGGATTAATCCCCTCCGTCTTTAGCGAGATTCATCCCCGTTATCGTACCCCTGCGCGTGGAACCTTCATTATGGGCGGGATTATTGCCCTTATGACGGCGACCCTCCCTATTGATATTATCAGCGACCTCGTTTCCCTCGGTACGGCCCTTGCCTTTGCCATGGTCTGCTTTACCGTCATTTGGCAACGTAATTACGCACCTGAAACTAAACGCCCTTTCCGCGTGCCTTTAGGGGGAATCCGCATTCGCGGTTTTTGGATTGGTGTTACCCCCCTTCTCGGAATTATCTTCTGCCTTGTGATGATTCTACCGCTGCTCTTTAATATGGTGCATGCCCTATTGGGAGGAAACCCCGTGCCTGTCCTTCTCTTGGTCGGCTATTTCCTCATCGGGGTACTAACATATCGTTTTTATGGATTTCACAACTCCCTCATGGCCCCATCGCGCCCTCACGAGCAAGGGACATCATCTCACCCGGAGTGAGCCCCACTCTCCGGCCCCCTATAGCTGCCCGGCGGGGGGCAGTGTATAGGGGGTGAGAGTAATGTATCGGGGTCTGTTATGTCCAGCTTCGCCCCTGTCTCGGGTGAGACAAATGCCACACGCCGCCGCGGCAGGGCTTGAGGGAAATGCTCCCGAATATGGGCAATAGCCTTCTCCCGAATATCGCAGCGTAAATCCCAGCTCTGCATCGCATTGCGCGCACTCGCAATGATACGCACTGACATAGCTTGGTCTGTACAGTCGGACACTTGGGCATCAAACACCTTGCCATCCCATAAAGGGCAGCCCCGTACGATTTCCCGCAACACATCGCGGATTTCATCCATTGGGGCATCATAATCCAACCAAAGAAACACAACCCCCGTAATCGCTGCGGAATTATGAGTCCAATTCTCAAAACGATTTTCAAGAAAATAAGAGATAGGCACAATATGACGCCGCCAATCCCAGACGCGCAGCACCACATAGGTGGCTGTTATCTCCTCCACCCAGCACCAATCCCCATTAATCACCACCAAATCTTCCATACGGATAGGCTGGGTAATGGCAATTTGTACCCCAGCGATAAGATTCGTCAGTAAGCCACGGGCTGATAAACCGACAATCAAAGACGCTGCACCAGCAGAGGCAAAAAGAGACACCCCATATTGCTTCACCGAAGGAAAGAGCATTAACGCTGAAGCAACCGTGATAAGGCCAATTAGGATCTCCCCCAGCCGCCGCAATACTTTAATTTGCGTCTGATGGGCACGCGCCATGATGTCATCTGCATAATCTAGCCGCTCCAGACGGTTAAGATACGCCTCTGACATTAAGCGAAATGTAGTGATGAGGGAGAAGCCAAATACCAAAATCAACACAAAGAATAGGAAAAGGCGAAGGTCTTGCTCTTGATCGTAAGAAAAGCCTGTCGCTGCGGGTAAGGCGGCGAGGAGCGCAAATACCGTCACCATCACCTGCATAGGCCGCCGCAATGCACTCACCGTATTGCGAATCATCGCCCCGCTACGCGTACCCGGAATACGCAAAATGAGCGCACTAGCCCCATAACCTAAATAAAAGGCCGCCAACCCCACAATCAGCAACATAAGGATAGATACGATGGCCGGTGGTAACCAAGACAACGCATTGCTGAAGGTGAACAAGACATCTGTAAAATGCTGAGACAAAAAGGCCGCCCCCATTCTCTTATGGCTAATATGGCTGAACGTTCACGAGGGAGAAAAATAACAGCCACATCTCTGAAAGAACATAGAAAAGAATAAAAAACGTAAACTCTATTCCTCTAGAGTGTTGACTCACCCAGCCGCTTGCCATAAAAGCACACCCATCGTGAGCGCGGGCTTACGAAGACATGATGGCGGCGTAGCTCAGTGGTAGAGCAGGGGAATCATAATCCCTTGGTCGGCGGTTCAAATCCGTCCGCCGCTACCATCTTCTTCCTATAAAATGATGTGGCGTTCTTCGATAGGCGTGCTTTAGCGCAAGCGCGTTATATTGCTTGGCGTTTTGCACCACTTCTCTTTATAAAAAAAAGCAGATTGACCTAAGGCCAATCTGCTTCCTCCATCTCCCCCTTACGAAAGATAATCAATCTTCATCATCCTGAGGCTCAGCGTCCTCCTCATGACGTTCAGCACGTCTCCGCCGTTCTGTCGGGCGGCGTTCACTGCTGCTCGCTACAGGGGCAGAATCATCTTCATCCTGCTCTCTACGCTCCCGTGCATCGCGGCGTTCTTGCCGTGCTTGCTCATAATTACGCTGCCGCTCGGCACGTTCTTGCTGAGCAGCTTGTGCGGCTTGATTCATCGCATTCAAAACGCGGAAATAATGCTCCGCATGTTGGAAATAGGCCTCCGCCTGCACACGATCGCCTGTCCCAGTTGCATCGCGCCCTAGCTGAAGATATTTCTCAAAAAGCTGCTGAGCTGTGCCACGAATACGCAAATCCGGCCCGTGACTCTCAAACACATGGTTCCGGTTCAGAGGAATCTGACCATTATTGCCGCGGGACGTTCCCCCGCCCCCGCCTGCACGATGATGACGGTTCCTCATTCGCTTCATATTCTCAAACCCGCAATCTTTTCAAAATGGTGCATTAAAGTCGCCAATTTGTTGCTTCTTCTTATTACGCTTGGGAAGAAACACCAGAACAAAGAGGCAAGGGCTATCGCTGCCCGCATCACCTCTCTCTTTAACAAAGCGCAATCTATCAGGCCTTAGCGCATAAGCCAACCGCTTTCCTACGAAAAGGTAAGAACCAACGCACGTTCTATCCCGCCAAGGTCTTTCCGGCACGCTACTCGCTTTAACCCCTCGGCCTCTGCTAATAGGGTTACGGCCTCGGCTTGGCCTATCCCTAGCTCTAAAATTGCACAGCCATCTTCTGCCAATAAATGCGGTAGGCTTTTGCATAAAGCACGATAGGCGATTAACCCATCATCACCGCCATCTAAAGCACGATGTGGCTCATATTGCCGGACCTCCGGCATGAGCTGTGCCATGACCTCATGCTCAATATATGGCGGGTTAGAGAGCACCACATCAAAAGGCCCTTTCACTGCCTCTGCCCAGCAGCCTGCAATAAAAGCGGCTCGCTCTGCTAAGTGATTCCGCCGCGCATTATGCTGGGCTAACTGCGCAGCTTGGGGCGCAATATCCACCCCCAATCCCCACGCTTGCGGATACTCACTGAGAGCAGCCAGGAGCAAGCAACCCGTCCCTGTCCCTATATCCAGAATCGAGCGTACAGACTCACGCTCTGGCTTATGCGCCAATAACGCCTCAATTAGGCTCTCACTATCCCCGCGTGGGATGAGTGTCTCTGGTGAGACGGAGACATCCAACGTCCAAAAGCCCTGCTCCCCCGTGATGAAGGCCATAGGCTCCCGCGCACATCGCCGCTCCAGCGCGGTGGAAAAACGATCCACAGGTGCTGCCTCAATCTCCGTAAGGTGCATAAGCTCCAGCGGCGTACATTCACACGCCCAGCAAAGTAATAAACGTGCCTCAGAGCTAGCATCTTCTATCCCTGCGAGAGAAAGCCTCTCCACGGCGTGCCGTAAAAGGTCTATTTTACGCATAACATCATCTCCGACGGCTCACCTGTCTTTTTTGGGAGGATAACATGACCATACGCCCGTACCTTCGCTCCGTACTCTTATCCTCTTTAGGCGGTTTCATCCTCACCGCCTCGGCATGGAGTGCCACAACACCCCCCATGCCCGATGGCCCAACGGGAGGGAGTTTTACCGTCCATGATGGCCGCGCCTCGGATGAATTATCCGAAGAATCACGCCTTTATGTAAATGGACAGCTTGCAGCGACCTTCCATCTCGACCTCGCCCATGCTGATGATTCCGCTATTATTCCACTACCTTTAGGCCGGACGGACCTGCCTTACAGCCTGTGCGGTACAATCACCATTATGCGTGATGGCCATGCTGTAACGCGCTCAGTAAGTGGGGAAGGTATCCTCCATAACCCTGATGGGCATTATTACGAAGCCATCGGCACAGAAGAGTTTAAAGATTTCTTCTTGATGGATGAGGATGACCCCACCGCCGCTGAGCATCGCAATGGCCCTTCTTCCCGCTGTATTACCTCCAACAGCTAATCGCGACCATTAAGGCTGGCCGATTTCCTCCGCCAAGAGGGCCATCTGCTCATGATGGGTGAGCGCATTGACAATCTCACCAAACTCCCCGCCCATCACCTGAGCAATCTTATAAAGAGTCAGATTAATGCGGTGGTCCGTCACGCGCCCTTGGGGAAAATTATAGGTCCGAATCCGCTCTGACCGATCCCCCGTCCCCACTTGGGACTTACGATCTGCCGCGCGGTTCTCATGGGCTTTTTGGCGTTCTGCCTCATAAAGACGAGCGCGCAAAATCTGCATTGCCTTGGCCTTATTGCGGTGCTGGCTCTTTTCCTCCTGCATCGCTACGACAACACCCGTGGGTAAATGTGTGATACGGACAGCACTTTCAGTCTTATTCACATGCTGTCCCCCTGCACCGGAGGCACGATACACATCAATCCGTAAATCTTCCTCATTTACCTCCACATCCACTTCTTCCGCCTCTGGCAGAACAGCGACTGTAACAGTGGAGGTATGTATCCGGCCTTGGCTCTCTGTCGCAGGGACACGTTGAACCCGATGCACACCAGATTCATACTTAAACCGTGCAAACACGCCGCGCCCTGTGATGGTCGCCATCCCCTCCTTCATGCCAGAAAGTTCACTCTCTGTGAGGGACATGACCTCAAAACGCCAGCCGTTATTTTCAGCAAAACGGCGATAAGCCTCAAATAATTCTGCAGCGAAAAGAGCCGCCTCATCCCCACCAGCCGCGGGTCGAACCTCTAAAATCGCGCTACGCTCATCAGCATCATCGCGAGGGAGCAGTGCAAGCTGCATCGCCTGCTCCAAAGCAGGCATTTCCGCCTCGACCTCTTCTAGCTCTTGCTGAGCAAGCTCTTTCATCTCCGGATCTTGCAAAAGGCTTTGCGCCTCTTTGAGACGTTTCTGCCCCTCTTGCCATGCCCGAATCGCCGCAACAGGCTCCTCCATCGCCGCATAATCACGCGATAGACGGGAGAAAGCCTCTCCCTCCACCTCACCAGAGGCCATGAGAGCCTGCAATTCCTCAAAACGAGCAATAATCAGCTCTAGCTTATGCTCAATCGCCGTGCTCATGAGTTCCGAGCGCGCTCCAAAGCCTCAACAAGCTGCCCAATGGGGACTTCCTCTTGCTCCCGTGTGGCCAGATGACGCAACTGCACCACATCACGAGCGAGGTCATCATCACCGAGGAAAAGAACATGAGATGCCCCGGATTGCACAACGCGATCCATCCGCTTCTTCATATTCCCCCGCGTCTCTATCGCAAGGGAGAAACCATGGTCACGCAATGTGCGGGCAAGAGACGCCGCCTTAAGCAAGGCTGTATCTCCCATAGGGAGAATCGCAACATCGCTCACCTCCTCCGCAGGGGGGGCAATTAATGCCGCAAGACGCTCAATCCCCGCAGCCCAACCGATACACGGCACGGCAGGGCCGCCCATCTCCTCCACTAATCCTTCATAACGACCACCAGCCAACACCGTCCCTTGTGCGCCCAATTTATCCGTGACGAACTCAAAGACTGTATGGCTGTAATAATCCAACCCACGCACAATGCGGGGATTCTCCACAAACGCGACGCCAAAAGCCGCTAAGGCCGCCTTCAACTCCTGCCAGAAATGACGAGAATCCTCATTAAGGAAATCATCAAACGCAGGGGCATCCGCTAAGAGGGCTTTATCCTGCTCGGCCTTACTATCCAAAATGCGCAAAGGATTCAGCGCAAGCCGTGCCCGACTCTCTTCCGAGAGACGCTCTTCATGCTGGCGAAAATAAGCGACCAACGCCTCCCGCCATGCCATACGGCTCGCTTTATCGCCCAGCGTATTTAGCTCCAACGTGAGGTCATCACCCAAGCCAAGCGAGACCAGAAAATCCCGCGCCATGGCGATAATCTCTGCATCTCGAAAAGCACTCTCCGCCCCAATCAGCTCCGCCCCAATTTGATGAAACTGGCGAAAACGGCCTTTTTGTGGACGCTCATAACGGAACATCGGTCCCGTATAGAAAATCTTCTGCGGGAGGACTTGCGTCAACGCATTGGAGACTAACGCCCGTGCAACCCCCGCTGTTCCTTCTGGACGTAAGGTGAGGCTCTCACCACCGCGATCCTCAAATGTGTACATCTCCTTAGAGACAACATCCGAGCTTTCCCCTAAGGAACGCGCAAAAACGGCCGTATCCTCAAAAATAGGCGTTGCCCATTGGCGAAAACCATAGCGGTGGAAGATTGTCTGCCCAGCGTCAATCACCCGCTGATGGCGGCGCATATCCTCGCCTAAAAGATCCTTTGTCCCGCGCGGGGGTTGCAAACGTGCCATTAATGTGCGGCCTTCTCAGCTGTACCGGCCTCTATAGCCTCCACGCGTGCTTCTACCAGCTGAACAATATGCTCAATCATATTGTCAGCGGGCATTGTATGATCCTGCTTACCCGCCGCATAGACCATATGGCGACCAGAGCCACCGCCTGTTACCCCAATGTCGGTCATCAAAGCTTCACCCGGGCCATTAACCACACAGCCAATGATGGAGAGTGTCAACGGTGTTTTAATATGCTGCAACCGGTCCTCTAACGTCTGGACGGTTTCCACCACATTAAAGCCCTGCCGCGCACAAGAGGGGCATGAAATAATCTTCACCCCACGATGACGCAGACCAAGGGATTTGAGAATATCCCACCCAACCAGCACTTCTTCCTCTGGAGGGGCAGATAGTGAGACACGCATCGTATCACCCACGCCAGCCCAAAGGAGATTGCCAAGCCCTAGTGCGGATTTCACCGTCCCCGCACGTTTAGACCCGGCCTCTGTAATGCCAATATGAAGCGGATGGTCACAACAAGCAGCAAGCTGCTTATAGGCTTCCACCGCCATAAAGACATCCGAAGCCTTCACGCTGATTTTAAACTCATGAAAATCATGATCCTGAAGAATCTTCGCATGCTCTAACGCACTTTCGACAAGAGCTTCCGGCTTTGGCTCGCCATATTTCTCCAATAGGTGACGCTCCAAAGAGCCAGCATTGACCCCAATACGAATGGAGCAGCCATGATCACGCGCTGCCTTTACAACCTCGCGCACACGCTCCGCACTGCCGATATTCCCCGGATTAATCCGCAAACAAGCGGCCCCGGCCTCAGCAGCCTCAATAGCCCGTTTATAGTGGAAATGGATATCCGCAACGATGGGGGTGTTGACCTCCTCCACAATGGTTTTTAAGGCCTCCGTACTCCCCACATCAGGACAAGATACACGCACAATATCCACGCCAGCTAATTCAGCTTTGCGTATTTGAGCAATTGTACCTTCAATATCTGTGGTGAGTGTGTTCGTCATAGTTTGCACCGAGACAGGTGCATCACCACCAACGGCAACATCACCAACATAGATCTTCCGTGATTTACGGCGTTCAATATGCTGATAAGGACGTAAACTGCTCATTAAAACCTCTCCGGGTTACTTCTCTTATAACCCATGATGAACCAACCTGCTCCCACATACAGAGCAAGCATAATAGTATGGCGGCGTTTATCAGTGCGCAGCCGCTGCAGGGGACGCTCCCGTTAATGGAGAGCCATAACCATAATGACCCTGCGTGATGGCGATAGCATCCACAGTTAGATTACGCACCACGCGCCCACGCTGCCCTAAAGGTGCGCTTACAACATTCCCTGTCTGAAAAACAACACCCCCCGCATTACCACAGGTGATGCGATAACTCGCCCCAGCCGTGCCTTGCCATGTTTCACCCGGCTTCAGAACCTTCGCGAAAAGGACCTTCCCCGTTGAATCACTTACCTGCACCCAACTATCCTCACGCGCCACAATGCTTACAGCATCTTCCACGGACTGAGCAGGCTGAAACGGCTGAACAACCGGCTTTTGTGCAGGTGTTGCCGCAACAGGTTGGGCCGCAGTTGAGGGGACATCCACCGGCTTTTGCTCCGCTGGCCCCTGCGTTGGAGACGTTGTTTGAACAGATGTAACAGGCCCATTAGCGATAGCCTGTCCTTCTTTATCAAAAGAGCTGCTTCCCTCCGTGGAGGACGGTAGAGCCTCCGGTGCTGGTGGTATGTCGGGCGTATCTTTGGCCGACTCATCTACCTTCTGCGCGCCTTCCTGCGGTGAGGTCGCTCCTACTGGGGGAGATACTGTAGCAAGCTGCTGAGATTGTGTCTCTGAAGTGGATGTGACAGTCGCAACGGCCTTTTTCTCCACTGCTTGAGGGGCATTAGCCTCGCTTGTCATATGCGCAGGCAAAATGGACGAGCCTAACTCCCCATGGGAATAGAAATGATACCACCCCACATAACCACCGGCGATAACGATCAACCCAACGCCCAGTAGGAGCCACAAACCCGCAGAGCGTCCCTCTTGCGGGCCGGGAAGGTCTAACTGCATTGTGTGTCGTTTTGGCACAAGGGAGGCAAGCTCTCGCTCGGCTTGCTCCATAACATTTGCAACATCAAGACCAAGGAAGTGAGCATAGCTTTTGATGAAACCAAACGCATAGACCTTATCGGGCAAATCCGCATAACGCTCGCTCTCAATCGCCTGAAGAGTCGCATGTCGCATTTTAAGATACGACTCAACCTGCTCTAAGCTCCAGCCTAGCTCTACGCGCCGCTTCCGCAAGCGGGCACCAAGCGTCACAGATGCCTGCCCGGCCATATCATGCCTTTTATTTGCTTCTGTCATGGTACCCTCTCGCTTGCCTTATTCCATACCCTGAAGGCGACGCTCACGCACTTGCAAAGCCTCGACTGCTTGGTCCACCAATGTTGTAATAATCTCTGCAACAGGGCGAATCTCTTTCACCATCCCCACAGATTGTCCGGCCATCATCGAGCCATTTTCAACATCGCCTTCAATCACCGCGCGCCGCAACGCCCCAGCCCAGAAATGCTCAATCTCTAACTGGGCTGCTTCACGCTCAATCTGACCTTTACGGAAACGCTCAATCACATCAGCCTGATGTTCCATAAAATGACGCGTTGCAGCATTGGCTAAGCCGCGTACCGGGATGACGGGGAACCGCTCATCCAACTGTACGGACATTACAGCATCACGCGCATTACCGCGGCGGAAAGCCTGCTTAAAACGCTCATGCGCAATACTCTCCTGCGAGGCCGCAAAAATCGTCCCAAATTGGCCCCCAGCCGCCCCTTGCTCCAAGTAAGAGAGAACCGCATCCCCGCGGCCTAACCCCCCTGCAACAAACACGGGCACCTCGGTGATATTCGGTAATATCTCTTGAGCAAGAACATTCAACGAGACGGGACCAACATGCCCCCCGGCCTCAGACCCCTCAATCACCAGAGCCTCAATCCCTAGCTTGACCAAGCGTTTCCCCAAGGCCACAGCCGGCGCAAAACCCATAGCCCGCGCCCCACCATCACGCACACGGCGGATAATCGACCCGCTCGGCACGCCACCAGCTAAAACAACATGGCTGACATTATGCGCTAAGCAGACATCCACCAAGGCTTCTAACTTCGGGTGCATAGTGATGAGATTCACACCGAAAGGCTGGTCCGTAAGAGCTTGTGTCGCCACAACCTCCTCCTCCAAACGCTCCGGCTCCATCGCTCCACAGGCAATTACGCCAAATCCCCCTGCATTAGAAATCGCAGAAACAAGATTGCGCTCACTCACCCATGACATCGCCCCGCCAAGAATAGAGTACCGGCTCCCTAAAAAGTCACAGCCCGGCTTCCAAAGCTGGTCTAATACAGCGCGTGCCTTCATCTCGTCACTCATGGCTGTTCTCCAACAGGTGCATCCAAGCCATAAGCTGTGTGCAATGCACGCATAGCCAGCTCCATATATTCTGCATCAATAAGGACGGAAATCTTAATCTCACTGGTGGAGATTACCTGAATATTAATCCCCTTCTCCGCCAAGGTGCGGAACATGGTTGCCGCCACGCCTGTATTAGAGCGCATACCAACGCCCACCACGCTTATTTTGGCCACATTGCGGGAGGTACTTAATGCCCCATAGCCAATATCAACCCGCATTTCCTCTAAAATCTGGCATGCCCGCTCAGCATTACCTTTCCCTACGGTGAAGGTCATGTTCGTGCTACGATCTGCCCCAATGCTTTGGACGATCATATCAATATTCAAACCAGCAGCCGATAAAGGGCCAAAAATCCGTGCGGCTATACCCGGTTCATCGGGCACTTGTCGGATGGTGATTTTCGCATCATCCATAGAATAGGCAATCCCGGTAACCAGCTTCTTTTCCACGCTTTCGTCCTCATCCACAACTATGGTCCCGCTCTTATCGTCCGTTTCGACAAAAGAAGACAGAACGCGCACATGCACCCTCTCGCGCATGGCAAGCCCAACGCTGCGTGTTTGCAGCACCTTAGCCCCTACAGAGGCTAGCTCTAACATTTCCTCATAAGTAATACGATCTAACCGCTGGGCCTGCTTTACGATGCGCGGGTCGGTTGTATAAATCCCATCGACATCAGTATAAATGTCACACTGGTCCGCCTTAATCGCCGCCGCTAATGCAACGGCTGATGTATCGGACCCACCGCGCCCTAACGTGGCAATACGCCCATGCGCATCTACCCCTTGGAAGCCAGCGATAACTGGCACTACCCCTTCATCCATACAGGCGCGCAAAGCACGTCCCTCCACATCTTCAATCGCAGCACAACCATGTGATTCATCGGTCCGTAACGGGATTTGCCATCCTTGGAAGGACCGCGCAGGCACCCCAATCGCCCCCAAAGCAATGGCTAATAAACCACTCGTCACCTGCTCACCAGAGGCGACAACAGCGTCATATTCAGCAGGATCAGCCTGTGAGTCGAGGTCGCGACAATAATGCACCATTTGGTTCGTCACACCCGACATCGCCGAGACAACCACAGCCACACGTTGCCCACGCGCACGCTCTTTTTTAACTTTCTCCGCTACAATGCGAATACGCTCTAAGTCTTTGACGGACGTACCGCCAAACTTCATTACGACTGTACGAGAAACAGATGGCGACGAAAGCGCATCATCAACGGACTGCGCTGTATCATCTGAACAGTCGGGCATGGACATCTGAAAGGCGGCTCCAATATTAAGGCTATCATTGCATAAATATCTGTCTCACATAGCTCCCCTGCCCTTTTCCGTCTAGCCACAACATGGCAGAAAAGCATCTCGACTCTTGGAGAGGTGCCAAAATGCCCATTTCATCACCATTACACGAACACTCTCACACGCACACCTCGTCCGTTGTGGAGGATGAAATTAACCAATTCGCAGCATTAGCCGCACAATGGTGGGACCCTAAAGGGCCTATGGCCCCCCTCCATGCTATGAATCCGCTGCGGACCTCATGGGTTTTCAAGCGTCTCCCCTCCGCCTTATTCTCCCAAGCGACACCACCCAGCCTCCTAGATATTGGCTGCGGCGCGGGGATCGCTTGTGAACGCTTTGCAAGCCTAGGCTTTAACACATTAGGGGTTGATGCCAGCCAAGAGGGCATTAAGGCCGCCCAAGCCCATTTGGAGCGTTACCCTTTACCCCCCCATGCAGCCCCTCTCCATTATATATGCAGCACAGCAGAAGCATTATTGGAGGAAGGACGGCAATTTGATGTTATCTCCGCTTTGGAGGTCATCGAGCATGTACGGGACCCGCAAGAGTTCCTCTCCACACTTGTAAGCCTGACAAAACCCGGCGGGTATATTGCCATCTCGACCATGGATCGCAGCATCCGCTCCTTCCTCATGGCGAAATTGGGAGCGGAATATCTGCTGCGCCTTCTGCCCATCGGCACCCATGATTGGAAGAAGTTTATCCGCCCAGCGGAGTTAGACCAAATGGCACGCCGAGCAGGCCTGCGGCTTTTGGACCTCAAAGGCCTTAGCTATCGGCCTCCTCAGTGGTATGAGAGCCATGATACGAGCGTGAATTACATCGCTCTTTTCCACAAACCCTAACATTTCAGCAAAAAGAAAAGGCACCTCATCACAAGGTGCCTTTCTTCCAGAAAACCCTACCTTATAGCGAGCTTATGAATCCGCCACCATAAAGGCAAAGGTGGTGGGGCTGCCCACAGCGGTAAAGTGATTGGTGAAGACAGGCTTGCCCGTCTCCCGGTCCACACGGAAGGCTGTCACAGAATCAGACCGCTGGTTCGCACAGAAGAGGAAGGTCCCGCTGGGGTCGAACATCATCGCACGGCCATAATCGGCATGCATCCAGACCTCATCCTCCAGCGTCAATGTGCCATCAATCCCTACAGAGAAGACAGCCAAAGAATCACCAAGACGGTTGGAGACATAAACAAAGCGGCCGCTCTCTGCGATCAAGATCTCAGCAGCAAGCGTGGAACCACGGAAGTGAGACGTCACCGTGCTGACAGATTGAATCTGGGTAATCTCCCCCGTTTGCGGATTAAACTTGGAGACCACAACCTTGGAGTTCTGCTCACACAGATTATACAGCACACGCCCCGTATGATCGAAGACGAAGTGACGCGGTGCAGAGCCCGGCTCCATCTCGTAGAACGGCTTCTTCGCAGGGATCAACTTACCTGTATTAAGGTCCAGCCGCCAGACATATACACGATCCAACCCAGCATCATCCACCAACACGAATGTACCGCTGGGGTCTGTGGCAATCATATGCGGATGCGCACCAGAGTGATCGGACACAGCGAAATTACCCTCTGGGTTATCAGCTGCGCGCTCAGGCTGTTTAGGGCCAGAATTATGTACAACATCCGTTGCTTTACCCAAAGACCCATCAGCATGGATAGGCAGAACAGACACGCTACCGCCCATATAATTAGCAACAAGCAAATATTTGCCTGAAGGATGAACACTTAGATGCGCAGGCACTGCCCCGCCAGAGCTTACCGTGTTCAACTTGGCCAATGTGCCATTGCGCGTATCAACCGAGAATGCCGTGACAGAGCCGCTACCGGCCTTATCAAAATCATTAACCTCGCTCAGCGCGTACAGGAACTTCCGGTTCCGGCTTAATGTGATGAAGGATGGGCTCGGGATGTCCATAAAGGTGGTAACCAAGGTTAAGAAACCCGTTTCCCGGTCCATCTCGAAAACGGCAATCCCCTTACCATAGCCTGTCACACCGGGCGGCCCGTGTTCCGTATAACCACCAACGAAACACAAAATACGCGGCTGTTGCGCCTGCTCGGCTTTAACACTACGCAGCGGTGACAGGGCTGTCGCAGCCCCTAGCCCAGCAAGCCCTAGAGCGAATTGACGCCGGGAAAAACTCTGTGACATGACGTATCTACTCTCCTTCAACTGCACCCCATGGCCAAGAAAATAAAATAAAATTTTATTTTCTGCCGATTCACTCCACCCCTACAAGAAAAAAGGGCCTAACACTAGCCACCTTTCTGCATACGACATTGCGCACCAATAGCAGGAGAGTCTATGCGGCTCCATGTCTGGGTTTGGCCAAAAAGACTCAGCCCTACATAGCCGCGTAATTTCAACGTCCCATCTTTTGCCAACCACATACTCGCCTGATACCGGCTTCCCGTCCGTGGGTTAAGCACCGTTCCATGCCAATGACCATTCTTACGGGGAATCATATCGCTGATGATTTCCATCCCACATTCCGAATGACCCGTATAATCCTTCTCTGGCTCGGCTTCGGTATAATCCATCCCGACCAAATAGCCGCATAATTTAGCAGCATCATTTTGGCATGATTGGATGAGGAAAATACCATCCTTCTCCTTAACCAACCATGTACCAGCCAAAGGCGATGATGCCGCATAGGCGGATGAAAAGGCTGCCATGACCAGCCCCCCAACAACGCCCATCAAACCTGTATGAAAGGCGTTAGGAACGGCCCAAAAGCGCATCCAACTGGCCCGCTTTCTCCAACTGCATAAGCTCACTGCACCCTCCTATGGCTTTCCCATCAATAAAAATCTGTGGAACAGTTGTCTTCCCACCAGAACGCTCCTGCGCCTTTTCGCGCTCGGCAGAGCCACGAGGGGCGTGGATTTCCTCAAAAGGCACGTCTTTCGCTTGAAGCAGCGTAATTGCACGCACGCAATAAGGACAACCTGGTTGCGTATAAATCTCGATCTTTGGCATTACAAAACTCCTTCCCTCTCAAAGTAACGTTACCCGCGCTGCCACTAGAATATCTACCGAAACACAGCCAATCTCAAACAATGCTTTTGCACAACTCCCCAATGTTGCGCCTGTCGTCAAAATATCATCCACCAAAATGACAGAACGCCCCTGTAGGAACTCACAATGCCGCGGATTCACCGTCATGGCCCCCGCTAATTGGTGATGCCTCCCATGCCGTGATAGATGAGCTAACGCCTCCGTACGGAACTGCCGTTTTAACCCATTAGGGCAATGGGCCAGCCCCTGTTTACGCGCAATGACGCGCGATATTAGAGCCGCTTGATTATAACCACGCGTCCATAAACGCCAACGATGGACTGGAACAGGCACAAGTACCGTATCTGGCTTTAAAATGTCCGCCCCAGCAGTGGTCATAAACCGTGCTAATGTTGCAGCATGTTCGGTTTTACTGCCATATTTTAAGCCCATGATGAGCTGACGCGCTTGACCTTCATATAAAAAGGCAGACCGGCCTTTCCGCCATAAAGGCGGGCGTATTTCGCACGTCTCACACAGCCACCCGCGCTCTGCCACCTCATCTTGGGTAAGAGGCAAAGCGCATACATCACAAAAGGGCGGATGCACAAAACGGATCGCATTAAAACACGCCCCGCACACACCCGCACTACCGGGTGCGATTTCACAACCGCAAGATAGACAACTGGGCGGGAGGAGCCAATCCAGAACATTACGCCCGCATTGCCGTCCCCAACGAGCTAAACCCGCCGGTACATCCCCCTCCCACATCAGTTTAGAGCTTAATGACCAGCGGCCGCCGCATCAAAATCCGGGGCTTGCAGGCCAGACGCCTCTAATTGCGCGGTAAAAGCTGCTTTAAGCCGCGCTAACCCCTCATGAGTGCGTGCCTCAATCCGCCCGACTAGCACTGCCTGCGTGTTAGAGGCCCGCAAGAGCCACCAGCCATCATCCGTGTTCACCCGCACACCATCTACGGAGGAGACATCAGCCCCTTCCTTCTCCAGACGGGAGGCGACCTCTTTGATAACATCAAATTTTCTAAGGTCATCACAGGGGAAGCGCAACTCTGGCGTATTGACCATCTGCGGCAAGCCCTCACGCATCTCCGCTAATGTACCGGTGAGACGGGCAACAATGCCAAGCACGCGGATAGCCCCGTAAAGAGCATCATCAAAACCGTACCATTTATCTGCAAAGAAAATATGGCCCGACATTTCCCCTGCCAGGGGTGAAGACGTCTCCGCCATTTTACTTTTGATGAGCGAATGACCCGTCCGCCACATGAGCGGTTTACCACCGGCTTTGCCGACTTCATCAAAAAGAACTTGGCTCGCCTTCACATCAGCAATGATGGTCGCACCAGGATGCTTCTTCAGCACATCACGCGCTAAGAGAACGAGGATTTGATCGCCCCAGAGAATCTCTCCCTTACCATCCACAACGCCTACGCGGTCCGCATCGCCATCAAAAGCGATACCAACATCGGCCTTACGCGTCCGCACCTCTTTGATGAGGTCCTGTAAATTGCCTTCCACAGTAGGGTCAGGATGATGATTGGGGAATGTCCCATCAATCTCTGGATATAGAATCGTATGCTCACCGGGGAGTTTCTTAATCAGACGAGTGAGGACCTCCCCCGCGGCGGAATTACCATTATCCCACACTACCTTGAGCGGCCTCTCGCCGTCATAATCCTCAAGAAGGCGGGCAATATAGGCTTCGGAAGGGTCGATGGTCTCAACGCGACCTTCAGCCTTAGGCACAACATCGCCTTGCGCGGCCAAACGCCCCACCTCACGAATCTGCTCACCAAAGAAGGGCTTGCCCTTCATCATCATCTTAAAGCCATTATGATCCGGCGGATTATGGCTTCCTGTAACCATAATCGCCCCATCAGATTGCCCCGTAACGGCTGCATAATAGAGCATCGGTGTTGGACCACGACCTACACGCCGCACTGTCACGCCAGAATCCACAGCCCCACGGACCAAGGCTTCTTCCAAAGACGGTGAGGAGAGACGGCCATCATAACCGACCGTCACCACATGCCCACCATTACGGCGAACCATGCTCGCAAAGACGCGCCCTAGAGCATAAGCATCTTCGGGATGGAGGGTTTTACCTACAATGCCGCGAATATCATATTCACGCAGGCTTGTTGGCTCAAAATCATGCTTAAACGCAGTCATCTTACGGCTTACCCCTCACACATATTTCTTTAAGAAAGCGCGGACATCATCAGCAAGGTCGTCGCGTTCCAATGCCATGGCGACCTGAGCCTCCAAAAAGCCGAGCTTGCTCCCACAATCAAAGCGCGTCCCTTCGTAGCGCAACCCGTGGAAGGGCACCTTACCAATCATCTCCGCCATAGCGTCCGTCAGCTGGACCTCTCCCCCTACGCCCGTTTTTAACGCAGAGAGCGGTTTCAAAACATCCGCTGTGAGAACATAACGGCCAATAATCGCGAGGTTCGAGGGGGCATCCTGCGGGGCGGGCTTCTCAACAAGGCCGGTGACTTCCACCTTCTGCCCATCATCTTTACCAATCTTGAGGACACCGTAGCGGTCTGTCCATTCGTGAGGGACCTCATTTACGGCGACAACATTACCACCTGTTTGATGATACACATCGGCCAATTGCGCTACACAACTACGCCCCCCATGGACGATATCATCCGGCAGAAGGATGGCAAAAGGATCATTACCAATAAAGTTACGCGCACACCAAATAGCATGACCCAAACCAAGTGGATTCTGCTGCCGCACAGCCACAAGAGATCCCGCCTCCACGCTGCTACTCTCCAGTGCTTTCATGGCCGATTCTTTTTGACGTGCCTGCAGCGTGGCCTCAAGCTCATAAGCAACATCAAAATAATCAATCAAATTATCTTTACCACGAGCCGTTACAAGACAGAACTCCTCAATCCCTGCGGCACGGGCTTCATCAATCGCATATTGAATTAAAGGTTTATCAACAACTGGGAGCATCTCTTTCGGCATAGCCTTTGTCGCCGGGAGAAAGCGCGTCCCCAAACCTGCAACCGGCAAAACGGCTTTTTTCAATGGCTTAATCATCTTAGCTCTCTTTCTGTCCGTTCCTACTCTTGTACATTCATACTGAGAGGCATGCGTTAACTTAATAAACACCCTCTCCGAAGCGGGGCTAGTGTAAAAGAAAACACAAGCTTAACGCCACCCCATACAAGGAGATGAATACAAACGAATAGGGGTTTTTTTATGAATTTATAGCAATCTGCCAGATGGGCAGAGGAACCATTCCTTCATCCTTATGAAAGAAATGGTGCGGCCGAGAAGACTCGAACTTCCACGGGGTTATCCCCCACAAGCACCTCAAGCTTGCGCGTCTACCATTCCGCCACGGCCGCTCCGTGACAAGCGGTCTTTTTTGCCTAAGAAGGCGTGACCGCTTCGGTGACATCGCCTATAGCTTAGCCACGCAGAAAGGGCAATGGTCATGACACAGTTTTATGAAGAAATTATTTGGCAGAGAGACAATACCCTCTCCCCCTACCCCCACGCTCTCACGTTTATGCAGCAAAATGTGGAGGCCATTGCCCATCACCAAGCCCCACAACGTATTTGGCTAACAGGACATCCACCACTCTACACAGCTGGTACATCAGCGAAAGCAGAAGACCTCATCAACCCACATCATTACCCAACATTTGAGGCCGGACGCGGTGGGCAATGGACATATCATGGCCCCGGCCAACGCATTGCCTATATTATGCTCGACCTCACACGCCCGCACGGCCCCCTCCCCGCACGGGATATACGCGCCTTCGTCCAATATTTGGAACATTGGCTCATTATGACCCTCGAATCCCTCAATATCGAAGCCTTTACGCGGGAGGGACGCATTGGCGTATGGTGCTTTGATGCCCAAACAGGGCAAGAGGCAAAAATTGCCGCTTTAGGCATCCGTGTAAGCCGCTGGGTCAGCTGGCATGGGATTTCCCTCAATGTCGCGCCAAACTTAGAGGATTTTGATGGTATCATCCCCTGCGGCATACGCGATTACGGCGTTACCAGCCTGCAACGCTTTAACCCCTCCCTTACCATGGCGGAAGCTGATGCCGCCTTGCTAAAAAACTGGGTTGCCCTCTTTGGCCCTGTTAAGCAGGAGGGATGAAGTGGCTTTCATCCAGCGGTTGATTCTCTTGCACATCAAAGAGGGAAAGGCCGAAATGATGATGCCGCCCATCAACCCCCTGTATGCCAATCAAGCTCAACTTGCCCCGCACATCAGAAAATTGCAGGGTCAGCAACCCTTGGGAAGGGTCGTTCGCTTCCGCTAGGGAAATTTGCAGCGATTCTTCACCCCGTGCGACTTGTGTTACCTGCACATCTTTATCAAAGCTGATTGGATGGCGTAGTAGCAACCCCATTGGGTTACGCTTTAGCGATAAATGCGTCACGGCTCCATTATCGTCATTGCGTAAAATCAGATGACCATCACGCGCAACAGCCCGCGTTGCATGTGGGACGTCATACACCATCTCAAAACGCCCCGGGACGTAGAAGAAACGACCATCTCCCTGCTGCTGGGCCGGTCCATCCTGAGCAAATTGCGCTTGGATGGAACTCAACCCGTTTAAATATGCTTCTACCCGATGAATATCATGCCGCTCCCCTGCGGCAAGATGGTCATATCCTGCTGTAGCGCACCCTATTAAAGAGAGCGACATGACCAGCAAAACAGACCACAGCCTAACATGATAAATCGCACCATAGCGCATGAGCCGAGAGCATAAATCCTTCACGCAGATATCTCCCCTTTTAAGGTCAAAGAAAGGGCGTGCAAACCGCTCTCAAACTCTGCGGCCAAAAGCTGATGAACAAGGCGATGGCGTTCTACCGGCTTCATCCCATCAAAATGACGACTCACAATATGCAGACGATAATGCGTCTCGCCCACCTGCCCCGGCCCTCGCGCCTCCTGCTGTGCACTGCGTGCGTGGGCATGATGGCGATGGCGTGCGCTTTCATCATGAATCTCTAGCTGAGAGGGCATCAATGCTTCCTCCAGCACTGCCTTCATACGCTCGGCTCTTGTCATTAACTTTCTTCCACGCTGACCCACAGATAACTAGGGAACATACGCCCCTTCACCGCCTTGTATAATAGAAAACTTTCCTTCTCTAAAAAAGGATGCTTGCATCTAAGGCGAACCTCTCCCCATATCGTCCATTATGCAACGCAAATCCTCTCGTCATAAGGCCTTCGCGCCCGACCCAGATGCCCCAGAGCAATGCTGCGACCATCCTGATTGCGACCTTCCTGCTGGCTATCGTGCCCCACGCGGGCGGGATAATTTGCGCGCTTATTACTGGTTTTGCCTAGAACATGTCCGCCTTTATAATGCGAACTGGGATTATTACCGGGGCATGACACCCGGCCAGATTGAGCGGCATCTACGTGAGGATACCTCATGGCAACGCCCCTCTTGGAAGATGGGCACACCGGGGCACGATTCTGCACGCACCTCTTTTACGCTTGATGGGCTGCATGACCCGTTGGATATTCTTGCAGGCCGTAGGGCTCGCCCTTCACACGCTGCTGAGACTCGCAAGCAAGCTCCCCCCGCCCTGCGTGACCCCCTTGCTCAGCTTGATCTCGACTGGCCAACCACTATTGAAGTGGTAAAAACACGTTATCGTGTCCTTGCGCGCCGTTATCATCCCGATGCGAATCAGGATGACCCGCGTGCAGAAGAACGCTTTAAAGTCATCGGGACGGCCTATGCCACACTCCGCGCACACTTCGCCCATAATACAGACTATGAGGACAGCAATGTGCCATAATGACGCTGCCCCTCTTTTCTTCCCATTATAGGGTGATTATGTAATCGTACTGATGAAGTCCATAATCAGAGGTTATTCCCTCCTCCGCCACATTTCTTCATGACAGGATTTTCGCTATGGCTCTTCCCTCTACACAGTCTCTTTCTGACATATTGCCAGCGACTCCCGATGCACAAAAATCAGCACGGGAGCTTTTCGGCCTGGATTTAGATTTTGATGTGCCCCTCTGGTCCAAAAAGACAGACCATGTGCCAGAGATTGACCCGAGCTATCAATTTGACCGCGATACGACCCGCGCGATTCTGGCGGGGTTTATGTATAATCGCCGTGTGTTAGTGCAGGGCTTCCATGGGACGGGGAAATCCTCTCATATCGACCAAATTGCCGCACGTCTTAACTGGCCTTGTGTACGCATCAATTTGGACAGTCATATCTCCCGCATCGACCTCATCGGCAAAGATGCCATCACGCTAGAGGATGGCAAACAAATCACCGAGTTCCGCGAAGGCTTGTTACCATGGTGCTTACAAAGCCCATGCAGCCTCATTTTTGATGAATATGATGCTGGGCGGCCTGATGTAATGTTCGTCATCCAACGCGTGTTGGAGACTGATGGTGCCCTTACTTTGCTGGACCAAAATCGTGTTATCCAGCCTCATCCCTCCTTCCGCCTTTTTGCAACAGCCAATACAGTAGGGCTGGGTGATACAACGGGGCTGTATCACGGCACGCAGCAAATCAACCAAGGGCAGATGGACCGTTGGAACATCGTCACCTCCCTCAATTACCTCCCCAAAGAGCAGGAAGTCCGCATCATCAAAGCCAAAATGGGCGGTAAGCTGGATGATACACTCATCGGGCAAATGGTAGAGCTTGCCGACCTTAGCCGCGCAGGCTTTATGAATGGCGATATTTCCACCGTTATTTCCCCCCGTACGGTCCTCTCTTGGGCGGAAAATATTGACATCTTTAAAGATGTTCCTTTCGCCTTCCGCCTCAGCTTCCTCAATAAATGTGATGAGGCAGAACGCAGCATCGTTGCTGAATATTATCAGCGTTGTTTTAATACCTCACCTTTAGGGTGATTTATGTCTGACCCGCACGACCTTTTCCGCAAGGCGACCTTAGCCACACAGCGTGCTTTAAGTGGGCAGCAGGACATTCCCTTAACCCCTGCTCTAGCCTCTTTAGAGCGTGCGGCTCTTACCCCGGAGGAGATAGCTTATATCCGTGGGGCGACCGATGCCGCAGCCCTACAGCAACGGCATCACGACCCTGCAAAGCGCGTCACTTTGGCGGATGCTCAAACGCAAATCATCACCGATGGGATGGAGCAAGCCCGTTGTGAGATTTATGGCTCCCGCCATATGGCCGGGGTGCGGGCGAATATAAATAACCACCTCGCCCGGCGGCTCTACGCGCTTAATAGCGCGCGCATGATGGAGCGTGCAGATATGCCCGCCCCCCTCGCGTTAGAACTCCTCACGCGCGAGGCACTCTCTGGCCAAACATTGCCAGAAGAGATAACCGGCCCCGCCTTGGCAGAATGGCGACAAGCCCTTGGCCCCAAAGCCCGCGCTGCTTTAGAGACGCTCGCCCTCGTCCAAGACGACCAATCACGCTTCCACCAAGCCACACAACATTTTGTAAAAACCTTCACTCTAGAAGAAACGGGCCAAAGTGATGAGGAAGAGCCGGAATCCTCTAGCTCCCGTAATCAAAATCAGAGTGAAGACAGTGAAGCTGGAGAGTCCGCCTCCCCCGACCCACAAGGCGAGGAGGAGGAAGAAGGCAGCTCTGACGATGAGCACTCCATCCTCAATGATGAAGCGGAAGATTCCACCTCCAGCGGGGAGGACCCGGCCTCCGATGAGATTGAGGCCCTTCTTGCAGAAGGGGAAAATGGGTTTGAGCAACCTGCTGGCCCCTCTGAGACGCGTGAGGATGAGCCACCCTGCCCAATTACGGGCCTTGGAGGGTACCATGCTTACACGCAGGAGTTTGATGAAGAAATCCACGCCCATGAGCTTTGCGACCCGACCGAGCTAGACCGTCTGCGCGAAAGGCTGGATGAGCAGTTGCAACAAACCCAAGGGTTTGTCTCCCGTCTGGCGCATCGTCTGCAACGTAAGCTTTTGGCCCAACAGCAACGCCGTTGGCATTTTGACCAAGAAGATGGGATTCTTGATGCAGCCCGCCTGCCGCGTATCATCAGCAATCCTTCTCTCCCCCTCTCTTATAAGCAAGAGGGCAAGGCGGATTTCCGCGATACGGTCGTCACCCTCCTGATTGATAATTCAGGCTCTATGCGCGGCCGTCCCATCACCACAGCGGCCATTTGTGGCGATATTCTTGCCCGCACGCTCGAACGCTGCGGCATTAAAGTGGAGGTTCTCGGCTTTACTACCCGCGCTTGGAAGGGCGGCCAAAGCCGTGTAAAATGGAGCGAAGATGGCCGCCCTAAAGAGCCGGGGCGGCTTAATGACCTCCGGCACATCATCTATAAGTCAGCCGACACTCCATGGCGGCGTGCCCGGCGTAATATTGGGCTGATGCTCCGCGAAGGGTTGTTAAAAGAAAATATTGATGGTGAGGCCCTCCTCTGGGCATGGAAACGTCTAAAACATCGGCCAGAACATCGCCGTATTTTAATGGTGATTTCCGATGGGGCTCCAGTGGATGATAGTACCTCCTCCGCTAATGGGCCGGAATATTTGGATCTGCATCTCCATCGCGTCATTCATCAGCTCGAAAATGACCATGCAGGGGAGCTTTTGGCCATCGGCATTGGGCATGATGTCACCCGCTATTACGCCAATAGTGTGACCATTAGCTCGGCAGAGGATTTAGGCGACACGATGGTAGCCCAACTCACAGCTCTCTTTGCCCCGCCCTCTGGTAAGACAAAACGGCGCGGATAATTTTCCCGCGCCCCATTGCCAGAAGGGCCAGACTCCGCCACTCTACGGGGTACTATGTTACATTCTTCTACACATCGTCTCCGTATGGCAGCGCACGCAAAAGGCTTAGGCTTACTGGCTCTTTTAGGGGTTATGGCCCTGCCAGCAGCATATGCTGAAACACTGCCCCATCTTTCAGCCAACTGCTTTACCTATAGCCCCGGGCAAGTGAGTAAGACGAAGCAGGGCGGCCTCATCATCAAAAACATGCAGGCGGAACTTACTGGCACGCAACATCGCATCACCGTGCGCTCCAGCACAGTGGTAGACCATAAACGCACCCTTGATGCAGCCGGTCTAGCCCGCCTTAATGCCGCTGTTGCTTATGCTGCCCTCACCGCTTATCACCGTGGCATGACGGAGGCTTGCGCTAACCAACCTCTACCGGGAGTGCAAGAAGTCAAAAATGCGCTGCCAGAAATGAGCTGGCAAGGCATCACCCTTACCCGGCCAGACCGCGCCTCCACCGCAAGCACGGCTCATGTGCGTGTCCTCAGCACAAGCCCGGCTATTCATTTCCTTTTTGATGCAAACGGGATGACCTCCCCACAGGCGATTCTCCTACCGCCGTCTGTCTCGGGAGATATTACCTTTATCCCCTCTTCTCAGCCGCCTTATCATGTAACGGTCAATCAACTCCATACGGCTTTAAATGGTAGCGATATTGATGGCCGAGGTGATGTTCTCGCCACGGCAGGGCGTGAAAATCTCAAAGCTGATATTCATCTCTCCATCAGCCATATTGGGGAGATGATAGACCAGCTTGGCAAAATCGCTCCCACAAAAATCACCGCAGCTTTGCTTATTGCCCGCATCATGGGGGAGAGAGAACCCAACCACCGCACGGGGTGGCACATCACGCTAGAGCATGACACCATCCATGTGAATGGCGTTAAAGTCCCCATGCCTTTTTAAAAGGATGCGATAACGTCTTGCTTATTAGAGGCCACCCTTCCCGGTGGCCTTTTCTTTTACGCTTGTTTTAACTCCTTAATCCCCTCCAACGTCTTCATCTGCTCGGCAAGACGTGGGGTAACGCGATAGAATCCGGGCAACCTAATCTCAATCGCCTGCGTCTCCTCCAGCTCTGGCAGCAAGACAACACGGCCTCGGCCACCCTTTACATCCTCTAACATTGTCTGAAGGGGGGCTAGAGCGATGGCGCGGTTAATCCATATCCGCAATTCCCCTTGCTCCTCAGCTGCAGCAGCCTCTAAATCTTGCACATGTTGGGCCGTAATACGCAGCGCATCACCATCTAGCTTCAACTCCGCCTGCACCAACACAGCCTGCCCTGCAACCAGCAAATCCCGACAGGCTTGCAATGTCTCGGAAAAGAGCGTGACCTCGCAACTCCCGCTCGCATCGGTCAACGTCACCCACGCCATTTTCTTTCCTGTTTTGGTGGGGCGTTCCTTCTTCTCCACCACACAACCAGCAATCGCAACACGCATCTGCCCTTGATGCGCCTTTGGCTCTAGCTGCACCGCAGGGGTCACAGCCAGCCGCCGCAACACATGCTTATACGCATCTAAAGGATGTGCGCTCATATGGAAGCCAATCACGCTAGCCTCATGCGATAACCGCTCGAAATCCGGCCAAGGGCGTACCTTCTTCAGCCGCAAGACTTCGCGCAGGCTACTATCCACGCCGCCGCCAAAAAGCCCCGCTTGCCCGACCTCTTTCTCCTGCGCGCGCGATTGGGCACGGCGTAACACAATCTCCGCACTGGCAAAGACTGTGTGCCGGTCAGGCTCTAAATTATCAAACGCTCCAGCCTTGGCTAAACTCTCCATTTGAAGCTTATTGATATGACGGGAATCACAACGCTCGGCAAAATCTGTCATATCGCAAAAAGGCTGTGTGCCACGGTCTTTTACCAGGCCTTCCATCGCCACAAACCCAACACGCTTTACGGCAGCCAAAGCGTAACGAATCCCCAACTGCCCATCCTCTAACCGCTCGATAGAGAAATCAGCTTGGGATTTATTAATATCCACGGGCAGGACGGGAATCCCCATCCGTTTAGCCTCTTGGCACAAGGCGGCTAGCTTCTCCGTCTTTTCCCGTGCGAGGGACATACAGCCCGCAAGGAAAGGCACCGGGTGGTTCGCCTTCATCCATGCGGTTTGATAAGAAACTAACGCATAAGCCGCCGCATGGGATTTGTTAAAGCCGTAATTGGCAAATTTCGCCATGAGGTCGAACACTTCCTCGGCTTTCTCTGCAGTAATGCCCCGCTTTGTTGCGCCCTCACAGAAGATGGCCCGTTGTTTTTCCATCTCCGAGGCGATTTTCTTCCCCATCGCCCGGCGTAATAAATCCGCCCCACCAAGACTATAACCCGCCATCTTCTGAGCAATTTGCATCACCTGCTCTTGATAGACCATAATCCCGTAGGTCTCCTCAAGGATGGGACGAATCTCCTCATGGGGCGGCTCCCACGGGGCTCCATGTTTCCGGCGGCAATATTCGGGAATATTCTCCATCGGGCCGGGGCGGTAAAGCGACACCCCAGCAATGAGATCCTCCAACCGGCTGGCTGCCATCTGCTTGAGCATGTCGCGCATACCCGCGCCTTCAAACTGAAAGACGCCCGCCGTATCCCCCCGCGCCATCATATCGAAGGTTTTTTTATCATCGAGTGGAATATGGGAGAGGTCCACCTCCTCCCCTAAATCACGCAGAAAATCGACCCCGCGCTTGAGGATGGTCAATGTCGTCAAACCGAGGAAGTCGAACTTCACCAGCCCGGCTTGCTCAACAAACTTCATATTATATTGCGTAACGAGCATCTCACTACGCGGGTCTCGATAGAGGGGGACAAGCTCTACAAGGTCACGGTCCCCAATCACCACACCGGCTGCATGGGTGGAGGCATGGCGAAATAACCCCTCCAACTGCAAGGCAATCTCCAAGAGGCGGCGAATCATCTCATCATTATCGCGCATCTCCTGCAAGCGTGGCTCTTCCTCAATCGCTTGCGCTAAAGGCGTTGGCTTAGCCGGATTATTCGGGATAAGCTCTGCCACACGATTGACCATACCATAAGGCAAGCCCAACACACGCCCCACATCGCGCACTGCCGCCTTGGCTTGTAATTTCCCAAAGGTGATGATTTGCGCCACACGCTCATGGCCATATTCATCGCGCACATAGCGGATGACCTCATCGCGCCGGTCCTGACAGAAATCGATATCAAAGTCCGGCATGGAGACACGTTCAGGGTTGAGGAAACGCTCAAATAACAGACCAAAGGGGATGGGGTCGATGTCGGTAATCGTCAAAGCATAAGCCACTAATGACCCTGCACCAGAACCACGCCCCGGCCCTACAGGAATATCATGCGCCTTCGCCCATTGGATGAAGTCCGCCACGATGAGGAAGTAACCAGGGAACCCCATGCGGGCGATGATGCCGAGTTCCGTCTCCAATCGTTCTTCATACTCAGCGCGGCGGGCCTCGCCATCCTTCATAACCGCAAGGCGTTTTACCAGCCCTTCTTGGGCCATAGCACGCAAGGTTTCCTCCTCCGTGCTGCCTTCGCGCACTTTAGGGCAAACAGGCAAAAGCGGCTTGCGTGTATTCACCGCCGCGGCACAATGCTGCGCGATAATCAACGTATTATCACATGCCTCTGGCAGGTCATGGAATAAAGCGCGCATCTCCTCCGGTGTTTTAAACCACGCTTGTGGGGAGACACGCCAGCGGTCCTCCTCCGCCATTGTCCGGCCTTGAGCAATACAGAGCAAAGCATCATGCGCTTCATGCAAATCCGGCGTAGGGAAGAAACATTCATTGGTGGCTACTAAGGGGAGGTCAAGCTCATCAGCTAAAGCGATGAGCTGAGGTTCTGTAACATCCTCCCCTGCTTCATCCAGCCGGTTAATCTCCACCGCCACATAGCCATGAAACGCTTCTTTAAAGCGTTGGAGCATCTGTTTTGCTGCGTCTCTTTGCTCACCTAGCAATAATTTATTGATAGGCCCGCGATTACCGCCTGTAAGCAAAAATAACCCATTAGCCCGGCTGCATAAAACATCCAGCGGCATAGAAGGATCCGCCGAATCTCCGTTCAAAAAACCTTGGGTGGAGAGATATTGAAGATTCTCCAAGCCTTCTTCCGTGCGCGCCAACACAACCAACGGTTCTGCTGGAATACCGGGCCGAGCAGAGGGAGATGGTAAAGCTAATTGGCACCCAATAATCGGCTGAATCCCCGCCTTACGACATTGTTGGGAAAACTCCAGCCCACCAAACATATTGCCGCTATCAGTCAATGCGACAGCTGGCATGGCGTTTTCTTCTGCCAACTTCACAAGATCAGGCACGCGGATAGCACCCTGACTAAGAGAATAGGCTGAATGATTACGGAGATGGACAAAATGAGCGTAAGACATGCCCTCCATTTACCACGCCCTCATCCCCGCATGGAACAGAAAACAGATTTACGCGCGGAATGGGACGATGTGCCCTTCCGCCAATGTCACGGTGCGGTCCATCGCAGCAGCCAGTGCCTCATTATGAGTAGCAATAAGCGCGGCTACGCCTTCTTCTCGCACGATGCGCGTTAATTCCGCAAAAACAAGCTCCGCTGTTTTTGTATCAAGATTACCCGTTGGCTCATCAGCCAAGAGTAAACTAGGACGATTCGCTAGAGCGCGAGCAATGGCTGTGCGTTGCTGCTCCCCACCGGACATCCGCCCCGGCAAAGATTCTAACCGATGAGACAGGCCAAAACGTGTTAATAAATCAACCGCTCGCAAACGTGCCTCGACACGGCTTACCCCCGCCGCTAATTGAGGCAGCATGACATTCTCACAGGCTGAAAACTCACCCAGAAGATGATGGAATTGATACACAAAGCCAATCTCATCACGCCGCAATGCTGTCCGCCCGCTCTCACTCATTTTGCGCGTGCTACGCCCTTGAATCAGCACATCCCCAGAATCAGGACGCTCCAACAAACCTGCTAGATGCAGTAAGGTCGATTTCCCCGTCCCACTGGGGGCAACCAAGGCCACCAGCTCCCCGCTTTGTAGAGTGAAATCCGCCTCTTTAAGGATATGCAGCTCCTCATCACCGGAGCGGAAAAACCGGCTTAATCCCTCAAGGGATAAAACGTAAGCCTCTGAATCCTTACTCATGACGCAGAGCCTCCACCGGGTCCGTCTTTGCCGCACGCCATGAGGGATAAAGCGTAGCTAAGAGCGATAAAACCAACGAGAGCACCGCTACCTCTACCACTTGCGACCACACTAACCGCGCCGGGAGACGCGCTAGGAAATAGACTTCCGGGTTAAATAAGTTCGTCCCTGTTAGGGATTCCAAAAGATGGCGAATATGCTCGATATTGAGGGCAAAGCAAATGCCCAACCCCGTCCCTACCAGAGTACCCACCACACCAACAGAGGCTCCACACATCAAGAAGATACGCATCACGCTCCCACGGCTCGCCCCAAAGGTGCGCAGAATGGCAATATCGCGCGTTTTATCCTTCACCATCATAATGAGGGAGGAAATCACATTAAACGCCGCCACAAGGATAATGAGCGTGAGGATAAGGAACATTACATTCTGCTCCACCGTCACGGCATCCAAAAAGCCATTGGCACTATCTGTCCAATCCAGCACTTGCAGGCGCGGATCATTCAACGCATCCTCAATCTGGCGGCTAAGAGGCTGAATATTGAGCGGGTCATGCGTACTCACTTGTATAAGAGAGACACTATCGCCCATCATCAAAAAGGCCTGAGAGGCTGCCAAAGGCATGAGGATGACATTGCTGTTATAGTCGTTCCAATTCGCATCAAAAATGAGCGCGACATGCACCTTCCGCACCCGTGGCATCGTGCCAAACGGCGTTGCTTGGCCATTGGGGGACAGGATGGTCAAGCTTGAGCCAACATGCAGCCCTGCACGCTCGGCCAAAGTCACGCCAATGGCCACCGCATCATTGCCGCGGAAATCCTCTAACCGGCCATCCATCACCCCTTGGGTGAGGGCTTTCCACCCCTGTAAATCCTCTGGGCTTAGCCCCTCCAACAATGCCCCGGTGGAGTAACGCCCCGCCTCTGCCAAAACAGTGCCTTGCGTCATGGGCAGAACCTGCGTCACACCGGGCACCTTACGGATGATAAACGCATCATCACGATAATCGCGAATTGGCTGCCCATAGGCATAGACGTTCAAATCCCCATGCAGGCCGAGAATCCGGCCCATGAGGTCTGCTTTAAAGCCATTCATCACGGCCATGACGATGATGAGCGTCGCCACCCCTAAAGCAATGCCAACAAGGGAGAAAAGCGCAATGACAGAGGCAAAACGCTCCCCCTTGCGGGCCCGCAAATAACGCAAGGCGATTGTTCGCTCAAACCGTCCGAACATGTTAGCCCAGCCCTAGCTTGGCCAAAGCGTCATCAAGCGGCAATTCACTCCGCTCGCCAGTAGCACGGTGTTTTAGCTCCACCATACCGGCTTTAGCCCCACGCGGGCCGACAATAATTTGCCAAGGATGGCCCATCAGGTCAGCATCATTAAACTTCACACCAGCACGATCGGCGCGGTCATCATAAAGCAACCCTTCTGGGTCACGGCTATAAATGCTCTCACAAAGCTTATCACAAAGCTCATCACCGGGGCGAAGATTGAGCAAAGCTGCCCGATAAGGAGCCACTTCCTCCGGCCAAATAATACCGGCTTCATCATGAGAGGCTTCAATAATCGCCCCGACCAGACGGGAGACGCCAATCCCATAGGACCCCATATGCGGGTGCAACGGTGCCCCATCAGCCCCATTAACCTCAACGCCCATAGCCTCGGTATATTTCGTCCCGAAATAGAAGATATGCCCGACCTCAATGCCACGGCCACCACGCCGGCGCGACTCTGGCACGCTCTCCCAAGCTGAGAGGTCATGCTTTTCATCCGTAGCGGAATAGGTTGTCTTCACAATCTCGCGCAGTTTTTGGAGGTCATCCTCCTTCTGCGGGTCAAGACCGATGCTATCCCAGTCGATCTCATCCCACCCGGCATCATAAAAGACTTCACTCTCCCCCGTTGGGGCAAGGACGAGGAACTCATGGCTCAATTCCCCACCGATAGGCCCCGTATCAGCAGCCATAGGCACGGCTTGCACACCCAACCGGCGGAAAATCTTCAAATAAGACAACATGATACGATAATAGCTGCTTACGGCATCCTCATAAGAGAGGTCGAAGCTATAACCGTCCTTCATGTAGAACTCACGACCACGCATCACACCAAAGCGCGGGCGGATCTCATCCCGGAACTTCCATTGGATATGATACAGCATCTTCGGTAGTTCACGGTAGGATTTCACCGTGCTGCCAAAGAGGTCCGTCACCATTTCCTCATTGGTTGGGCCATAAAGCATCTCGCGCCCTTGCCGGTCCTCAATGCGCAGCATCTCCGGCCCGTACGCATCATACCGACCAGACCGCCGCCATAGCTCGGCAGATTGAACAGTCGGCATCAGGATTTCCTGACCACCAATTTTATCCTGCTCTTGCCGCACAATAGTAGCAATGTTGCGCAGGACACGCAGCCCTGCTGGCAGCCATGTATAAATGCCAGATGACGTCTGCCGCACAAGCCCCGCCCGCAGCATCAAGCGATGAGAGGCGATTTGTGCCTCGGCGGGGACTTCCTTCAAAGTGGGCTGAAAAGCCTGACTTAGACGCATAATATTAAGGCCTCAGACACGCAGAAGATGGACATCAACCAGCGGACGCTTCCGCAATTTCCGCCCCAAAGCGCGGCGCAGAGCCGTGCGTGCTGCATCGCGGAACGCTTGATCATCTTGGCGGAACTCATCGGGGATTTCATCAATCGCATAAGCGAACTCTTCCCGAATCCGTGCGCTTTCAGGGTCATCCCGCTCCAGCAAGCCTGGTGCGCTAATACGTGGCTCGCCGATAACATAGCCCTCATCATCCACAGCAAAGCTTGCCAGAACGATGCCGTTAAAGAGCATCCGCCGCCGTGCCGCTAAGACCCCACCCGTCATGGGGAGGAGGCGGTCGCCATCCAGAGCCAACAAACCCGTTGGCGCGGTATCAATCACCTCGACAGGCCCCGGCCCTAAATTGAGGATATCGCCATCCTCTAACAACACAGCCTCTGCCCCCGCCTCACGCGCTAAAGCCCCATGAGCGGTAAGATGACGCCATTCCCCATGTGTTGGGATGCTATAACGCGGGCGCACCAAGCTATAAAGATGCCGAATATCCCCACCTGTTGCATGGCCGGATGTATGAACCATGCCGTCTTTATCCGTCAGCACCGTAACACCACGGCGCGTTAGGTTATCTTGCACGGTCATCACCGCTTGCTCATTGCCCGGAATCACGCGGGAGCTGTAAATGACCGTATCACCCTCACCAAGTGAAATGGTGGAATGTGTATCGCTCGCAATGCGCGATAGAGCTGAACGCGCCTCACCTTGGCTGCCTGTGATAATCATCAACAGATTATCATCAAGGACATCCTTAATGTCATATTCCGTCAAGAAGGGCGGCAAATCAGCAAAATAGCCACATTCCCGCGCTGCTGATTCAAGATTGCGTAAAGAACGCCCTACCACCATGACCTCACGGCCAGAGGCTAACGCTGCTTTGGCGATGCTCTCCACACGGGCTACGTTACTGGCAAAGCAGGTCACAGCCACGCGCCCTTCTAGCCCGGCAATCATTTCTGTTAAGCCAACGCGAACATCCGCTTCGGACTGGGACCGCCCCTCCTTCATGACGTTCGTGCTATCACCGACAAGGGCCAACACGCCCTCATCCCCCAAAGCACGGAAGGTCTCTTCATCCGTCACAGGCCCAACAAGTGGGGTGGGGTCTAACTTCCAATCCCCAGTATGAATAATAATCCCGTGCGGTGTACGAATAGCTACCGATTGTGCTTCCACAATCGAATGGGTCACCGGGATGAATTGGAGGTCAAACGGGCCAACCTCAAAACGAGAGGATGGCATGATGATATGGATAACAACCTGATTCTGTAATCCAGCCTCAGTTAATTTACGGCGCAACACCGCAGCGGAAAAAGGCGTGGCATAAACCGGGCACTTTAAATACCGCCATAAATGCGCGACCGCCCCGATATGATCCTCATGCGCGTGGGTAATCACCAAACCGCGCAAATCCTTCTTACGCTCTGCAATAAAAACAGGGTCTGCAATAAGGACATCGGCCTCTGGCGTATCATTACCCGAAAACCCAATACCGCAATCAATCGCCAACCAATGCTCCTCACCGTTTTCACGCATACGGTAGAGGTTAAAATTCATACCGATTTCGCCCGTCCCTCCTAAAGGGAGAAAGGCAAAATCACTTACTTGCTCTGTCATAAACGCATCTGATCCTCTTCAAGCGTTACCATTATGCCCAAAGGCATTGCGGGCCTGTTGCCCAGAAAAATCAGTGATGAAACGCCCCTCATTCTGCTCCGCGAGAAGTCTTAACCCCTCCAGCGTGAGGTCTGGTGCTACTTCATCAAATAATGTCGTCCCCTCGGAGAAAAGCGGGGCTAAACCGCCTGTCGCCACAATTTTGGGACTCTTATCCATCTCACCGGCAATACGGTGAACAATCCCTTCAACCAGACCAACATAACCCCAAAATAAGCCTGACCTCATCGCCACACTCGTATTGCGGCCTATGGCCGTCATTGGTCGTCCTACACTCACACGCGGCAACCGTGCTGCAGCTTGATGCAACGCATCCATCGAGAGATTCACCCCCGGTGCAATCGCCCCACCGCAATAACGGCCCTGCGCATCAACAACATCAAATGTTGTCGCCGTACCAAAATCCACCACAACCAAGGGACCGCCACCATAAAGCTGACGTGCCGCAAGGCCGTTTAACAACCGGTCTGCCCCCAATTCTGCCGGGGTATCAACCAGCACATCCATTCCCCATTCCAGCTCATGATTCGCCACCAAAGGCTCCACATGCAGCCAGCAACGGCAAAAACGCCGCAAATCATACAACGCAGCCGGCACCACTGTGCCAATAATCGCCTGCGTTACACAATCCGCACCAATGCCTGCACGCTCCATCAACCCCAAAAGCCACGCGGCATATTCATCCGCTGTTCTACGGTCATCGGTCGAAATACGCCAGCGGCCAATCCATGATGAACCATCATGAATAGCAAAAACCACATTCGTATTGCCTGCATCAATGACGAGCAGCACAGCTCCCCCTACTCACAGATAACATCACCCGTCACAACCGAGGTCACAGTGCCATCATCTTGTGTGAGCAAAAGACGCCCCTGCACATCCAGTCCGGCAAATCGGCCTGATGTCCTCTTACCATGTCTTTCTAATATCAGTCGAGTACCTAGAGGGTGCGCACGTTTAAGCCATGCCTTCCATAAGGTAGCCTCGCCCTCCTTCTGCCACTCATTCCACCATTTATCAAAAGCCCGCAGAATAGACTCGGCACATAATTGTGGCTCAGGCGGTGGCTTTAATGCGGAGAAAGCCACAACCTTACGTTCGGTAAGGGTGGGAGCTTTCTGCAAATTGACCCCTATGCCAATAACAACCCAACAGACCGTTGCAGAGACCACTCCAGTCTCGATGAGGATACCAGCCATTTTATGAGAGTTAAGCAGAAGGTCATTCGGCCATTTTAAGTGAAGCTGCTGACACTCATCAGGTGATAAAGCCGCTGCTTCAACAAGCCCATCATAAAGAGCCAACCCGGCCAAATAGGGTAAAATTGAACGAAAAGACGCTGTCTCTGGTGCATGAAACAAAAAGGAGAAAGCGAGGTTCCCCTCTCCACTCTCCCATGTACGGCCACGGCTACCGCGTGCTGCGCTTTGGCGTCGTGCCAAAACAGCTAGCCTCGTCTTCTCGCCGGCCTCAGCGCGCTCTCGACAAAAATCGGAGGTAGATGCCAGCGTTTCATAAATCTCGAAACGCCAGGTCATAATAATAAACTTACAAAGGGATGGTGGGCAATGACGGGATCGAACCGCCGACCCTCTCGGTGTAAACGAGACGCTCTACCGCTGAGCTAATTGCCCGCCACGATCTATAGACAAAACCCTAATGGAAGGCAACGGGGAATTTTCTTTTTTTTACAAAAAAACTTCCCCGCTAATCTGTCATGCAATTACTTGCTGACAGCGTCCTTTAAGCCCTTACCCGGCTTGAAACGCACAGAGGTAGAAGCAGGAATATCAATTTCCTCACCTGTACGCGGGTTACGACCCTTAGCAGCCTTACGCTGTGCTGTAACAAAGCTACCAAAGCCTACGAGACGAACTTCCTGCCCTTTGGAGAGGGTCTCCTCAATCGTCTTGAAAACAGCGTCCACAACATCCCCAGCCTTTGCTTTAGGGAGGTCAGCAGCTTCAGCAACAGCAGAAATAAGCTCCTGCTTGTTCAATGGTTTCTCCATGACAAACCTTTCTTATTAGTTAAGTGAATCAACCCACTGGGATTAGAATCACCTGATAGCGTTTCCACCTGCACTATGAAGCGGATTTTCCCTGCGTCAACCATCAGAAAGCAAGAATAGCCCCACTTAATGCCGAAAAGAGCGAGAAAGTCCCTTCGGAGTCTCTTTTTTGCCTTTTGTGCCTACTATATGCGCTCCCGGCAGAGCCTTAGGGGCCTCTGTCAATGCGACACTCAGCACATCATCCATATGATGAACGGGGATAATCTCCAGCCCTTCTTTCACATTTTCTGGAATCTCGGCGAGGTCTTTAACGTTCATTTCAGGGATTAACACAGTCTTAATCCCTGCGCGCAACGCAGCAAGAAGCTTCTCCTTCAATCCGCCAATCTCCAACACGCGACCACGTAAGGTGACCTCCCCCGTCATCGCAATATCATGCCGGATGGGGATGCGTGCCAGCGCACTGACCAGAGAAGTCGTCAAGGCTGCACCGGCAGAAGGACCATCCTTAGGTACGGCCCCTTCAGGCAGATGCACATGAATATCAGTTGTCTCTAAGAGTTTAGGGTCAATCCCCCAAACATCCATACGCGACTTCACATAAGAAAATGCCGCAGAGACGCTCTCTTTCATAACATCCCCAAGCTTACCAGTTTGGCGAATATTGCCTTTACCGGGCATGGTCAGGCTCTCGATCGTCAGAATCTCACCACCAACTTGCGTCCATGCTAAGCCTGTGACGATACCAATCTGATCCACCTTATCTGTTTCGCTATGGCGATAGCGCGGAATACCGGCATATTTCTCCAGCGTTTCCGGTGTGACCTCAATGCTCTTTACCTTACTGCTGAGAAGCTCGCGCACCGCTTTGCGGGCAAGACGTGCAATCATGCGCTCCAAATTACGCACCCCAGCTTCCCGCGTGTAAGAACGAATCAACGCCAGCAGAGCCTCATCACTCACATGCCATTCACCGGGACGCAAATTATGCTCTTTAGCTTGCTTAGAGAGGAGATGCCGTTTTGCAATCTCCAGCTTTTCTGCCTCCGTATAACCAGAAAGACGGATAATCTCCATCCTATCCAGGAGCGGTTGCGGCATATCCAAAGAGTTCGCCGTGGTGATGAACATAATATCTGAAAGGTCGTACTCTACCTCCAGATAATGATCACCAAAGGTGCTGTTTTGCTCAGGGTCTAGCACCTCTAACAAAGCAGAAGATGGGTCACCACGCCAATCCGACCCCAGCTTATCCACCTCATCCAGCAAAAAGAGCGGATTATTTACTCCAACCTTTTTAAGCCCCTGGATAATCTTCCCCGGCATGGCCCCGATATATGTCCGGCGATGGCCGCGAATCTCGGATTCATCCCGCATACCCCCTAGGGACATACGCACATATTTCCGCCCTGTTGCGCGCGCAATGGAGCGTGCAAGAGATGTCTTACCCACACCCGGTGGGCCAACCAAGCAAAGAATAGGGCCTTTCAACTTCTTAGCCCGACTCTGAACAGCGAGATATTCTAAAATCCGCTCTTTGATTTTCTCCAACCCGTAATGGTCTGCATCCAGAACATCTTCTGCTTTTTGGAGGGATTTTGTAAGTTTGCTGCGCTTAGCCCATGGCAAGCCTACCAACCAATCCAAATAGCTACGCACCACAGTGCCCTCGGCGGACATCGGGCTCATATTCCGCAGCTTTTTCAACTCACTGCGCGCTTTTTCTTTCGCCTCTTGACTCAGGCCTTCTTTTTCAATCTTATCTTCAATTTCACTAAGCTCATCACGGCCATCCTCGCCTTCACCCAGCTCCTTTTGGATCGCCTTCATCTGCTCATTCAGATAATATTCGCGCTGCGTCTTCTCCATCTGTTTTTTAACACGGCTGCGGATGCGCTTCTCCACCTGAAGCACGTCAATCTCCGCCTCCATGCAGGAGAAAACACGCTCCAACCGTTCCTCAACAGACACAATCTCCAAAAGCTCTTGCCGCTCCGGAATCTTAAGATTCAAATGGCTGGCAATCGTATCGGCTAAACGTGATGGGTCCTCAAGCTGACTAACAGAGGTAAGAACCTCCGGTGCAACCTTGCGATTTAAACGGGCATAATCCTCAAAACGAGATAGAGCAGAACGCGCCAGAGCCTCACGCTCACCCGGCCGTGCCCCTAACTCATCAGGCACTATCTCCGCAGAGCTTTGGAAATAACCATCCTGCTCTTTCAGCCCCACTAAATGAACGCGGTGCAAGCCTTCCACAAGGATTTTTACCGTGCCATCAGGCAGTTTTAAAAGCTGAAGAACATTCGCAACCGTGCCAACACGAAAGAGGTCATCAACTGTTGGCTCATCTTTTGCCACATCCTTTTGGGAGACAAGTATAATCTCCCGCACATCCTCCGGCATTTGCTCTAGAGCATGAATGGACTTCTCCCGCCCCACAAAAAGCGGCACAACCATGTGAGGGAAAACCACAATATTGCGTAGCGGCAATACAGGCAGAACAGGCTTTTTAACGCGCGCTGGCCGCTTAACCTGCGCTTTAGCCGCGGCAGGTTCGGCCTGTTTTGCTTCCTCTTTCGCGCTAGAGGCCCGCACACGCCGTGCAGGGACCTTGCGCGGAGATGTTGGCGTTGCTTTATCAGCCGTTTTGCGGCGGCTAGTTTTTGTTTTCTTTTCGTCACTCATGATTTCAAGATCTCCATAACGGACGATCAAACCCCTATACCGCCCAATTAAGGCACGGCAGGGGCTTTCACTCTATGGGCTCAATGTGGGGTGTTGGGAGATGAGGGGCAAGACCCAACACCACAGGAAGCATACATAAACAGACCAAAACCGCTACAAAGCCGGTCAGTCTGCCTCCGTTTTAGCGTCATCACCTTCTGCATAGACATAGACCGGCTCGGCTTTGCCCTCTGCAACATCGCGATTAACAACCACTTTCTTAACCGTCTTTCGCCCGGGAAGGTCGAACATTGTCCCCATCAAGATTTTCTCCATGATGGAGCGCAAACCCCGCGCGCCTGTTTGACGTTCGATCGCACGAGCTGCAATCCCTTTAATCGCCTCCTCCTCGAACTCCAACTCCACCCCTTCCATTTGGAAGAGCTGCTGATATTGCTTCACCAAAGCATTCTTTGGTTCGGTCAATATCTGCACCAAAGCGGCTTCATCGAGGTCATTGAGTGTGGCGATAACAGGAAGACGGCCTATAAACTCCGGGATAAGGCCATATTTCATCAAATCTTCAGGCTCAATATCCTTAAGAATATCACCAAGCTTGCGATCATCTTCAGAGCGTACATCCGCCCCAAAGCCAATCCCACTTCCCTTACCGCGTGCGCTAATGACTTTGTCCAACCCAGCAAACGCCCCGCCGCAAATAAAGAGCATGTTCGTGGTATCGACCTGCAAAAACTCTTGCTGAGGATGTTTACGCCCCCCCTGCGGTGGAACGGAGGCTACGGTCCCTTCCATTAATTTTAGCAAGGCCTGTTGCACACCCTCACCGGAGACATCCCGCGTGATAGACGGGTTCTCAGCTTTACGGGAAATCTTATCGATTTCATCAATATAGACAATCCCACGCTGGGCCCGCTCAACATTATACTCGCACGCTTGCAAAAGCTTGAGGATGATATTTTCAACATCCTCCCCCACATAACCGGCCTCTGTCAGCGTTGTGGCATCGGCCATTGTGAAGGGGACATCCAAAATCCGCGCTAAGGTTTGGGCTAATAAGGTCTTACCGGTCCCTGTCGGGCCGATGAGCATAATATTCGCCTTACCAATCTCTACATCACTGCCTGATTTTTCGGTATGCTCGAGGCGTTTATAATGATTATGCACCGCAACGGAGAGGACTTTTTTCGCATCGTCCTGCCCAATGACATAATCATTTAAAATCGCACAAATCTCACGCGGCGTAGGGACCGAACCGCCAGTCGTAATAGGGCCTGCCCCACGCTCCTCACGGATAATATCCGTGCATAACTCTACACATTCATTGCAAATAAAAACGGTCGGCCCGGCGATGAGCTTCTTCACCTCATGTTGAGACTTCCCACAGAATGAACAATAAAGCGTGTTTTTAGAATCGCTCTCTTTTTCGCTCATTACAGCTCCTCAAACCCATACTAGCGGGTATGTTCAGGCACCGGCCTTCTTCTCTGCTGGGTGGCGCAGCACGACTTCATCCACCAATCCGAAATCTTTCGCCTCTGTTGCGGAAAGATAGCGGTCACGCTCCAACGCTTCTTCAATTTCCTCTAAAGCGCGACCTGTATGCTCACGATAAATCTCGTTCAAGCGGCGGCGAATCTGTAGAATCTCGCGCGCTTGAATCTCGATATCAGAAGCTTGACCCTGCGCCCCACCAGAAGGCTGATGCACCATCACGCGGGCATTGGGCAAGCAAAAACGCCGCCCCGCCTCACCAGCAGCTAACAACAAAGAGCCCATAGAGGCCGCCTGACCAATACACACCGTACTCACGGGCGAGCGGATATATTGCATTGTGTCATACATCGCTAAGCCAGCCGACACCACGCCGCCGGGACTGTTGATGTAAAAGGAAATCTCTTTAGTGGGATTAATACTCTCCAAATACAGCAACTGAGCGCAAATTAATGAGGAGACCTGATCATACACAGGCCCTGTGAGAAAAATAATGCGCTCCTGCAAAAGGCGGGAGTAAATATCAAAAGAGCGTTCCCCGCGCGAGGTTTGTTCCACCACCATTGGCACGAGTGTATTATTAAACACTTCCAGAGGGTTACGATCTTCAATGCCCATAGGTATTTTCCTTTACAACGTCCCCTCACCCTAGCACAGCCCGTTAGGCTTTGTCTTTGTGAGATAAAACAGCAACGCGGCTATACAAGAGGGCCAGCACCGGCAAGAGCAAAAAAAAGGGGCAGCGGCAGGCTGCCCCTTCTTTATACAATGCGGCGATTATTCCGCATCTGGCATATCAGCAAGCTCCTCGGCTGTGACTTCTTTATCCGTCACATCAGCAAGCTCAATGAGATAATCCACCACCTTATTTTCTAAGATAGGACCACGGAGGCTCTCAATGGCCTGAGGATTCTTTGTAAAGAACTCAAAGACCATCTGTTCTTGACCCGGATAGCGGCGTGCCTCCTGCTGTAATGCAGAAAGTAGCTCCTCCTGAGAGACTTGAATCTCTTGCTTACGACCAATCTCTGCCAAAAGCAGGCCGAGCTTTACGCGGCGTTCGGCAATTTTGCGATAGTCAGCGCGCAGGGTGTCTTCATCCTTCGCGGCATCTTGCTCATCAAGAGTGCCGTTTTTACGCTCTTCCTCAATCCGACTCCAAATCTGCGCGAACTCGGCATCCACCATGCTCTCAGGCGCATCAAAATTGGTCTTTTCGGCAAGAGCGTCCAACAGCTCGCGCTTAATCCGCATACGGGAAAGCTGTTTATACTCACCCTCGGCCTGCTCGGTGATGAGCTTACGCATTTGCTCAACACTCTCTAGGCCCAGCCCTTTAGCAAACTCATCATCAATGGTTGGGTCAACCGGCTTCTTTAGCGCGTTTGCTTTAATGTCAAACGTCACTTCTTTACCGGCAAGGTCAGCAGCTTGATAATTCTCTGGGAAGGTCACAGTAATGACGCGCTCATCACCGGGCTTCATACCTTCCATCTGGTCAGCAAAACCGGGGATGAAGCCTTCGCCACCAATCTCGACATTCACATCATCAGCGGTGCCACCCTCAAAAGGTGTGCCATCTTTTTTGCCAACGAAATTGACATTCAGCACATCACCCTTCACAGCAGGGCGGCTTTCTTCAATCACTTCAAATGTGCGGTTACGTTGTGCAACCTCACGCAGAGCTTTCTCTACGACCTCATCAGCAACTTTCGCGCTATAACGGGTCAGCTTTGTGCCAGATACATCGGGGATGGTAATCTCAGGCAGGACTTCCATCTCGATTTTAAACTCAAGGTCCTTACCGTCTGTCCCGGTAGAAACAACATCAACTTGCGGCTGCATAGCTGGGCGAATCGCCTCATCCTCTAGCAGCTTACGCACACTCTCCTGCACCAGCTTCTCAGCCACCTCAGCTTGAACAGACTCACCAAAACGCTGCTTTACAACGCTGGCGGGCACTTTACCGGGGCGGAAGCCGGGGAGTTTAACATCGCGACTCACTTCAGCCAGACGAGCCTCACACCGGCCCTGCAGGTCAGCGGCAGGAACAACTACTGTGAAAGACCGTTTCAGGCCCTCATTGAGGATGGGCTTAACCTGCATGAATCCGACATTCCTTCTCTATAATACAGGGGATCTCCAGCATCGTACATTTAAATGGAGAGTGCCTTGGTGCGGGCGGAGGGACTTGAACCCCCACAGCTTGCGCCACCAGAACCTAAATCTGGCGTGTCTACCAATTTCACCACGCCCGCATAAACCAGACGGCTATCTCCAGTACCAGCCCGTTTAAGGACCGATGCCTTCATTGTTCTGCGGATTTAACGCATGAACCCCTTCACGGCAAGGGGCCTTTCCTGCAAATCTCTCTTTTATGCTGTAAATTATCCCTTAATGCGCCATTTTCCTGCATCTTCCGGGCTATGAGAAGCTGCCTGACGCGCCAAACCAAGCTGGGCGAAGATATCTTCTGGCACAATCCATCCCCCCTTTAACGCCGCAGCGCGCCGTGCCGCCTCCCCGTGCACCCACACACTTGCCGCAGCAGCCTCCCAAGCGGGCATCCCCGCTGCGAGACATGTCGCGATAATACCGCTAAGCACGTCCCCTGCCCCTGCTACAGCTAAAGCGGGAGTGGCGTGACTATTAATCGCGACCCGACCATCAGGGGCTGCAATGATGCTATCGGCCCCTTTCAGCACGACCACAAGATTCAACTGCTTTGCTGCGTGACGGGCTGCCTGTAAGCGATCCCCCTGAATAGGCCCGAAAAGCCGTGCAAACTCCCCCATATGCGGTGTCATAACAGTCGCCCCCTTTAAACGCCCGGGATTCCCCGCAGCCCAAGAAAAAGCACCTGCATCAACAACAATCTGCCGCCCTTCCTTTTGGAGTAACGGAAGGGTACGTCCCACTTCATCAGGCTGCAAACCGGGGCCACAAACCCACACATGCCGCCGTTTATCCTCCAAAGCGGCGGCTAAAGATTGGGTATCAACAATCGCGGCTGGAGAGGCGAGTCGATACATCATGGCGGCCGCCTCTGGCACTGTCAGCCGCACCATACCCGCCCCAACATGCCGCGCTGCCTCAGAGGCAAAAAAGGCTGCACCGGGCATCTCGGCCCCGCCGCACACACTTACCACACCACGGCTATATTTATGATCAAGCGGCTCTTGCTGCGGTAATGCCCATAAGGCAGGGCCATTCTCCCACATTATACTGCGCGTATCAGCTAAAATCGCTTCAGGAATGGCCAAATCAGCACACAGCACCTCCCCACAAACCGAACGTCCCGGCAAAAGCAAATGCCCCGGCCGCTTGCGGATAAGTGCAATGGTCTTAGCACATGGTGCTACCTGCCCCATCAAGCTGCCCGTTGCGCCATCAAGACCAGAAGGAACATCAATAGCAATAATGCGCGGTGCCGCTGCAAAAAAGGCTTCTACAAGAGGCGGTAATGGCCGATTCACCCCGGCCCCAAAGACGGCATCCACCACCAACTCCGCCCTTGCAGCTTCCTGCGGGGTAAAATCGACCACATCACCATGCCAGCGCGCCGCCATTTGCTGGGCCAAGCTGCCCTCAACAGGGGGCTGCGTCATCGCAACACGCACCGGCCACCCCCATGAGAGCAAATGCCGTGCCAGCACATAGCCATCCCCGCCATTATTCCCCGGCCCGCACGCCACCACAACACGACAGGGCTTTACATGCTGGCGGATTAGCCGTGCGGCCATCATGCCTGCACGCTCCATAATCATAGGGAGAATCGCCTCCATGGCTTGGTCCATCTGGCGTGTTTCTTCTGGTGATAAAAGAGCTGATGACAAAAAACTTTGCTGGGAAAGACAGGACATAAAGCAATCTTCTCTCTATAAAGGTGGGCGAACAGATTATGACACAGTATGGATGAACTATGACCAGCTCTCTGCTTTGGGGCGTTGTCCTTGCCCTACATCTTCTTTGTATCACCTATTGGGTTGGTGGGGCTATTTTCTGCCTACAAACACGCCGCACCACACGTTTATTAGACGCCCAACAAGCCAGCACGGTTTTATTGCAGAGCTATAGCCGTTTTTTAAGAGCGTTATGGCATGTTATTCCTCTTGCTATTCTCAGCGGCATTGCGCTCATCATCCATGCAGGTGGGCATCTACCATGGCCGTATCATCTTATGGCCCTGTGCGGCCTCTTAATGATTATTCTCTTTCTAAGCATGACTTTTGGCCCCTTACGGACGGCACGCCGTGCTTTGCGGCCTCAACCGCAGCTCTTTACCACTTTACACCGCCGTACTGCGCTCATGGCACTTTGTGGCATTATTGCCATCTTTGCCGGGGCTCTTGGTGGGGTGGGCTAATAAACACCCTGTTTTAACTATAAACCGCTTGGCCTTCACCTTGCCAAAAAGGGCTTTTGCAGATAACAAACGAGAAACGCATACTGCAGAAGGTCGTTTCCCCTATCTGCAAAATGCGCGTGGGGCTGTCCGACGGGGTGCCGGATGGCCAGACCTGTAACAGCAATAGTCCGAGAATCATTTGAGCAGCAAAACCTCCTCTGGTCCGTCCAAAACCCGCAGCAGCACAAGCCGCACACGGAAAACCCCTTCCCCACGCACCAAAACAGCTAAGGCAGAGGCCGAAACGGGAACGGAACCATTAAGCGATGAGGATGTGAAGGCCGACTCTACGCCTACCCCCCCTAAAAAGACGACCACGCGCCGCCGCACAACGGCAACGAGCCGCAAAAAAGCCGTCACTCCTGCTGAGACAGAGAGTGGAGCTGATGCTTCTATTGAGGCTGAAGCTGCAACTGAGACGCCAAAACGCAAAACACCCACCCGCCGCCGTACAACCAAAGCTACCGCAGCGGAAGAGACCATTCTTGCTGACGGACCTGAAAAGAAGCCCGCTAAACGGACACGCCGTAAGACGGTGAGTGCAGATGAGGCCCCTACCACCACGGACGATGGCGAGGCCAAAGCCAAACCGACTACGCGTAAAAGAACGACCCGCGCCAAAGCAAAACCCGTAGCCTCTGAGCCTGAAGTGACGGATGCGGACGAGGCTCCAGTCCCCAAAACGCAGCGTACACGCCGTAAAAAAGCGGTTGAATCAAAAACCACTGCACCAGCCGATGAGGCTATAGCAGATGGCGATTCTACCACACCAAAGACAAAGCCCCGTACTACTACGCGGAAGCGGGCAAGTACGCGCAACACTAAGAGTGCAGACACCAATAAACCTGCTGAGCAGACCGAGACACAGCCCGTCACAGCGTCTTCATCGCAGCATAAAGACACCCCTCATCATGAGGATGCGGAGCAGGAAGGCCGTCCGCGCTTCCAAGACCTTGCCTTATCAGCCCCTATTCTTAAAGCTGTTGAGGCCATGGGGTATACTCACCCAACGCCTATCCAAGCTCTTGCCACGCCGGCAATTCTAGCAGGGCGTGATGTGCTGGGGGTTGCCCAAACAGGGACGGGTAAAACAGCCTCTTTCACGCTGCCTCTTCTAGAGAAGCTCTCCAAATCCCGCGCACGAGCGCGTATGCCGCGTTCGCTCATTCTGGAGCCCACGCGGGAACTAGCATTGCAAGTAGCAGAGAACTTCAAGCTTTATGGGGCACATCTCCGCCTGACCCACGCTCTATTAATCGGCGGGGGGAAACTGAATGAACAACGCGATATTCTTAATCGTGGGGTAGATGTACTCATCGCCACACCGGGGCGTTTACTAGATATGTTCGACCGCGGCGGGCTGCTGCTTACACAAACGGACACGCTCGTTATTGATGAAGCAGACCGTATGCTAGATATGGGCTTCATCCCTGATATTGAGCGCATTGTCAGCCTCCTCCCTCGCCAGCGTCAGACGCTTTTTTTCTCTGCGACGATGGCACCGGAGATTCGCCACTTAGCGGATAATTTCCTCAATAACCCGAAGGAAATCACCATTGCGCGGCAATCCTCTGTTGCTAGCACGATTACTGAAGGGCTGCTCATTGTCGAGAAACGGGATAAAAACCGCGCTATCTCCGCATTACTACGCCATGATGATGTTCAAAATGCCATTATCTTCTGCAACCGGAAGCGCGATGTTGATTCCCTAGAACATTACCTTACTAAACAGAAGTTCTCTGTAGGGCATCTCCATGGTGACCTCGCCCAAGATGTGCGTTTTGATACGTTAGAGCGTTTTCGCTCTGGTGAGTTATCCATTCTTGTTTGCTCTGACGTTGCAGCACGCGGGATTGATATTGGCGGGCTTTCCCATGTTGTGAATTACGACCTCCCCTTTAATGCGGAGGATTATGTTCACCGTATTGGTCGGACAGGCCGCGCAGGGAAGGAAGGAGTCGCCTATAGCCTCGCCACGCCTGATGAGCAAAAGCTGCTCGAATCTGTTGAGGCCCTCACCGGTAAGAAAATTGAAGCTATAGAGGTTGAGGATTTCCCCTCCCTGCAATGGCGCGGCGAGGATGAGGCGAAACCATCTCATAAAAAAGATGGGGCGAAAAATACCCGCCAAGGGCGCAACAAACGCGCCCCAGAGGCAAAAACGGACGAGCAACCCACACCGCCGAAGAAGCAAGCTTCACGCGCTCTTCTTCCTGAGGCGCGTAAGCATGACCATAAACGCTCTGGTCGGGCGGAGCTGCTCCCCCCTGTGCCAGAGACAAATGGCATGCAGGATGGTTTTGGTGAGAACGTCCCTGCCTTTATGAAGGTCAGCTATCTGCCAGATCCGCATGAACCTTCTGATTCATGAGGGGGGATTCCCAGCAATGCCATCTCACGGTCGAGCAGCTAGGCCGCTCAGGCGATGGGATGGTGCGTTACGAAGGACGCAGCTATTACATCCCCGGCACATTGCCCGGTGAGCAGCTTCATCTACGTTTTCATCACGAATCAGTAGAGCTTTTGGGGTGGGATCATTATGCCCCGGAGCGTGTTAACCCCCCTTGTAGCCTTGCAGGCCGTTGTGGGGGGTGTACCCTCCAACATATGGAGCCTACCGCCCTCCTGCATTGGAAGGCCCAGCACATAGAGCACGCTTTAACCAAAAGTGGCTTTACCGACCTCCCCACCCCCATAATGTATCAAACCCCACCTCATAGCCGCCAAAGGCTGGATGTGGCCCTGCAACGCGTGCCCGGTGGGGTTATTCTCGGCTTACATGAACGCGGTGGGGACCCCGTTGATATGACGGAATGTCCGCTCATCCGGCCAGAACTATTCGCTCTATTGCCCCCATTGCGTACATGCCTTGCCTCATTAGGGGCTTTGACAGGCCGGGGAGCTTTAGCGATTAATCTGCTCGAAAGCGGACCAGACCTCACCTTAGAAACCCCCGCCCCTTTGAGCGGCTCAGACCGTGAAAAACTCGCAGCTTTTGCGCGTGCGCACCATATACCACGCATCACATGGCGGCCTGCCCCCGGCAAAATGATGGAAACTGCTGCCCAGAATGGCCCCGTTTTTCATCATTTTGGGGGTGTAAAAGTCACCCCGCCCCCCGCTAGTTTCCTCCAAGCCAGTAGCGAGGGTGAGGCCGCTATTTGCGAAGCCGTATTAGCAGGGCTGCCTCCCCTCAACCGTAAAGACCGCATTATTGAGCTTTATGCAGGCTGTGGGACATTAACCTTCCCCCTCGCACAGCATGGTTTTGTGAAAGCCTATGAAGGCGATAAAGCGGCTATATCCGCGTTACGCGCAGCCACGCATGGAAGTCGCGCTGAGGGAGCAGAGCGCGACTTAAACCGCCAACCTCTCCTCCCAACCGAGCTTAATCAGGCACGCGTTGTTGTGTTGGACCCACCCTATGCAGGGACGGGCAAGCAACTCGCCTCGCTTATACGCTCGACTGTGCAGGACATCATCTATGTAAGTTGCAGCCCTGCAGCGTTGGAGAAAGAACTTCCAGCCCTCCACAAAGCTGGGTTCGCCTTGCTCTCATGGCATGTGATTGACCAGTTCCTATGGTCAAGCGACGTAGAGGCCGTCTTAACACTCTCGCGCGACCCCAAACGCATCCGCAAGGCGAGAAAAGCACGGCAAAGCTAATCTCTATACCGCTTAAACGTGGAAACTTTCCCCGCAGCCGCACCGGCCTTTCTCATTAGGATTGGTAAAGGTGAATCCTGATTCAAGCTCCTTCACCTCATAATCCATTACAGTACCGATGAGGAACAAAGTGGCCTTGCGGTCCACCAGCAACGTCAAGCCATGGTCCTCAACGCGCTCATCCCCTGCTGTGGCCTCAGAGACAAAATCCATCTCATAAGACATGCCAGAGCAACCGCGCTTACCAACACTAATCCGCAAAAGCTTACCCTGCTCTGCCCCTTCATAAAGGGCTTTTAAACGGGTAGCGGCTTTATCTGTTAAGCTCATCAAGGGTGGTAAAGAACGCTTCTTGGGCATTTCTGTCATGATATTCCCCTTGCTTAAAACATATTCAAGGCCAAACGGGCCTGATCGCTCATCCGGCTCATATCCCATGGCGGGTCCCACACGACCTTAACGGTCACTTCCTTCACCGTGGGGACGGAAAGAACAGCGTAACGGACCATCTGGGGTAATTCTTGCGCGCTAGGGCAGTTAGGCGCGGTAAGGGACATCTCAATATCCACACGGCCATCATCATGCAAATCAATCGTGTAAATCAGCCCTAGCTCATACACATTCACTGGAATTTCCGGGTCAAAGACCGTCTCAATCGCAGCAATGACTTCATCTTGCTGTGGCGGCGCATCCACTGGTGGGGGGACAAGCTCCTCCTCCCCCGCATAAGCCTCCTCTTGCGTAGGCAGGGGCATCCCTTCTGTAGGCGTAGTCGCCTCACCTACCAGAGGGGCTGTGGAATCATTCATCATCTGGTCATCTGCGCCTGTCATAACACCCTCACGCAAGTAAGCTACGCGTACGCTCAATCCCGTGTGCCAGAGCGTCTATATCATCACATGTTGTATAGATAGCAAAGCTAGCGCGTGCTGTCGCTTGCACGCCAAGCTCATGCATCAATGGTTCGGCACAATGTTGCCCCGCACGGATGGCAATGCCCTGTTGGTCCAGCAGTACAGCCAAATCATGCGGATGAGCCCCCTCCACTTGGAAAGAGAACACCCCCCCACGCTCTACAGGGCGGCCCATAATGCGAACACCCTCTAGCCCCTCAAGCCGCTCTTGCGCATAAGCCACCAACTCACGCTCATGCGTTTCTATCCGCTCAGCCCCTATGCCCTCAACAAAGCGAATAGCCGCCCCAAGGCCGAGCACCTCCAAAATAGCGGGCGTCCCAGCCTCAAACTTATGCGGCGCATCCGCCCATGTTGCTGCTTTAAAAGAGACAGAGCGAATCATATCCCCGCCCCCTAGGAAAGGCGGCATCTCCTCCAGCAAAGGCAGCTTACCCCACAAAATGCCAACACCAGTTGGGCCATATAATTTATGCCCCGTAAAGACAAAGAAATCCGCACCAAGAACCTGCACATCTACCTTGCGATGCACGATAGATTGGGAGCCATCCAAAATGATTTTTGCCCCATAATGATGGGCCAGCTCCACAAGCCGCTTGGCCGGTGTAATGGTCCCCAACACGTTGGACATATGCGTGACTGAGACAAGAGCCACACGACCATCACGCAGCAAATCCTCATAAGCGGTCAGGTCAATATCCCCCGCAGCATTAAGCGGTGCAACGCGCAGCTCAATACCCAACCGCTCTCGTAACATAAGCCACGGGACGATGTTCGCATGATGCTCCAAGGCGGAAATCAGCACCGCTTGACCAGGTTTTAGCTGATTGCCTAAGGAATGAGCCAAAAGGTTAAGGCCCTCTGTGCTATTCTTTGTAAAGACAATCTCACGCCGGTCCGCTGCATTAAGGAAGCGCGCTACATCATCACGCACGGCCTCATAAGCCTGCGTGGTCCGCTCGCTCATATCATAAAGGCCGCGATGAATATTCGCATAACAATGCCGCGCCGCATGCCCCATAGCCTCGATGACACATTCCGGCTTTTGGGCCGAGGCCGCACTATCTAAAAAGACAAGCGGGCGGCCATGTGCCGTCTCTGAAAGAATGGGGAATTGGGCGCGTACATCATCCAACATGGCCGGGTAATGCCTTTAGCAAATAATGACGGAGGCTCTCATGCTCTACGAGCTCTACCGTCTCTAGCAAGAAAGCCTGTACGAGCATATCACGCGCCTGCGCCTCTGGCACACCGCGCGAGCGTAGGTAAAAAAGCTGCTCCTCATCCAACGCCCCCACAGTCGCCCCGTGGCTGCATTTGACATCATCAGCATAAATCTCAAGCTCTGGCTTGCTGTTCATCTGCCCTTTTTCAGAGAGAAGCAGGGCCTGATTCATCTGATACCCATCCGTCTTTTGGGCAATTTGGTCCACCAAAATCTTACCCTGAAAGACCCCTTGCCCTTGCTCGGAGAGGACTGTCCGCACCGTTTGGCGGGATGTGCAATCCGGTGCGGCATGATGAATCATAGAGGACAGGTCATTCAGCCGCTCTCCATCCACAAGCTGAATCGCATTCACATTCGTATTGCTAAACGGCCCATTAAGCTGGCTAACAACCTCTTGCCGCGCTAAGGCTCCACCCTGATTGAGGGTAAAGCTATCATAATTGCCCCGCCCCTCAATCTTGGCCCCAGCAATCGCAAGGCGTGCTGCAAGGGGGCTCTCTTTTTGATGCGTGATATGGCTAAAATGAGCCTCCTCCGCACAATGAACATCCATTTGCGGGTTTGTCAGATACCGCCCAGTCCCCAGCTGAATATCCAGCAAAGTCAACTTTGCCCCTTTTGCTAAGGTAACACTATGGTGCAAATGGGTGGAGACATCCTCGCCCTCAGTAAGGCTGACCATAATCACCAAACCCGCATCCCGCCCAGCGGGAACCTTCAACCGCGCACCCGGCTGACGCAAAGCGGCATTCAATCCCGCTGAAAAGCGCCCTGTTAGCAAGCGCGGTACAGCGGCCCCATCACCATATTCTTGCACTTCCATACAAGCAGGTAGATGGGACAATGCAGGGCAGAATTGCCCATTGGCAAAAACCAAAATCCCATCATGCTGAGGGAGGTCTAGCTCTGCCACGCTCTGCTTAATGCGCGCCTCCCCCAACGCAGGAGCAGCCTGCCATGCCACCCCATTAAGCGATTGCAGCGGCGTATAATGCCATGCTTCCACTCGTCTTGTCGGCAGCCCCTCCGTACCAAGCAGGGCTGCACGCTCCCCAGCACGACCCGTTAGAGCCTGCCAAGCTGCTGCCTTATTCTCACTCACGCTGCGGCCTCAAGAAACTGTTTATAGCCTTGTTTTTCCAGCAATTTGGCCACCTCTGGCCCACCGCTATGGATGATACGCCCATGGGCCATCACATGCACACGGTCTGGCACGATGTAATCCAAAAGACGCTGATGATGAGTAATCACCAAAGAAGAGAAATCCGGCCCACGCAGGGAATTAACCCCCTCTGCCACAATACGCAGCGCATCAATGTCCAAGCCGCTATCTGTCTCATCCAAAATGGCTAAGGAAGGCTTCAATAAGCGCATTTGCAGCACTTCATTACGCTTCTTCTCACCACCGGAGAAGCCGACATTCACGGCCCGTTTGAGCATCTCATCCGACATGGAGAGACGCTTTGTCTCTGCCCGTACGAGTTTGAGGAAGCTTACAGCATCCAACTCCTCCTCCCCGCGGGCCTTGCGCACGGCATTAACGGCGGTCCGCAAGAAGTTAGCGTTATTTACCCCCGGCAATTCCACCGGAGCTTGAAAGGCCAAAAACACACCAAGAGCAGCGCGTTCTTCTGGCTCTAAAGCTAATAAATCTTGCCCCTTAAACTGCGCTGATCCTGCCGCAACTTCGTAATCCTCACGCCCTGCCAGAACATAAGAGAGTGTGGATTTACCAGAGCCATTCGGCCCCATAATGGCATGAACCTCCCCTTTGGGAATCTCCAAGCTTAGGCCCTTTAGAATCTCCTTTGGGGTGCCATCAGCATCAATCTGGGCTTTCAGCCCCTCAATTTTTAGAAACTCACTCATACCTTACCCCACGCTTCCTTCTAGGCTGATTTGAAGCAATTTCTGCGCTTCCACAGCGAATTCCATTGGCAGCTCTTTAAGCACTTCCCGGCAAAAACCATTGACGATAAGCCCCACAGCTTCCTCCTCGGAAAAACCACGGGAGCGACAATAAAAGAGCTGGTCCTCAGAGATTTTGGAGGTTGTGGCCTCATGCTCGACACGCGCACTCAGAGAGCGGCTCTCGATGTAAGGCACTGTATGCGCCCCGCATTGGTCGCCAATAAGCAAGCTATCGCATTGCGTAAAGTTCCGCCCATTGCGTGCCTTTGGCTGCATCCGCACCAAACCACGATACGTGCTATCGGACTTCCCTGCCGAGATTGTCTTTGCCACAATGGTGGAGCGTGTATCGGGGGCGAGATGGATCATCTTCGTACCCGTATCAGCTTGTTGATGACCATTTGTTACGGCAACGGAGTAAAACTCCCCCACTGAGCCTTTACCGGCAAGAATACAGGAAGGGTACTTCCATGTAATGGCAGAGCCTGTTTCTACCTGCGTCCACGAGATGCGGGCGCGATCGCCTTTGCAAATCCCCCGCTTGGTTACGAAGTTATAGATACCGCCTTTGCCATCCTCATCACCGGGATACCAGTTTTGCACTGTGGAATATTTAATGGAGGCATCCTCCATCGCCACAAGCTCTACAACAGCAGCATGAAGCTGATTTTCATCACGCTGCGGGGCTGTACAGCCCTCCAGATAGGACACTGTAGCACGGTCCTCAGCGATGATTAAGGTCCGCTCAAACTGCCCAGTATTACGAGCATTAATGCGGAAGTAAGTGGATAGCTCCATCGGGCAACGTACCCCTTTAGGCACATAGACGAAAGAACCATCGGTAAAGACAGCTGAGTTTAACGCCGAGAAGAAATTATCCCCCACTGGCACAACCGTGCCGAGATACTTCTTCACCAAGTCTGGATGCTCAATAATCGCCTCAGAAATTGGGCAGAAAATCACTCCCGCTTCGGCCAATGTTTTACGGAAAGTCGTCGCAACAGAGACGCTATCAAACACCGCATCAACGGCAACGGGCGTTTTTTGCCCGGCCCCCTCAACACCAGCGAGCATCTCTTGCTCATGCAGGGGGATGCCGAGCTTCTCGTAAGTCTTCAGCAGTTCGGGATCCACCTCATCAAGGCTTTTAGGCCCCGGCTTCTTTTTAGGCTGAGCGAAATAATGGGCATCTTGATAATCAATGGGAGGGTGCTTCACCTTCGCCCAATTTGGCTCGCTCATCTCCTGCCAAGACCGAAACGCCTTTAACCGCCATTCCAACATCCATTGCGGTTCTTTCTTCCGTGCAGAAATGAGCCGGACGATGTCCTCATTCAGTCCCTTAGGGGCGAGGTCCATCTCCACATCTGTCTCAAAGCCCCATTCATAATTGGACTTTGCCAGTTTCTCTACAGCTTCACGAGTTTCCGACACAGCCGGCATGGCATCCTCCCTGTCCTTCAGCTACACGCATTGTCGCTCCCGCCGATGCGGCAGAGGACGGATCAAACTTGAGAGCGGGGTTGGCCATATCCGCAAGGCTAATACTCTCTAACGCCTGACGAACAGCCTGATTGACCATATCCCATTGGCCAGAGAGACCACAGGTCTCCCCATGGACACATTCCCGCCCATCACAACAGGCGGTAACACGAATGGGACCATCCACAACCGTAATGACCCGCGCTACAGAAATATCCTTTAGCTCATCAACTAACCGGTACCCCCCACGCGCACCACGAAAGGAAACCACAAGCCCACCAGCGGCAAGGCCTTTTAACAGCTTTGCCACGGTTGGCTCTGGCACGCCTGTCTCCTGCGCGAGAGCCGCCGCCGTGGCCAAAGTCCCACGCTCCCCTAATCTTACGAGGACAACAGTCGCATAGTCAGCCAATTTGGATAGTCTCAGCACGGTGAAAACCCACAACCTCTGTTACGATTCTTTATTTAAGACCTGCACGGTCCGTATTCAAGGAGGTGGCCTATATTTTCCCGGGGGTCAAGCTTTATCTTGGGTTTTTTAGGCTATGGTACAAGCCAAACCAACAAAGCTTCTAACAAAGCTCCTACCACAAAACCCACCACGGTGCCATTCACACGAATATAAGCGAGGTCACGCCCAATACCGGCCTCTAACCGTGCCGAAAGGCTCTCTGCACTCCATTCTCCCATCACGCGCTCTATCATCCCTGCGGCATAATGCTGCGTAGCAGGCAGAGCCTTTATTACTGCTTGCTGAACTGCTTGGTTCATCCGATTAGACAAAACCGTCCCATGCGTTAAGCTCTCAATAAATTGCTGATAAATCGTGCGTAATGCCTGCATGCTTAGCCCATCATCACGCGCGCTATCATCCTCGACCATCATCCGCAAACGCTGCCATAAGCTCCCACTCCATTCCTTGACACTTTCATGGGCAAAAAAGGCCGTAATGCTCTCCATCACATCATGCGCACTTTGTGGGTCGTCCTCTAACTCCTGAATCTTTGTGCGTACCCACCGGGTAAAGCCATGTCTTAAATCGGAATCCATGGGGTCCACACGTCCCAACTCGGCCCGTAATGCTGTAAGCACTTGTGTTGCAATAGATGTTCCCATAGCCCAGCCAATCAGCCGTCCACCTTGCTCCTTCACCCGTTTTTCTACAAAACCTCGTAAATCCTCCTCGCGCGTTGTAACAAACTCCTTCAACTGAGCGAGAAAGAAGGAGAACACCTCCTGATGTATCTCCTCATCCACTAACGCTTTAAAGCCTCGCAACACTAGAGCTGTGACATCTTCACGCTTTAAGAGTGTGGGAAATAACGTCACCAAAAACGAACTACCGCGCCCATCACCAATACGCTCTAAAATCGCTGGGGTCAGGTTGCGTAAATATCTTAGGATTTGATTCTCGATCTCTGGCTTTTGCAAAAAGCGCGCTAACAAAACAGGGAGATCAACTTGCTCTAATAGGCGAATCACCTCCACTTTTGTGAGAAAATGCTCCACCATAAACCGCCCCAAAGCACTCCCAAGCTGTGCTTTGCGTTGCGGAAGGATAGCCGTATGCGGGATAGGCAGCCCTAGAGGATGGCGAAATAAGGCCGTCACGGCAAACCAATCAGCAACCCCACCAACCACACCAGCTTGGCTACCAGCTTGGAGCATGTCCAACCATAATGGTGTGCCATATAGATGTTGCCATAGGCTCAACCGGCTAATAATTGCCACGCCGGAGGCTCCTGCCAGCAACAATGTCGCACTCAGAGAGACCCGATTTTTCCGCTGTGGAACGGACATGATAACGGTCACCCCCTCCTAAAGCCTCGATAAAACCCACGCTTATTAAAACGGAGGGGCTTATCCTCGCTCCTTAAAGTAAGTACGCAACAGTTTTTATCAATGCTTGGCTCTCTAGCACGATTCCGCCTATACAGGAACAATCACGTTAGAAGGGGAAGTGAGCCTTCCCTACCTAATAACCACAAATGAACACAAGCGAGACTGTTCCTCATGCCAGATTGCGCCTCCCCAACTGACGCATCGCCTGCCGAACTGATTAAATCCTACGCGGCTACGCTTACACATAAGCCGCATGACCTCTCCAGCCTCATTATTACATTAGCGGAAAAAATAAGTGCTCCGGGAGAGAATGAGACAATCAAACAGGCGATCCGTCTATTACGGGACCGCAACTTCACAACACGCGCTGCCGCCCTGCGCCGTTATATCGGCTTAGAGCAAAACGGGGCGGAGGCATCCCCTACCGAACGGTTACGCCATGTAGCAGAGCAGCTTGTAGCCCATGCAAAAACGCCGGATGACCTCGCTATAACGGGTTTTTCTGCCGTTTTTACAGCCCATCCCACCTTTGCTTTAGCCAATGATGTGTACGACCTTCTCGCCCAATGTGCGGAGGACCCGGCCCATCCTCTCCCCATCCTGCCGACCCATCGCCGTGCTGCCCCTCCCACATTGGATGAGGAACAGGCCCTCGCCCTTGCCGCCATCACGCGCGGACGCGATGCATTGGATGTCCTCGCCCAAAACATCTTCCAAGCAGCACGTCAGCGTTGGCCAGAGGTCAAGAACCTAAATCCCGCCCCTATCAAACTCGCAAGCTGGGTAGGATTTGATACTGATGGACGTAATGATATTGGCTGGTGGGATACAATCCGCATCCGCCTCGGCCTTAAAATCGCCCAGCTAGAACGCCTCTTAGAGGGGCTGAAAAAGATTGGACTGCACGATTCCCCTCTCGGGGAGCGCGTTCTTGCGGCCCTTATGGCCACTGTGCAGCAACGCGATGCCTGCCCACGCTCCATCCCGGGGAAAAGCTTAACGCCAGAAGAGATTGTTCAATTCTCACACAAGCTCATCTCATTGCGCGAGACGGCCTTGCTTCATGCGGAAGATTTGCTCCCGCTCTTCCAAGCAGAGCGTGCCAAGCTGGATGACGCAACGGCTCAAGAGCTTGATGTCATCCGGGCTGGCTTTCTCAATCACGGTCTTGGTATCTCCCATATCCATACCCGCCTCAATGCTGCGCAGATTTATAATGTCGCACGCACGCGTTTAGGGTTGACGGACGATCCAACACTCCCCTTCCATCGCCGGGCTTTACTCTCCCATATTGATGCCGCGATGGATAACCTCAAACCCCTCGCGATTGATTTCGGGGCCTTGTTGGTTGAACCAAGTGCCGCCTCGCGTTTGATGATGGTGATGGCGCAGATCCTCAAACATATTGATTCCGGCTCGCCCATTCGCTTCCTCATTGCAGAAACGGAGAGCGGCTATACGCTGCTTGCGACTTTGTGGTTAGCGCGCCTCTTTGGGATTCGGGATGAGCAAATCGAAATATCTCCCCTCTTTGAGACTGAAACAGCTCTCGAAAATGGGGCGGAGATTCTTGAGGAAGCCTTCCGCTCTCCCCATTGGCGGGCTTATCTCCGTGTTAATGGGCGGCTCTCGCTGCAATTTGGTTATTCCGATTCCGGCCGGTATGTCGGCCAGCTCGCAGCAGGGCCAATGGTCGAGCGGCTACGGTTACGCACCTTAGAGCTTATGAAAGAACACGGGCTGGATGACATCGCCCTCACTATGTTCGACACACATGGTGAGAGCATTGGCCGTGGGGCACATCCTTTCAGCCTTAAAGAGCGGTTGGATTATTTCTCCCCCGCTAATACCCGCCAAGCGTTAAAAAAGGCCGGTATCACCAGCCGGGTGGAAACGGCCTTCCAAGGGGGGGATGGGTATCTTCCCTTCGGCACGGCTAAGCTTGCTGCCTCTACCATCGCCACATTAGCGGAGTTTGTCGCCGCTCAACATGAGCCAATCGACCCTATTGCTTTAAAAGACCCCCTCTTTAGCAAGCCTGATTTTGCGATGGATTTCTTCTCCACCATCGCCCTAAAGATGGGGGATTTGGTGGATGACCCCGGCTATACAGCCCTCCTGAGTGCTTTTGGCCCCTCTTTGGTGGATAAAACAGGCTCCCGCCCTTCTGCTCGTCAATCCGATACAGCGCGGGTAACGCGTATTACGCACCCAAGCCAAATTCGCGCTATCCCTAATAACGCCATCCTCCAACAACTTGGCTGGTGGGCCAATGTGCTACATGGCCTTGGGGGCGCAGCACGACGTCATAGCGAGCAATTTGAGCAATTACGGCATAAATCTCCCCGTTTTCGCCAGCTTATGGATTTCGCAATCCAAGCTCTTAAACATTCGGACCTGGATGTCCTGCGTGCGACCATCCATCAGCTTGACCCCGGCACATGGCTCAACCGCGCAACAGAGTGCGATAATGCCGATGACCGTATGCACTTCCTCAGCATCGCGCGCGACTTGGAGGAGCTAGAGTTCTGGAAGAGTGTGCCCGCCCTTTTCCGCCGGATTCAACGGGAGGATATTGCTCTCCGTTCCGCCTGGCCAGAAACACCCCGCATGGAGGTTGAAGAAAAGCTCCTCCATGTCATCCGTTTCGCTTTGATGGAACGGATTTGGACATTAGGCACCCAGATCCCCTATTTCGGCCCACGTGGCGGCCTCACGCGTGAGGCCATCACCACCTTGATTCTCTGCCTCGATGTCCCACGGGCCTTGCGCCTCTTGGATGATCTTTTCCCCATCTCTGCCCCCAGCATTGCCGACCTCGACTTCGGTGAACCCGGCGGGGCGGGAGAAGCCCAAGGCTTTGCACGCGAACATCGGGAAATCTTCCAACCGCTGCAAGAGGCGTTTGACCTCCTTCGTGAGGTTGGCATCGCCATCATGCATGCAAACCATTGCTTTGGCTAACACGCTTATAATGGTCCCTTCCCTCTGAAAGGGACCATCAAGCAAAAAAGCAGCGCGCGCGAGCGGTTAGTCCTCCTCCCGCCACACACCGTTTCTGGCACGTTTTAACAAGATACCGGGTTGGAAATCAGCCCGCCAAATCTTGGGGATACCAACCCGTTGGGAGAGGTAAATCCCCGTATGGCCGGAGCATAAATACGCAATAAAACAACCCGTTGCGTAATAAACGATGTTCGTACCCCCAAAAAGCTCGACCCCCATAATGGTACAAGCTAATGGGGCATTTACTGCGCCCCCAAAGACAGCCACCATGCCTACACCGGCTAGCAAATCCCCCGGCACACCTAAAAATGGTGCGAGGGCATTGCCTAACCCAGCCCCTATGAAGAAGAGCGGCGTAACCTCCCCTCCTTTATAGCCTGTTGCCAAAGCAATGACGGTAAAGAGCAGCTTTAATAACCAACTCCACGCATAATGTGTTGAGCCGAAGAAATTGACAATGGACGCCCCGCCAAGCTCCGGTGCTGTAACGCCCAAGCCCAAATAATCCCGCGTCCCTAAAAGCCAGACCAGTGCAATCGTTGCGACACCGCCAATAGCTGGCTGCAACCATGTTTGAGGACAAAGCTTTTTAATAAGCGGAGCAAGCCTATACACCCCCTCGGAGAACGCCTTACTCGCAAACCCAAAGGCTACCGCTGCAAGGGCCACTTTAGCCCATAACAACGCATCCACATGGAAAGCAGGCTGACCTTGAGCTGCAAACCCTTTAAAACTAACGATATAACTCGCATGATGAATTCCCCATTGATGGCATGTCCAATCTGCTATGATGGACGTTACTGCAACGGGCAAAAGTGCTGAATAATCCAACGCCCCAAGCGTGACGACCTCCAGCCCAAACACCGCCCCGGTAATCGGTGTGCCATAAACTGCCCCTAGGCCGGAGGCCATACCAGCCATGAGGAGGATACGCGTCTCTCTTTCATCAAGGCAGAAGAGTCGCGCAAAATTACTGGCAAGGCTTCCGCCCATCTGCACTGCTGTACCTTCCCGCCCGACAGATGCCCCGAATAAATGGCTCACCACCGTCCCAATGAACACAAGGGGAGCCATACGCAACGGTACGCCTTCACCAGGCTTGTTAATCTCATCAAGAATGAGGTTATTGCCCCCGCCGGCACGGCCACCCCACCAATAATAAGATAACGCTACAGCAACACCCGCCAAAGGCAGCCCATATAGAATGTTCGGATGGGTAAAGCGATAATGCGTTACCCATTCCAACATCCACAGGAACAGAGCGCAGAAGCTCCCTACAAACAGGGCAAGCGGCACTAAAAGGCAGAACCAACGGCCCAAGCGCAGCATAAAGGCTATAATTTCTTTAAAAGATACCATATCAGACTCCTACACCATGCCCCTTATCCTTAATTCATAAGGGGGTCCATTGGTAGGAATCATCAGCCTTTCCCTCGCGGGTGGCGGTTCGGCCTATCGGCCCGGTGGTAATCCATCACCGTATAACGAGGATAACATCATTCTTAGGGATAAGGTCAAGCCCAAAAAGAAAACCCTCCGCCAGATGACTGACGGAGGGCCTCCCCTAAGCAAGACTTACCTGCAAAGCGTCTTAGGTACGCTCTGCGATAATCTCATCCTGCACGTTGCGCGGCACAGCTTCATAATGATGGAACTGCATTGTAAAGGACGCACGGCCCTTTGTTGCGGAACGCAGATGAGAAATGTAACCGAACATTTCCTTCAGCGGTACTTGAGAGCGAATCAGAACAGTAGAGCCAGAGGTCTCCTGATTCTGAATGATACCACGGCGGCGGTTAAGGTCACCCACAACGTCACCAACATGATCGTTCGGTGTGGTGATTTCCACATCCATGATAGGCTCCAGAATAACCGGGCCAGCCTTCTTCATCCCCTCGCGGAAGCACGCCTTAGCGGCGATCTCAAAGGCCAGAGCGGAAGAGTCAACATCATGGTACTTACCGTCTTCCAGCGTGAACTGAAAGCCCACAGTCTCGAAGCCTGCTAGAACACCCGTGCTGGCCTGCATACGGATACCTTTTTCCACCGCAGGAATATATTCCTTCGGCACGGCACCACCGACAATCTTATTCTCGAAGAGAATCTCTTCTGCGCCCTTCTCTGTCAGCGGCTCGAAGGTGATCTTCACCTCAGCGAACTGACCAGACCCACCGGACTGCTTCTTATGCGTGTATGTCTCGGTGTGGGACTGTGTGATGGTCTCACGATAAGCCACCTGCGGAGCACCGATATTGGCATCCACGCCATATTCACGGCGCAGGCGGTCCACGATGATGTCCAGATGCAACTCACCCATACCGGAGAGGATGGTCTGGCCTGTCTCTTGGTCTGTACGCAGATGCAAGGACGGATCCTCAGCTGTCAGCTTTTGGAGAGCCAGTGTCATCTTCTCAACGGCGTCTTTGGTCTTCGGCTCGACAGAAATATCAATCACCGGAACCGGGAACTGCATACGCTCCAAAATGACAGGGTCAGCAGCATCAGCCAAAGTATCACCTGTTACAGTGTCCTTCAGCCCCACGAAGGCAGCAATATCACCAGCTCCAACAGACTTTACTTCCTGACGCTTATCAGCGTGCATTTGGAACATGCGGCCCACACGCTCCTTGGTGCCCTTGGTGGTGTTCAGCACGGTATCACCCGTATTCAACACACCACGATAGACACGCACGAAGGTCAATGTGCCGTATTTATCGGAGATAATCTTAAAGGCCAGACCAGCAAACTTACCCTCTGGGTCAACCGGGATGATCGGCAAGAAGCTCTCATCAACTTCCTTATCTTCCGGCGGAGCAATACGGATGCCCTCAACCTCATCAGGAGCAGGAAGGTAATCAATCACGGCATCAAGAAGAGGCTGCACACCCTTATTCTTAAAGGCAGTACCGCACAGGACAGGGCGGAACTCACCAGCGATTGTACCTTTTTTGATACAACGCTTCAGTGTGGCGACATCCACCTCACCTTTATCGAAATATTCTTCCATCGCAGCGGTATCGACACTCAAAGCTGTGTCGAGAAGGTTCTGGCGTGCTTCCTCAGCACGTTCCTTCATATCGGCTGGAATCTCTTCGTAATGGAACTTCGCCCCAAGCTCGCCACCTTCCCATACGATGGCGCGCATCTCCACGAGGTCCACAACACCGACCATATTCTCCTCAGAGCCAATCGGCAGCTGAAGGGGAATCGCCACGATGTCCAGCTTTTCCTTCAATGTGCTGAAAGCGTAGTCGAAGTCAGCCCCGGTGCGGTCCAGCTTATTGATGAAGATAATACGCGGCACGTTATAGCGGTCTGCCAAACGCCAATTGGTCTCAGATTGCGGCTGCACACCAGCCACACCCTCGATCACGAAAATCGCACCATCCAGCACGCGCAGGGAGCGGTTCACCTCGATGTTAAAATCGATATGGCCGGGAGTGTCGATGATGTTGATGCGGTGGTCATTCCACTCACACGTCACAGCAGCGGAGGTAATGGTAATACCGCGCTCACGCTCCTGCTCCATATAGTCAGTTGTGGTGTTCCCGTCATGCACTTCACCGATACGATGAGACATACCGGTGTAGTAGAGCATACGCTCTGTTGTGGTCGTCTTACCGGCATCAATATGTGCGGTAATACCGATGTTACGAATCTTTGAGAGAGCGGACTTCGCGCCCTGGACGCTATCGTCGGTCACGGGAAACCTCCAAAATCAAGGAAAGGTGCCTCGGCTTAATACCGGGGCACCCTCATAAGCCCTGTATGAATATCATAAATCGTCCTCCAGCAGAGCCACCCCAGAGGAACCATCAAACCCTTATCAGGCTGCGGACTGTGCCGTCTTACGCTCCTGAACGCGCAGGATACGCCGCTTAATCACCAGAGCTTCTGGCGTTAGCTTACGGTTTGGCGTGCCGAGCAGGAAGGAATCCAGCCCGCCATTATGCTCAACCGTGCGGATGCCCTTGGCAGAGAGGCGCATACGCACAGGGGCCCCAAGAATATCGGAAAGAAGGGTGGCCTCCTGCAGATTCGGCAGGAAACGACGGCGGGACTTGTTATTGGCGTGGCTGACGTTATTGCCCGTCAGTACCCCTTTGCCCGTGACATGGCAACGGCGAGACATAGAACTTCCTCGATACTGTGATACGCCAAGCAACGAGGCTCGGCGTGTTCCGTAAATAAGGCGGGCTTATGACTTACTAACGACGATACGTCAAGTCTTTCCTGCCTTTCTACCGACAGAAGCAGCCCGCTATCCCTCTACAACCGAATGAGCCTTAGTGAAACCCCCTCTTACCTGTAATCTCCACATTCCTGCATAAATACCCGCTTTTCTCAGCAATTCTTCATGCGTTCCCTCCTCCACCACACGCCCGGCCTCCATAACGAGAATATGGTCAGCCGTTTGAATCGTGGAGAGGCGATGGGCAATGACAAGTGTTGCCCGCCCTTGAGAGAGCTTCAATAATTCTTGCTGAATAGCATGCTCAGTGCGCGTATCTAACGCACTGGTGGCCTCATCCAACACAAGCAGGGGCGGATTGCGCAAAATCACACGAGCAATCGCAATGCGTTGCCGCTCCCCGCCGGAGAGGCGTATCCCACGTTCACCCACTATACTCTCTAGCCCATCAGGCAACTGCGCTAATAGGGGACCAAGCTGAGCGGCTTCTGCCACGCGTTGAATCTCATCCCTACTAGCCCCAATCCGCCCATAAGCAATGTTCTCAGCAATCGTGGCGTTAAAAAGGGATGTCTCCTGTGCAACCACACCGATGTGACCACGCACAACATCCACTGCAAGCTCTGGCAAGGGCACGCCATTCATGAATACAGTACCAGAAAGCGGGTCATAAAGGCGGCTCACCAATTTCGCTAACGTAGATTTACCAGAGCCACTCCGCCCCACAATCGCTACCCTCTGCCCCGCATGAAGCTTAAAACTCACATCCTTGAGACGCAGCTTATCAGCCTCATAGCCAAAGCAGACATGCCGCATTTCTATCCCCACACTACCTGATGGCCCTTTGGGCAATGGCGTAGGATGTGCAGGCGAGCGTATCTCTGGCTCTAAAGCAAGAAGCTCAAGATAGGATTCAATATCTACACGCGCATTACGCCAGCCAGCCCCAACATAATTTAAGGCCCCCACCGCGCTATAGACACTCCGCAAATAAGTGCCCATCAATACAAACTGCGCTACACCAAGACGATGCGCTAAAATATCCCTCACTGCCAGCCCCAATAAAGCCGCACTAGCAAAGGCGATTACGCAATTACGAATAGCTTGGGAGCCCCCAACAAGCCATTGCAAATGGCTCTCGGCACGATTTAACCCCCGCCATACGACTTTTTGCCGCTCACATTCATAGGCTATATTCCCAAAAGCACGCACAATATCGGCATTGAGCAGACTATCCACTATATGCCGATGCACCATATTATTCGCCGCATTACGCGCCCGCCGCGCCCGCATACGCCAGCGTGTAAAGAGATACGATATTGCGCTATATAAAAGGAGCGTGCCGCACAGTAGAACGAGGTACTCCCCACTAAACACACGCAACACGACAAAAAAGGTTAGCCCCAATCCCAGCATATTCGGCAATAGATTGGAGAGGGCCATATCCACAATCATGCTTGCCGCGTCCGCCCCTCGGTCAATAATCCGCGTTAAGGCCCCTGTTTGCCGGCTTTGATGAAAGCGTGCGCTAAGATGATGGATATGCTCCACTCCCAACACGCTAATACGTTCTTTTAAGGTCGTCCTTACCGGCATCATCAACACGCTACGCGCTGGCCCTGCTACGGCCCCTAAGACACGCAGCACCGTATATTGTGCAAGCAGGGCTATCATGGCTGCCGCTACGACATCACGCCCTGAAAGCTGACCAACCATACGGCTAAAAAGCCATGGCGTGGCCACTGTTGTGCCACTTTCCACCACTAATAGAAGGCAGGACACACCAAAGCGCATCACCCAGCCATACAGCCTTGCTGGTCGCACCTTTTGCCATAAAACACGCAGGGATAAACGCTGTGTCGTGCTGGATGCCATGAGCCCCTATCCCTTTTAGCATTGGAATGAGCTGAATAAGAATGACAATTTTTTTACACAGATAGCCCTTTTCTGCCAGTGGTTCCCTGTTATGGCTGTTACAAGCACGCCTTCCTAAGCAGGCTATCTTTTACGCATCCGAGCCTCTATCGAGGCCTTGAGAGGGACTTATGCTATCCCCTGCCGCCGCACCATTCCTCCGCCATATAAAACGCTGCCACAATGTCACACTCCCCGCAGGGCGAATCCCACTTTTATATCAAGGCATGACAATAGGATTAGTGGACCCTAACGCCCTAGACTGGCTCACCAGTGGTCCATGTGCATCCTTGCTCCATGTGACCTCTAACGCCATTACCCTCCCCGCGGGGGAGCATCTGCGTGACATCAGCACCGCCCTCATCGCGCAAGAGCGTGTTGTACCGTTTAATGAATGGTTTGATGTACGCACACCAGAAGGCACCATCATCGGGCAAATTGACCGCGCTCTTATTCCTGTTTTTGGTGTGGAGGCCTCTGGCGTCCATATGAACGGCCTCGTACGTAAAACAGATGGTTTATATCTCTGGGTTGCCCATCGTAGCCCCCATAAACGCCTAGACCCCAGCAAGTTAGACCATCTTGTTGCTGGCGGTATGAGCAGTGGCCTTACACCTCTTGAGACCCTTGTTAAAGAAGCGGAAGAAGAAGCGGCTATCCCTGCTGACATTGCCCAACAAGCACATCATGCCAGCACACTCCATTATGCTATGACGCGCCCAGAGGGCCTCCGGCGTGATAAGCTTTATTGCTATGACCTCACTTTACCTGAAACATTCATCCCTCATGCAAATGATGGTGAGGTCGAATCCTTTCATCTCACCCCTATTCAGGAGGTTTTTCAACGCGTGCGGGAAAGTGATGACTTTAAATTTAACGTCAATCTCGTTCTCTTAGACCTTTTCCTCCGCCTTGAGATGTTCGATAAGCAGGATAGTCTATTATTGACACGCGCTCTACACGGGCAGACTAAGCCCGCTTAGTTTCTCATTCCTTCATAGCCATAGAGCGTTGTGGTATTTTTTGGAACAACATGACCGAAACATCTCCTCCCCCCACACAAAAACCCTTCCCTAAAGAAGCACGCCAGTTGCGTCTGCCTGCGCCCTCCAAAACATTACAGCGGCGCGCACGCAGTTTTCTTGCGCTCTTCTTCATCATCGCTGCCCTTTGGACGCTAAGAAACATGCTGCCAGCCCTACTATGGGGCTGTATCTTTGCAATTGCGTTATGGCCTCTTTATAAACGGGCTACCAAGCGCTTCGGGACCTCCATTTGGCTTCCCCTCTCATTCACCGCTGTTCTAGCCTTGGTCTTTTTGGTACCGGTCTCCTTCATCAGCCTAAAAATCGCCGATGAGGTCAGCGGAGCTTTGTTGTGGGTCGATCAGATTCGTCATCAAGGCATCCCTACCCCAAATTGGGTGGACCGCCTTCCTATTGCCTCCGCGCAAGTGAAAGCCTTCTGGGCGCAACATCTCAATAACCCCGATACGTTAAACGAGCTTGTCCACTCCCTCAGAATGGGGCGCGGGGTTGCGTTTGGTAAACAATTTGGCTCTGAGATTCTCCATCGCGGTATCTTATTTGTCTTTTCTTTGCTTACGCTTTTCTTCCTTCTCAAAGATAGTGAGAGCATCATCCGCAAATGCCTCATCGGCTCACAGCGGCTTTTCGGCGCGCAAGGGGAAACATTAGCGCGGCAGATTATCTCCTCCATTCATGGCACTGTCTCCGGCCTTGTCCTTGTTGGGCTTGGTGAAGGGGCCATCATTGGAGTGTGTTACATCATAGCCGGAGCCCCACAGCCACTCATCTTCGGCCTCGCCACAGCCATTGCTGCCATGGTGCCACTACTGGGCTGGATTGCCGTAACGGGTGTATGCTTCCTCATCGCCTTTAAAGGTAGCATGCTCGCCGCTGTCATTGTGTGGCTTATTGGGGCGATTGTTCTCTTTATTGCCGACCACTTCATCCGCCCTATCTTAATCGGCGGTAGTACAAAAGTACCCTTCCTATGGGTTCTGCTTGGCATCCTTGGGGGGGCAGAAACATGGCATCTCATGGGCCTGTTCCTTGGCCCGGCCATTATGGCAGGCCTGCACATGCTCTGGAGCCTCTGGACCAGCAATAAAGGCCCGGGACTGCGTGTTGTGCGTTATCATAGGAGGAGATGAACCGCAGGAGATGGTCGGGCAGGCGGGATTCGAACCCACGACCCCCAGTCCCCCAGACTGATGCGCTACCAGACTGCGCTACTGCCCGTCGTCCTGCGGTGAGGAAGCTCTAGCAGCCTCGCGCCATTCCTGCAATGGGGCGAGGCTCTTTTTTAACTTTTTTTACTCTGTAATGAGCTGTTTCAACTGGTACAGCTCACCCTGTAACTCTTGTAGGAACTGCTGAATCCCTGCCTGTTTCTGCCCTACAGCGTGATGTTCTTCATCCCGGGCAGATAAGGCTTGCTGCAAAGAGGATCGCTCTGCCTTTAAGGTCGCATTAGCACTCTCTAGGGCTTGAACACGCTCTGTTAACCGTACCTGCTCCTGCCGCATCGCCTCCCCTTCCTTCAGAGAGCGTTTAAGCCGCACATTCTCATCTTCTAAAGTTTGCATGAGAAGGACAGACTGCTCAAACTTTTGAACCAACCTATGCCGCTCATTTTCTAACAACGTCTGTCGTTCTTCTCCCGCGCGAGTCTCAGCCTCATGGGTCGTTTGTCTTTTTTGCTCAGCATCGCGTAACGATTTACACTCTGCTCGACTGCGCGCAAGCTCCTCACGCAAAGCCACAAGGGCGGCAGTATGCTCACTCTCTTGCACCTGCATATGGGCTTTGTGCCCAGCTAACTCCCTCTTTAGCTGCTCTATCGTATCATGTAGGGCGGCGTTATCTTCCTCCAACGCACGCTTAGAGGCTTCATAGCTCTGACGCTCATACTCATCGCGACTCTGCGCGGCCTCTTGCTTTTGCCTTAGAAGCTCATTTTCATCCTCAAGTGTCTTGAGGGAGAGAGCAATCTGTCCAAACGCTTCCAACTGCTCCCCAAGCTGTTTATTTTCTTGCTCTAGCTGCTTCAATCTCTCTGTCAAAGAAGTCACATCATGACGTGATAAACCATGATTCTGAAACGAGTCTTCTTTGGAAAGTCGTTGCGATTCTGCAGGTTTTTCCGTCTTAATCACCCCATCTTGTCGCAAGCAAGAGATAATCTCGTGGCTTTTGGCCCCCTCTTGATAAAGCAGGCGCGCAATATGCCTTACAACTTCAACGGCATGAGCATCATAATAACTCTGCCCATCCTCACCTTGATGAGTCGCAAAAACGGGATATAAACTCTCCCACGAATGAAGACGATAAAGAGGCAGGCCTAGCTCCTCCGCCACACTCAAAGCTGAGCGTAACCTTTCCTGATGGAGGTGATGTGATGGCGTTGCTGTCATAACTGAACATCCTGCATCGGTGATGAGCTATTCACACTATCTCGTAATAAGCGTGAAGGACGAAAGAAGGGCACACGCCGCGCAGAGATAACAGCTTCCTCCCCCGTTAGCGGGTTACGGCCTAACCGGGGGGCTTTATCCCGTACGGCGAATGTCCCAAACCCACTAATCTTCAGCGGCTCGCCTCGCTCAAGCGTTTGGACGAAAAGCTCGAACATTTCCTCCAAGAACAAGGTCGCCTGCTGACGCGAAAAACCCTGCTCCTCTTGAAGAAAATCTACCAAATCGGCGCGTGCAATGGTCTCCATAATGGATAAACCGTATCACGCGCTTCTCATTTAGCACACTGAAAAAAATGCAAAGCCGTTAATAACCGCATATCACATACGGATTAAGGCTGAACCCCATGTTAAACCACCGCCTAGAGCTTCCATCAAAACAAGATCACCTTGTTTGATGCGCCCATCGCGTACTGCCTCATCCAAAGCAAGTGGAATAGAGGCCGCAGAGGTGTTTGCATGGCGGTCTACCGTGACCACAACGCGCTCTGCAGGGAGATGAAGCTTCTTAGCCATCCCCTCAATGATTCGAAGATTAGCCTGATGTGGGACCATCCATTGGATGTCCGTCCCCTTTAAGCCGTTTGTCTCCAAAGCTTCATCCACCGCTGCTGCCAGATTTACCACGGCATGACGGAAAACCTCACGGCCTTGCATCTTCAAGGCAACCTTGCCAGACGCACAACCAACCGCACCATCCACATAAAGGAGGTCACCCAAATGGCCGTCCGCATGGAGATGAGTTGATAAAATACCCTCTCCCTCACCAGCACCTGACTCTAGCAGCACAGCCCCGGCACCATCGCCAAATAACACGCATGTGGAGCGATCTTCCCAGTCCAGCAGGCGTGAAAAAACCTCAACCCCGATGACCAAGACTCGCCCCACTTGACCAGCACGAATCATAGAATCAGCTACCGATAGCGCATAAACAAAGCCCGAGCAGGCCGCACTAACATCAAAGCCAAAACCACGCTCCATCCCCAAAGCGGCCTGCACACGCACCGCAACAGAGGGAAAAACTTGGTCAGGTGTCGAAGTCGCTACGATAACAGCATCCACATCATCTGCTGTTTTGCCTGCGTAATCTAACGCATTCTGCGCTGCTTTATGAGCTAGAGAAACGGCTGTCTCGTCACCAGAAACGAGATAACGCTGACGAATACCTGTCCGTGTCCGAATCCATTCATCTGACGTATCAATCTGTGCAGCAAGCTCATCGTTACTTACAGCACGCTTGGGAAGAGCCGCCCCAACACCTGTTAACCGACTACCAGCTCTCTTATTCTCAGAGGAAGGATTCTGCGCCATGGGAGGTCTCACTCCTGCTCTTTTGCCTCTACGGGCTGGCCGAGCATCCCAAGCTGCTCCAACCGATGACGAATCTTATCATTGAGGGTGTTTTCAACAGCATCAATCGCGACATCCACAGCAGAAGCAAATCCCTCTGCATCTGCACCACCATGAGATTTTACAACAATCCCATTTAACCCGACAAACACCGCACCATTATATCGGCTAGGGTCAATCCACTCCCGCATGCGGCGCAAACCGGGGCGCACCAACATATAGCCGAGCTTCGTCAACCAATTCGTTTGGAAGACATGCCGCAGGAGACCTAGAGCCAGCTTTAAAGCCCCTTCCCCCGTTTTTAGCGCAACATTGCCCGTAAACCCATCGGTCACAACAACATCCGTTACGCCTGCGGTAATATCATGTCCCTCTACAAAACCATGAAAACTATCGGCCAACACACTATCACGCAGTCTTTCCGCTGCTTGCCTTAGCCGCTCATCACCTTTTAGATCTTCTGAACCAACATTGAGCAAGCCAATAGTCGGGGCTTTTAATGACAGAGTCGCTTGAGCGAAAGCCTCACCCATAATCGCAAACTCGACAAGGTTACGAGCATCACACACAATGTTCGCACCAAGGTCCAACATCACAACATCACCACGCGCAGAGGGTTGAACTGCCGCCATAGCTGGGCGGGAAATACCCGGTAAAGCCTTAACGATAATCTTCGCTAAAGCGAGCATTGCCCCGCTATTACCAGCAGACACAACACCGCGCGCTTCCCCCGCGGCAACAGCTTCCATCGCAGCGCGCATAGAAGACCCACGCACACGCAGAGCCGCGGTGGGTTTCATATCCATAGGGATGCTCTCTGGTGCATGGCGCACCGTGCAAGCAGCACTCAACCGAGGATAATTTTTAAGTGATTGATTTAGAATCTCCTCATCACCGATGAGAAGAATCCGAATCTTCGGATGATGGATAAGTGCCGTCTCCAGCCCTGCTAGGACGATTTTGGGAGCGTTATCCCCCCCCATAGCATCAACAGCTAGGGTAAAAGGAACTGAAGCTTGCGCCATCCGTTTATCAGCCTCGCCCTCAGCTCTGACGACAGACGCCTCCGTCATGAGTGCAGCCCCCTGAAAGTTCTTCCATCTTCCCTGTTTGCACAAACGCAAGACAGGCGCAGCCCTAAGCCATGCTCAGGGCTTTTCCCCTTTATACAAAGGGATGATTAAGCGCGGACAGCTTTCAGCGCACGACCTTCAGCATTAACAACCTCACGCCCATCATAATGGCCGCAATGGCTGCATACATGGTGCGGACGCTTCATTTCACCGCAATTTGCACATTCTGCATGAGCCTCAATACGAAGCGCATGGTGGCTACGGCGCATACCGCGACGGGACGGTGTCGTTTTTCTCTTAGGGACGGCCATGGGTCTCTGCCTCTCACTGGGTTATATTCCGGCTCCTGCTACCGCATAGCGCGGCCTCAAGCCAGAGAAATCTCAATTACTCTCACCACCGCCATAAGCTACGGTGCTTAGGCGTGGGGCTCTAGCAGAGAGAAAGCCTCCCTGCAAGCCATCAATGCCTTACGACATCACTACTCTGCACGTTTTTCTATCAGAATCGTTACAGAAAGGCCACTCTTGGCTCTATTTTTCCTGCATTTTTTTCAAAATATCAAAAGGAGTCTTTCTCTCTGCCCCAGAGCCTGCATCAAGCTCATCATCAGAGGGCGTAACATCCACAAAGCTCTCCAGCCCTGCTCCAGCACGGCGTGGATAAGGCGTTAGGCATAAAGCTAATTGCTCCGCTGCCGCTTCACCAAGGTCAATCATCCGTCCATCATAAGGGACATCATCCGCATCTTCTTGCAGCAAGCTTTCAATATCAATTTCATCATCAGCAGGCATAGCGGATTCTGGCACAAAGCGAAGCTGGAACACTTCATTCAGCACCTCCTCTACCGGCTCGCCTGTAATGATACAGGCTTGCTCAGCCTTTGCATGAAGATGCCCACCCGCTAATACAATACCATCTTGCCCCCGTTGAAGCTGGAACTCACATTTTAGCTGGCTTAACGACACTAACCCAAAACGCTGTTTAAGGGCCTCGCGCTCCTCAGCATTAGCCTCCACACACTCCTCTAAGGGACGACCAAGCTTTGCTAAAGGAATACGGCGTGAAAACTCCGGTGTTATACGCTCCAGCGGTACGACTGCACTAGGCTCGGCTGGGTTTTTAGGGGGCATCGTAACCTCACGAATGAAAGCATTTATAGTCCTTAACTATGGCACAAATGCTACGAAAACGCATGAAAAAAGATTGACATATCTCGCTCGCTAGGGCACCGGAAAGAGCCATATAACTTGCCCGCATGCTATCAGGACAATTCGCCCTCCCATGACTACCCTTACGACAAGTTGCTTTCGCCTGTTCCGGTCCCTAATAACGCGCCCCTGCTCCATGGCAGGTCTAGCGGCTGTCGGGCTCCTCATGCTCAGCGGTTGCGAGGCTATCAGCCCGCCACCTATCCCACGCGGAGCTTTGGTGGAGAAGATGGATTATGACCAGCTTGTCCTTAATTCCAGCACGCAGAATGATGCTCTAAGCATCCTCGGCTCCCCAACGGCGCATGCGACATTTAATGATAACACATGGATTTACATCTCCATGACGAAGGACCTCGTCCCACTGGCACATCCTGTTATTGATAAGCAGCAAGTCTTGGTACTCAACTTCGATAATTCTGGCATCCTGCGGAAGATGAATGTGCTGAATAAACGTGATGCCATTCATGTTCATATGGCAGGCGGGGTCACCCCTACACCGGGGACGCATATCTCCGTTATTCAAGAGCTGTTAGGCAATGTTGGCCGTTATAACCCGATGAACAGCATGGGCAACACCTTCGGCGGAATGGGCAATGGCATGGGCCCGATGAGTGGCCAAGGCACAGGCAATGGGGGCGTTGGCAACTCCATGCCATAACGCGACTCATACCGTTATGGATAATGTTAGGGCGTGCCTGATGATGGGTACGCCCTTTTTAATGCGAAACGCTTAAAGCCTCGACTGCCCGTAGCACACGGCGAAATCCATCAACTGCATTACCATCAACCTGTTTATAAGCCTGTATCACAACAGCCCGAATAGCCCCGAATAACTCACGCTCTAAATCCTTTCCCTTTGCTGTTAAGAAAATGGGACGGCGTCTTTTATCAGCACCATCCTCACGCTGCTCTACCAAAGCATTATCCTTCAACTCCCCCAAAGCACGGCCAAGTGATTGTTTTGTAATGCCTAGTTTTGCGCATAATGTGCTGGGCAATAAGCCTTCATGACTACCTAGCATGAATAAAATCCTATGATGTGCAGGGCCTAACCCATGATGGGCTAACCCCTCCTCACAGGCCAAAGACAGGCACCGCCACATCGTTAGCAAGCCCTCAAAAGACTGCCTGATGGAATCCTCACGCAAATATAGATGCGTCTCTACCATCGCGCGCCCTTCATCCTGCATCATACCCTCCTTTGCCACTATTAATGATGTGATTATGCCCATAATTCATAAATAATCGCTCCTCCCCTCTTTCCTTATCTAGAAACTATTGTCTCATCTTTTGGAGTATGATAGGCCCTTACGCACTGTAATCGGATCCCATCCTTTCAGTGTGCTGTGGTTATAACACATGCTGGAGGATCAGAACCCCCAAAGGAGATGACGACACCGTGCAGGTTCTCGTTCGTGATAATAATGTAGATCAGGCTCTGAAAGCCCTTAAGAAGAAAATGCAGCGCGAAGGCGTCTTCCGTGAGATGAAGCTGCGTCGCCATTTTGAGAAGCCGTCTGAGCGGCGCGCTCGTGAGGTGGCCGAGGCTGTACGCCGCGCCCGTAAGATGGAGCGTAAGCGTCTGGAGCGTGAGGGCTTCTAATCCCCTCATCTCGTACTGTTACGAATGAGAAAGCCATCCGCTACGGGTGGCTTTTTTCATAAGCGCATAAGCACTCTTACCGAATCTGCCAGCCTGTGCTCTTAGATTTTAGCTCAATACGATAAGCCCGCACACGTTGAGAGCCGCTATACCGCGTAATCTGCTCCCCCCTCGTTTGGGCAAAAGCATAATGCGCATCTTCTATCAAAAGGACAGGCTGCACATTCATCCGTGGGAGTTGCTCAATATATGCCCAACGCGAATCTAACCCGATTATCTGAAGGCCGCGCGGGTGGTAAAACGCTAAAATAGAGGCCAAGGCATAATCCCGCACAGCAATAGTTGAGATAGTCTTCTGCTGCGCCTGAGCTATAATATCCGCTGTTAATCGCCCCCATCCTGCACTAAGGCGTGTGATAGGATTCATCGAGGCGGGCAGAGCCATAAACCCCGTCAGAGCTTGGCTATAGATTAAAAACGAGCTTGCCATCCCCATCAGCACAGCCCCCTTTATGTGGCCTCCATACCCGGCACCTGCGACAATAAGAGGGGGATATAATACCCACACCCAATTTGCCTGAACGCGATCTCCTAGTGCATGACATAAGAAGACGGCCATCATCGGCAAAGCAAGCCATAAAAGCACGTTTTGCCGACTACGCGCCCGCCATAGCCCTAGCATGCACACCCCCGCTACCCACGGGGTCAGCAACGCCGCTTGCCCTAGAAAAAACTCCCCCAGAAACTGCCCTGCACGCTCTGGGTGCCATTGCATAGTGCGCCCCCCCTGCTTTAACAGCCCAGCCCAATGATGCTTCAGATTCCAATATAGAGTCGGCACTGTCATCACACAGGCAGCACAGCCCGCAACCCAGGGGCCTGCCATACGCCACAAACCGCGCTGGCTAAAGAGGATGTATCCCGCAAGCCCAAGCCCCCATAAAACCGCTGTGTATTTTGAATCCATCGCTAAGCCGAGGCATATACCGCACAGCACCCACCACCCCCAGCGGCTTTGTGGCTGCCCAACCCTTAGCGCGTGAGCCAAAGCCCATAGGGACATGGATAGAAAAAGACATAATGGTGCATCTGGCGTGGCGGGAATAAGCCCAATACTCGCCATAAGCGTAGCATTAAAGAGCCATATAGCCCGCCTCCCTGCTGATTTTTCCTCTGGGAAGAATTGCTGTGCTGTGAGAAAGATGAAAAGATTCGCCACACCGAACCCGACCAGCCCAACAAAGCGCACACCAAAGGCTGTATCACCCCATAAAGCCGTGCCCCCACGCACCCATAAGGCCACCATAAAGGGGTGATCCAGATAGCCCCACTGCATATGGCGCGACCATAGCCAATAATAGGCCTCATCCGGTACGAGCGGGATGCGTATGGCGAGCAGAAGATGCAACAGCCAAAGCAGCCCTAGAGCACCATATAAAAGACGCGGCCCGCGCCAAAAGGTGCATCTATTCCCGCCCGTGCTTGGCATATTTATCTTGGCATATTTATATAGGCACACCAGCCCGCTCGCAGCTTGTCCTAATCACCTGCAAGGTCTGCACACGCACCACATGGGTAACCTCTATCAAATCCCGTGTAAGGCGATTCTGATGCTCAGCATCGCGAGCCATGAGGCGTAACAGGAAGTCCTCTCCACCACGAATCATGTGACATTCCCGCGTCTCTGGCCATTGTGCAACGAGGGCTTCAAACTCCTCCAACACCACACTTTTCTGGCTATCTAAGCCTATGAGCGCGTAAAAACTAATCGTCCACCCTAATTGAGCCGGGGCTAAAGCAGCATGATAGCCTTGGATAAGCCCCATCTCCTCCAGCCGTCTTACGCGCCTTAGACAAGGGGGAGCGGAGATTCCGACACGGCGCGCAAGCTCCACATTAGTCACCCGCCCATCTTGCTGCAATTCAGCGAGAATGCTCCGATCAATCTCATCAAGGTCTGCAATGCTCATATACCGTCCCAAAAGGCTGCGGGAGAAGACTATACCAGCTTATATAACCTGCTCTTTTTAATGTGGAAACCATTTCCTCCTTTCTGGGCAATAATCTTTCATATTTCTTCTCTTATCATTATTTTTATCGACATCTTTCATATACTATATTTGTTACCCAACAGGCTTAGGTCAGTGCCATAATGGTCCTACCCTACGAGGGCCATCTGGTCATCCTCTTTAGAATTATGGAGCTTATCATGGCTAAACAACACCAAACCGATATGTTAATTGTTGGTGCTGGCCCCGCAGGATATACCGCTGCTATCTATGCTGCCCGCGCGGGAATGAATCCCCTCCTCGTCACCGGTATGCAACCCGGAGGGCAGCTCACCATCACAGATGAGATTGAGAACTTTCCCGGTTTTGCCAAACCTGTCCAAGGCCCTTGGCTGATGGAACAAATGCGCGAGCAAGCCGAGCATGTTGGCACGACATTACTCTACGACCTCATTACAGAAGCCTCCCTTAAACAAGGCCCCGATGCGGAAGGTTATTTTCACCTCACAGGAGATTCTGGTGATCAATTCCGCGCCCGTACGGTTGTTATCGCTACAGGGGCCCAAGCGAAATGGCTCGGTTTAGAATCTGAAAAAGCCTATCAAGGGGCGGGCGTCTCGGCTTGTGCAACTTGCGATGGATTCTTCTATCGCGGCAAAGAGGTCGCCGTTATCGGTGGGGGCAATACAGCTGTGGAGGAAGCCCTTTACCTCACTCATCATGCTTCTGTTGTCCATCTTATCCATCGGCGTGATAGTTTGCGCGCAGAGCGTATCTTGCAAAAACGTCTGCACGCAAACCCCAAAATCAAGCTGCATTGGAACAAAGAGGTCCACGAGATTTGCGGCAGTGGAAGCCCTGCCGTTGTTACAAAGCTGCGCCTTGCTGATACAAAACAACCCGGCGTTATAGAGGAACTCCCCGTAGATGGCGTATTCATTGCCATTGGTCATAGCCCTAGCATTGGGCCTTTCCGTCATGAGGTCGCTTGCGATGAGGAAGGCTACATCATCACCAAAGCAGGGACGGCGAGCACCTCCATCCCCGGTGTTTTCGCGGCGGGTGATATTCAGGATAAAACCTACCGCCAAGCCATCACAGCCGCCGGGACAGGGTGCATGGCCGCATTAGAGGCGGAACGTTACATTGCCGAACTCGGCCTAAATGACGAAAAACCGCGCTAAAATACCGCTTATTCCCCTTCACAAAGAACGATACGCAAAAGAAACGCATTTGATTGCTATTCTGCCCTTGACCATTCGGTGCTTTTCAGGAAGTTTTTACCAAAGAAAACACTGAAGGTCAGGGCGTAGGGTATATGAGCAAAGCAGGCCATGATTATTGCGAAGGGGCGTACGGGAATCAAAAAATGGATTGGGATAAACTCCGCATCTTTCACACCGTAGCTGAGGCCGGGTCCTTTACCCATGCAGGGGACCGCCTTAACCTGAGCCAATCTGCTGTATCTCGACAGATTTCTGCCCTTGAGGAAGTACTCGGCGTACCACTTTTTCACCGTCATGCGCGTGGCCTCATCCTGACCGAGCAAGGTGAAGTCCTCCACCGGACGGCGCGAGAGGTCTTCTCTAAACTGGCTCTAACCCAAGCGTTTTTAAGTGAAAACCGCGAGAAAGCAGCCGGCAAGATTAAGGTCACAACAACCTCTGGCTTCGGCCTCTCTTGGCTAACACCGCGCCTGCATCGTTTTGTGGAGAAGCACCCTCATGTTGAGGTCACTCTCCTACTTGAAGATTCCGATTTGGACCTCAGCATGCGCGAAGCTGACGTAGCTATTCGCCTGCATCCCCCAACCCAGCCGGACCTTATTCAACGTCATCTCGCCAGTTTTCACATGCCTATTTATGCCAGTAAGGAATATTTAGAGCAGCACGGCACACCAACTAGCCTTAAAGAACTTGCCCAACATAATCTTATAGGATTTGCAGGCTGGCACCTTCCCCTACCTCATGTAAATTGGCTCATAGAGCGACTTTTAAAAGATAAAATTATCCTTCACCCCAAAATCAACCTTGCTATTAATAATATAGCTGCCGTTGGTATGGCTATTGCCCAAGGTAATGGGATTGGAACCCTACCCTTTTACACAGCTTCTGCTCATCCCAATCTAGTCCGTATTCTACCAGATGTTCATGGACCATTGGCAGAAGCCTTTTTTGTCTATCCTGAGGAGCTAAAAAGCTCTAAACGCATTTCTGTCTTCCGGGACTTCTTGTTAGAAGAACTCAACGCCGCACGCACAGGGAAGGATGTGCCCTCCCATAGCGCAGAGGCCTTTATTACTTCGCACGATTGACCCGTTCGCGCAGCTCCTTCCCCGCGCGGAAGAAAGGAACGCGCTTTGCCTTAACATCAACGGCCGCCCCTGTCCGGGGGTTGCGCCCTTGGTGAGCGGTGTGTTGACGCGTTCCAAAGCTACCAATCCCCCGCAGCTCTGCCCGATTGCCAGCTTCCAACCCTTCGGCAATATGCGTAAAAATCCCATCGACAGCCTTGCTGACTTTCTCTTTAGCCATGCCATCCAGACGTGAGGCTAACAAGGCGACAAACTCCGACCGCGTCATTTCTACCCTCCGTCATTTTGTTCCCTAACAAGCAGAGTGGCAAGATGTAGGCCGGAGCGTCAAGCAAAAAGCAGTATTATAGAAAAAGCCGGGAACATGCCCGGCCTTCTCATTACTCATAGCTTCTACTTCACTCTATTAGAGGTCACTATTATGACCACGCTTATGCTCCGCAGAGACCCCAATATTCCGCCCCAGACCAATCGTTCTGGCTAATTCAGAACGGCGTGCAGCATAAGAAGGAGCCACCATAGGATAATCCGAAGGGAGGCCCCATTTCTCGCGATATTGGTCCGGTGTCATATCATAGGTGCTTTTAAGATGACGTTTGAGCATCTTCAGCTTTTTACCATCTTCCAAACAGATAATGTAATCTGGGAAAACAGATTTACGAACGGGAACAGCCGGCTGCTGCTTAGGGGATGCACCTTCCTCTCTTAGGTCGCTCTCCCCTCCTGCCAAAGCTTCATATACCTGGCGTATCAGTCCCGGTAGACTATCAGCAGGCACATCAGAGCCTGCTAACTTAGCAACGACAATATCAGCCGTTAACTCTAAGAGCTGTTTACGCTCGGCATTGGAGGAACTTTGGCCTTCTCTAGCCGGTATATTTTCTGTCATTGAATAACCTTCTTCGCTATAAATCTTCATGAGAGGATTCATGAAACTTTTACTATTTTTCCTCTAAACAAAAAAGAGAAAATATTCCTACTTACAAAAAAAAACATCTTTCCCGTCCTCCTTCCTTCCACGAACTTTTCAATTACTAAGTGTTACCCCTCGCCTAAACAGACAAACAGAAGTAGGGTCCTATACAGAAATCTTTTTGGACCAGAACATGCTTACCCGTTTCCTAACTAACTTACATTCCAGAGGGGCTTCTTTTTTACCCTGGGTACTAGCCCCCTCTCTCAATGGGTTTCTCTTTGCCCTTCGCACGACCATTGCCGCCTGCCTAGCCCTCGGAATCGCCTTATGGCTAGAGCTTGATAGCCCCATCTGGGCTCCGATGACGGTATGGTCTGTAGCACAACTTACGCGTGGGGAAAGTCTCTCTAAGGCACGCTGGCGCATCATTGGCACGTTGATCGGCGGGACGGCGGCTCTTGTCTTTATTGGTATTTATCCGCAAGCTCCATGGCTCTTTTTCCCCCTCATTGCGGTATGGATTGGCCTATGCAGTGGGTTTGCTACCTTTGTAAGTAATTTTCGCTCATATGCGCTTGTTCTCTCTGGCTATACCTGTGCTATCATTTGCATGGATATTGTCCCAGAAACCAACAACATCTTTATGTTTGCTGTCTCGCGCGCCAGCTACATCATCCTTGGTGTGTTATGCGAGGCATTTATTGGCCTACTTTTTGCCTTTAACCAAGACCACCGCGCCCATATTAGCGTCCGCCAAAAACTAGAATCTGCTCTTACTCTTGTTTGTAATACTTTATACCACATTCTGCGGCAGGATCGTGGTGCCATAACAGAGGCCCGCAATCTCTTTGGGACCATTCTATCCATCAATGATCAAATCGAGTTTTCCGAGCTTGAGATGGGCGTGCATGGCCATGAAGGCGACCATGCCCGTGCAGCCTTGGCAGCCGTCTCCGCTTTGTTATCTCGCAGTTTTGGGATGGCCACACGCTTGGAGCTTCTCTCCTCCAACCATAAGGATTTTGATACAGTCATTGCGGCCTTCATCCAATTCTTGCAGCATTTCTCTAAGCGTCTCCCCCAGGAGAGTGAAATATCAGAGCTTCTTGCGGAACTTCAGCATCTCAGAGACCTTTGCCGCCGCTATGCGACTCCTCACCGCCTTATTCCCCTTACTCCGACCGACCCCACCACACCAACAGAAGATAGCCTCATCACCAACTCCGCCTTAGATGAACGTATTCTCTTTTCCTCTTTAGGGGACCTCATCGGTGACCTTGAAGAAGCCATTACAGAATATCACGCCAGTACCCACACAATTCGTGGTGACCATTTTCAGTTCCAACGTCATACCCACCGTGATGGGCGGCTTGCTTTTAATAATGGCTTCCGCGCTGCATTGGCTGTTCTTGTTACATCTTTTATTTATGAAGTCACCGCTTGGTCAAATGGCAATACACTCATCAGCATTACCGCTCTAATCTGCGGCCTTTTCGCTACGAAGGAAAACCCTGTCCTAGGAACGATCAAGTTCCTAAAAGGATTGGCGGTAGCATGGTGTGTTGCGTGGCTACTCTGCTTTGTCTTCATCCCGATGGTAACAACTTATGAGCCCCTTATCATCATCCTCTCTGCTGCGATGATGCTCGGCGGCCTCGCACGGGCTAACCCTGCAACGGCCCCTGCTGCTGCTGCGTATAATCTACTCATGCCTCTTATGCTGGGGATTCAAAACCATCATATTATTGATGAATCGAAGTTCTATAATACGACATTAGCGATTATGCTTTCCGGCGTTACGGCGGTTTTAATCTTCCGCAGCATTCTCCCCTTTAATCGCAAAGCAGAAGCCTTCCGCTTACGCAAGGCAACCCTACGCGAGCTACGCAACCTCGCTAGCCTGGGCAGCACACCGCATATCAGCGCATGGATTGGGCATAATACGGACCGTTTCTCCCGCTTGCTCCGCCATGCCACAACCATCACTCCACTCGTAGAAGCTGGCATACAGGGGACATTAGCTACCCTTACCTTAGGGCTAAATATCATTCGCCTTCGCGGTTTGCTTAATCGTGAATATTTACCCGAAAGCGCGCGCCGGCCTATTACGCTTGTTCTCTATTACATCGAACATTCATCCCGCCGGCATGACCGCGCCGCCCGCCTGACCCGTGCGGCCATTCGCCGCCTCCGCGAGCTTGATACACAAGACCATGAGGCCATCATTCGGCTAGAAATCACCCGCGCCTTGACCCATCTTGTCGTCATTGAATACACATTGCGTACCAATGAGAACTTTCTTGATGCGAGCGAGCCTTTCCGTGGGGAAGGTCCCATCACCACACCTCCCCCTCAACCGCCAACATTGCAAGAGTTAGAAAGTACCTAACGATTATGAAAATCCATTATCTCGTCACAAGTTTAGAGACAGGCGGGGCGGAATTTGCCATTCCTGACATCGTTCATGCCCTTAAAACCTATGGGCATCATGTTGATGTCACCGCATGTGAACCCCGCGATATGGGAGCCGCCCCGTATCTTGATCGCGCAGGCATCCCGTATCGACTACTTGGGACAAAAAGGCGGCCTTTCCTCCTCACGCTCTTGCGTATTTTACGCTTACTCCGCAAAGACCGCCCTGATATTATTTGGACCTCCCTAAGCCGCGCTACGTTACTCGGCCAACTTGCGGGGAAAATCCTCTCCATCCCCGTTGTGAGCTGGAAGAATAGTGCAAGCATCCGTTTTACCACGACAGCGGGGCGGCCCATCACACGGTTATGGGTGGCGGATTCCCCTTATGTTGCACAATTTTTACAGGATGTTATGGAGATTCCTCCAGCAAAGATAACATGCTGGCCACTTTATATTGCTGCGCCTAACAGCCATCCAGCCCCGCAATGGGATGGCACAACACCGCTGCATATTGGCACTACAGGCCGCTTACATGAGGTTAAAAATTATCCCCTCTTGATTGAAGGCCTTGCCCTCTTCCGCCAGCGTTACCCACAATGGGCCGACCATATCCGCCTCTCCTTTGCTGGAGATGGCCCCCAACGTGCCGAGTTAGAAAGCCTCATCAAAACATATGGGCTTCAACACCATGTGTTTCTTTTAGGCTTTCAAACAAATGTCACGTCTTTCCTCAAGACACTCCATCTTTATACGCAACCCTCACGCTATGAGGGCATGTGCCTTGCCGCGCATGAAGCCATGAATATGAGCCTCCCTGTCATTGCCACACCAGTGGGGGAAATGCGTCATAGCGTCCAACCCGGTAAAACGGGGTTTATCCTCCAGCCTGACCATATCCCAGAAACATTCTGTGAGACCTTAGCAGAGATATTCCAACACCCTGAAGAACTGCACCGCTATGGCATAGCCGCTAAAAGCTATATTGATGCACATTATAGCCGAGACGCCTTCATGCAGCGATGTGGAACGATTGTTGAAAGACTGGCGCAGATAACTGGCATAAAGACATTGGAGAATACTCCATCATGACAAAACTCTGCCGCTATGGCCTCCTCGGCTCTGAAAAACCCGGATTAATTGATAGCTCTGGCACAATACGAGACCTCTCCAGCCTTTGGGATGATGTAACACCAGAGCACCTCTCTCCCCACTCCCTTGCCCAACTAGCGAAGATTGATACAGCGACCTTGCCACTTGTGGAGGGCTCTCCACGGTTCGGCGTACCTGTTAGTCATGTTTCTAAATGTGTTTGCATTGGCCTAAACTATGCTGACCACGCCGAAGAAGCCGGTCTTCCCATCCCGCAAGAGCCAATCGTCTTTCTAAAAGCTCCTTCTGCCCTTTGTGGTGCTTATGATGATATTCCCATTCCCCCCCATGCCACACAGATGGATTGGGAGGTGGAGCTAGGCATCATCATCGGCAGCACGGCACGCTATGTGACAGAAGCGGACGCTTTGGACTATGTGGCAGGATACTGCATCATCAATGACGTGTCAGAACGCAGCTTCCAAATGCAATCCTCACAATGGGACAAAGGCAAAGGCTGCGATAATTTCGGACCTGTTGGTCCCTATCTCGTCACGGCTGATGAAATTGCCGAGCCACAGCAACTCCGTCTCTGGCTGGATGTAAATGGCACACGCCGGCAAGATGGCTCGACAGCGACTATGATTTTCTCTGTCCGGCAGATTATCGCCTATCTCAGCCGGTACATGACCCTCCTCCCCGGCGACATCATCGCCACTGGCACCCCACCCGGCGTGGGGATGGGGCACAAGCCACCCCTTTGGCTGCAAGAAGGTGATGAAATACGACTTGGTATTGAAGGGCTGGGCGAGCAAAAACAAACACTAATACGGTGGCGGCAATGAAAACACCGCCACCATCCTCGTGAATATGGAGCATCAGTTTCACAATACCGGGAGGAACAAGAATCATATTATATTGCTGATCCTCGGCACGTGAAGCTGAAACAATTTATGATCTTATTTTTCAACACAATATTATCTGTTTTATATCACAGCTTCTTTAACTTCTTCTGTGCATCTATATTACCCATAGACGCTGCTTTACGAAGCCAATTTGCCGCTATATGTACATCCCGCTTTGTTGAATGTTCTTCTAGATATATAAGCCCCAAAGTATAAGCCGCAACATCATCACCTTGTGCAGCGGCACTTTCCAAATAGGCTATCGCCGTATCGAGGTCTTGCCACCCCCAATAAATTGTCCCCAGTTTAGTTTGGGCAGGGGCGTAACCTGCCTCGGCGGCTTTTTTATACCACGCTAAAGCGGTATCTTCATCGCGCTTCACGCCCTGCTTATTCTCATAAGCCAAACCTATATCATAGGCTGCCGCTGCACTACCTTGCTTCTCTGCTTTTTGGAACAGAGCAAACGCCTTTGCATAATCACGCGGGACACCATGGCCATCCCTATAAAGCTCTCCAAGCTTTGCTAACGCCAAGTCATCATCTTGAGCTGCGGCCTTTTGATACCATTTTAAAGCTTCGTTATAATCTTGGGGAACGCCCTGCCCGTACTCGTATAATAACCCAATATTATATTGGGCCACTGAATCATCTTGCTCTGCGGCCTTCCGATACCATTCTAAGGCCTTGCCATAATCTTGAGGAACACCCCGCCCCAACCGGTATAACGTCCCAAGCCCCTCTTGGGCTGTAACATCATCTTCAACAGCCGCCTTCTGGTACCACATGGCAGCTTTTGCGTAATCTTGAGGCACACCTATGCCTTGGTCGTAAAACTCACCCATCTTCGATTGAGACGGCACATCACCTTGATCTGCCGCCTTTTTATACCATTCAGCCGCTCTTACTTCATCCTGTGCAACACTTATCCCAAAAAGATAAGCGTTCCCCATGACACTCTGAGCACTTGCATTGCCATGCTCTGCCTTATTGAAAATAACAAACATGCCCGGGTCTCGCGGGTCTATATTAGGATTCTGCTTAGACTTCGCACATCCAGCATGGCTTAAAGAGACCATAACCGTGGCTGATAATACCGTTAGAATGATACGCGTCTTCATCCTGCAGCTCCCTAAACTCTGCTGTATAAGCAGCAATCTACCCGAGACTAGCATCTTCTATGATGATTCATATGTAAAAAATACGGAATCCTTGGCGGAGAGAGAGGGATTCGAACCCTCGGAACGCTTGCACGCTCAACGGTTTTCGAGACCGCCCCAATCGACCACTCTGGCACCTCTCCGGGGCTTGGGGCTAAAGCCGGGACTATGCCCGGACACCACCAAGTAATGCCGGTGTTATGGCGAGATTTTACCCACTTGGCAAGGGGTTTCCCCTCTCATCCTCTCGTCAATCCTCCCCTGCAACCCATAAATCCTACTTTATTTATTGACGATACAAGGGAAAAGCAGTACAGAACCCCACTGTTCCTATGGTTTTCTACCACTGGTAGGAAATTGTTTGAACCAATGAAAAAAAGCGAGCGGGTCTGCCAAACCTACAAAGCTAGGTGAGGCTAAGGGCCAGAGGCTTCGGTAACATAAAGAGAGTTTTGCATGTTTGCAGTCATCCGCACGGGCGGGAAACAATATCGCGTTGCTAAAGACGCTATCTTGAAGGTCGAAAAGCTAGAGGCTGAGGCTGGTAGCACAGTGACCTTCTCCGATGTTCTTATGGTTGGTGGTGAAGGCAGCACCAAGGTTGGGGCTCCGCTGGTCGAAGGGGCTAGTGTTACCGCTGAGGTTGTTGCCCAAGATCGCTTGCCAACGGTCATCATCTTCAAAAAACGCCGCCGTCAGAATAGCCGCCGTAAGAATGGCCATCGCCAGCCGGTAACTGTTCTGCGTATTACCGCAATCAACGCCGCGTAACTTCGCCCGTTCTTTAAGGAGACACAGTCATGGCACAAAAAAAAGCAGGTGGTTCCAGCCGTAACGGGCGCGATAGCGCAGGCCGCCGCCTCGGTGTGAAAAAATTTGGTGGCCAGAGCGTCATCGCTGGGAACATCATCGTCCGTCAGCGTGGCACAAAGGTGCATCCGGGTGAGAATGTCGGTATGGGCCGTGACCATACACTTTTCTCCCTCGTTGATGGCCGCGTGCGCTTCCAGCGTCGTGCTGGTGGTAAGGTCCATGTGTCCGTTGCCCTAGCAGAAGCTGCTGAGTAACACTCTCTGTTGCCCTTATAGGCGCAGAGCATGAGGAAGGGTCGGCTCCATCATGGTGCCGGCCTTTTTTCTTCTCCCCTCCTCCCTTCGTACATGCGGTCTTTCTCATGAAATTTCTTGATCAAGCTAAAATCTATGTCCGCTCCGGTGATGGGGGGGATGGTGTGGTCGCTTTCCGGCGCGAAAAATATATCGAGTTTGGCGGCCCTGATGGCGGTGATGGTGGCCGGGGTGGGCATATTTACGTCCGGGCTGTGCCGAGCCTTAATACATTAATCGACTTCCGCTACACTCAACATTTCCGCGCCCGTAAGGGAGGGAATGGGGCTGGCTCCAACAGAACGGGGGCTGGAGCGGATGATGTCATCATTGATGTGCCCATCGGTACGCAAATCTTTGATGAAGACCGTGAGACCCTTCTTGCTGACCTTGATGAAGATAATAAAACCGTTCTGCTCTGTCAGGGGGGTGATGGCGGGCTTGGTAATGCTCATTATAAAAGCAGCACCAACCGGGCCCCGCGCCGTGCGGATAAAGGCTTCCCCGGGGAGGAACGCTGGGTTTGGCTCCGGCTGAAACTCATTGCCGATGTCGGCCTTGTGGGCCTACCCAATGCAGGTAAATCCACTCTCCTCTCTGTAGCCTCGCGTGCCCGGCCCAAGATTGCTGATTATCCCTTCACAACCCTGCATCCTCAACTTGGCGTTGTGCGTCTTAACGCTATGGAAGAGTTCGTCATTGCCGATATTCCCGGCCTCATTGAGGGCGCAAGCGAAGGTACAGGGCTGGGTGATCGCTTTCTCGGCCATGTGGAACGCTGCGCGCTACTCATCCACCTCATTGATGGGACAGATGAACATTTCGTCCAAAATTGGCGGATGATTCGTAAAGAGCTCAAAGCCTATGATGAAGGCCTTGCTGCTAAACCAGAGGTTTTAGTCCTTAATAAATGCGATGCACTTCTGCCAGAAGATATTGCAGAACGTAAAGCCGCTTTGGAAGCTGCCTCTGGCGCGGAGGTCCATCTCCTCTCCGGGGTCAGCAGGGATGGGCTGCCAGAATTACTCCGCTATGTACAAGACCGCGTAACAGCCTCTCGTAACGCTTAAACCTTTAAAGGGAGGGACGCCTTCATCCCAACGCCCCTCCCCTTTATCGCTACGCCCATATAACCGAAAGGCTGCGCACGCCTTGTGCGCCGCGGATTAAGACCCCTTCAATATCCGCTGTGGCAGAAGGACCAGACATTAACACGCCATACCCTGCTGTACGGAACTCTGAACGTTCCCGGTAGGCATTATGCATGTTCCCGACCAACTCATCTTTGGCGAGCAGAACAACCAAATGCTGTGCAAGATGGACATCTGCGAGATGGTCCTTCAACTCCACTTCGCTAAGGAAGATACCGCCCATCTCCGCCACGCCAAAGGCTGCACGCACCACCATAACATCCACTGTATCTGCCTCTTGGTGCGTGGTGAGGTCCTCTATTCGTAACGTGCCTTTTACTTCAGGCACAGCGGTGCAGAGATTACGCCGTTTAGGGAAAGCACGCGCAATCGCTGCCTCCACCGTCTCACCATCTTGGCGATGAATCATCTGCCCGCCCATCAAAGCAAGGTTGGATTCAAAACGCTCCGGGCTAGCATCTTGGTCACCCAGCATCACAATGGGAGGCAAAGGGTAAGCCTCCTCCGCAGGGGACTTCACCGCCCGTAAACGACTAAGAATGACATCACGCGCGCTCATAGCCTTATCACTCATGATGATGTCCCCTCCTGCGCGGTAGTCTCTTTCTTTAAACGGTTCTTTTTGTACCAACTATGGAATGTCTCCTTCACCGGGTGAGGGAGCTCGCGATGTTTTCCCCATGGGTTCAAATAATTATACAACACAAAACGCGGCATGGTTTTTAAAGCCACCTCTGTCCCGCTAATGGAGAGGCGATATAATTTCGGCTGGGATAATAACCGCCCGGCCATCTTCATAATTTCCTTTTTCACAAAAGGAATCTCATGCCGCTCGGCTAAAATACGCCGCCATTTATAAAGCTGGTCGTGAATATCAATCTTCACCGGGCATACATTAGTGCAGCTTCCATTCATCGTGGAGGCAAAGGGAAGTGTACTAAACTTCTTCGCATTAAACGTAGGGTCGATAATCGCCCCGATAGGGCCAGAATAAACCGCACCATAAGACTGACCACCAGACCGCCGATAAACGGGACAGGTGTTCATACACGCCCCACAGCGAATACATTTGAGCGAGGACCAAAAATCCTCCATCCCCAACCGTTCTGAGCGGCCATTATCCACAAGGATGACATGCATCTCCCCGCCCTTCTTCGGCTTACGGAAATGCGTTGTATATTGCGTAATGGGTGAGCCAAGCGCGCTGCGGGATAATAAGCGTATAAACACGCCTAAATCCTCCATCCGCGGCACAAGCCGTTCAATCCCTAATGTCGCGATATGTAGATTCGGCAAATTCGCGCTTAAATCCGCATTGCCTTCATTAGTACACACCACAAAACTCCCTGTCTCTGCAACAAGGAAGTTCCCCCCCGTCATGCCTGTATCGCCACTCAGCAAAACGGGACGCGCTGCATTGCGTTGTGCCTCTGCCAAAGCGTGAGGGTCATCAATCGCAGGGTCTGTGTGGTAATGTTTGGCAAAAACCTTCGCAACATCTTTGGTAAGCTTCTGCACCGCGGGGACCACCACATGGCTAGGCAGCTGATTATCCAACTGTTGGATGCGCTCGCCGAGGTCTGTCTCCGTAACGGTAATGCCTTTAGGCTCCAAATATTCGCGCATTTCACATTCATCGGTAATCATCGACTTACTTTTGATGATGGATGAATGACCATGCGCCTTGAGGATGCCCTCTACGATGCGGTTATGCTCTGCCCCATCGCGTGCCCAATGGACGTGAATCCCATTCTTTTTTGCATTCTGCTCAAATTGCTCCAAATAATGCGGCAACTGGGCAAGTGTATGCTCTTTAAGCCGGGATGCTTGTTGGCGCAGCTCCTGCCATTCTGGCAGCTCATGCATTTGTTCATCCCGTTTCTGCCGCATCCCCCAAAGACGTTCATCATGAAAAATGCGATGCAGATCATCCTTTAAAAACTCAGCCGCCAATGAGGCATGCGGGACTGGCTTCTCCCTCATGAGCGCGCTCCATTAAGAATATCAGCAATATGAATAAAGCGGATTGGCACGCCATTGCGCTCCGCACAGCCTTGTTGGTGCATCATGCAAGATGTATCGGCAGAGACAATATATTCCGCCCCCGCATTATGGTGATCATTCACTTTATCCAACCCCATCCGTGCTGAGACGGCTTCCTCCGTTACGGAATATGTGCCGCCAAAACCACAACATTCATCAGGGCGTTTCGGTGTTGCGAAGGAAATACCCTTCACCGCAGAAAGTAACGTCTTAGGTTTGGAGAAGAACGGCTCGCCCAACTCGGACATGCTGGCCGTACGCAAAGCGCGTAATGTTGCACAACTATTATGCAGCCCTACTTTGTGAGGAAACTCTGCCCAAGGGAACTCCCGCACCCGCAGCACATCATGAATGAACTCTACAAGCTCATACGTATTTTGCCGCACATGACGGACCTCATCAGTCTGCTCAATCGCATCAAAGTTCTCACGAATATGATGAACACAGCTCCCAGATGGAGCCACAATCATATCATATTTAGCGAAATTGCGGATAAAGAGTGCTTCTGTCTCTTTCGCATCGCGATTGCACCCGGAGTTCGCCATAGGCTGACCACAACAGGTTTGGTCCATAGGATACTCAACATCCTGCCCCAATTTCTCCAGCAACTCCAACGTTGCAATGCCTGTTTTGGGAAAGAATGCATCTATATAACAAGGAATAAATAAGCCAATTTTCATAATGGCTTGTTGTATGAGGGGCTTAATGAACAATCAATAAAACAAAATGTGACTAAACTTAATAATCAATGAGATTACTAAATGATAATCACTCTCATCTATACTAATACCTCTGATGGAAAAAGGGGGCGTTCATCACGCCCCCTCTCCTCACGACCTAATAAAAGGCTACCTCTTACTTAGCAAGAGCCGGTAGCGGGTCCATTAGGCCAGGGTTATCGGCATAATCAACAGGCACAGCAATCACAACCGGGCCTTGTGTCTCCATCCCCTCACGCAGAGCAGCTTTAAAGCTCTCTACGCTATTGACGTTAATCCCCTTCGCCCCAAAAGAGCGGGCAAAGGCTGCAAAGTCAATCGGACCGAATGCTACTGCGGCATCACGGCCATATTTCTTCTCTTCCTGAATACGGACCATGTTGAAGTGCTGATCCACCCAGATGATATGGATGAGGTTGCTCTTCAGACGAACAGCCGTCTCCAGGTCCATAGAGGACATCATGAAGCTACCATCGCCAGAGACGGAAATAACCTTCTGCGCTGGGTTAAGGATGCTGGCAGACATACCCCATGGCAGAGCAACGCCCATCGTCTGCTGGCCGTTACTGATGAGCATCTGCCGTGCACGGAAGACGTCCAAGAAACGCGCATGCCAAATATGGAAGGACCCCATATCCAAACAGATTGTCATATCCTGCGCGACGATATCTTCCATCACCTTGATGACCTCAAGCGGATGGAGCATCCCCTGCTGGGTGCTTTTTGCCTTCTCGAAAGCGAGCTTTTGAGAGGCACGATACAGCTCTAGGATCTTATCCAAAGCGGCACCGTTGGAAAGGCCAGAAACCTCCTGCGTCAGATGCTGCAATGTATGAACAATGGAGCCAATCAACTCAATTTCTGGATTAAAGGCATTGTCCAGCTGAGCCGGAACGACATCAATATTCACAATCGGGCGATCAGGCTTCGTGTTCCAAAGGCCGGGATCATACTCAATGGGGTTATACCCAATAGCAATGACAAGGTCCGCCTCTTGCAGCAGGTAATCACCATACTGGTTGTGGAACAACCCAATCCGACCACAGAAGCGCGATTGCAAGTCTTTAGAGAGAGTACCAGCAGCCTGGTAGGTCTCCGTTACCGGTAAGTTGGTTGCCTTAATAAAAGCACGGATTGCCTCGGCATTTTCAGGCTTGCTGGCCTTCATCCCCAATAGGACGACCGGCTTTTTAGCCTTCTTAATCGCCGCAGCGGCATCCTTAATCTCATCCTCTGGGGCTGGGCCAGCTTTAGCAAAGCTGCGTTTACCCATTAGCGGATAATCTTTGGTGATTTCTGCGTTCAGCACATCCATCGGGATGCTTACAAAGGCACCGCCCTGCCGGGGGCTCTCTGCTGCACGCAGCGCATTGCCGATAACCTCGGAGGCCGCAGCGGGATCACCAATCTCTGCGCTATATTTCGTCACCGGGCGCAACATGCTGACTGTATCCATGCTTTGATGGGTCAATTTCAGCAAATCAGCACGCCCAACAGCCCCGCCAATGGTGAGGACAGCATCACCCTCGGAGGTTGCTGTTGCCAAACCGGTTGTCAGGTTGGACACACCGGGGCCAGATGTGGCAATCGCTACACCAGCTTTACCCGTGATACGGCCAATCCCCCCCGCCATAAAGACGGCATTTTGCTCATGCCGCGCTACAATGGTGCGGATGGGAGAATCTTCCAATGCCTCAAAGAGACGGTCAATCTTTGCACCGGGAATCCCGACAATATGGTCAACGCCATGGGCTTCTAAATTACGGACGATAAGATCCGCTGTTGTTTTGCCCGCGTTAGGAGCTTTCTTCTGCGTCATGAGCTACGTTCCTAATCCCATATAACCCCGCCATTATCTAGGCGGTGTTATTGTAAACATATCAAACCAAGTAAAAATCAACCGCCCTCAGCCGTGCGAATAGCCTCATGCAAGCCTGCTGGCAGGAGGTCGGCCTTAGCGAATTCTTCTGTCTTTGGCAGGGAGATTTCCAAGTCGGACATACGGGCGACTTCCAGCTTGCCAGACTTCACACGGTAATCCGTCACATGCCCGCCATGCTTGCGATCATCACTCAAAACATGGAGGTGATAACCTGCAACATTAATCCCTTGCATATAAGGCGGGGTACGGAAGCCAAGCATCACACCGCTAATCTCCCCCATTTTGAAGGTCGGCTGCTTGGCCACAACCTCCAACATGCCCGGGTAAGGCTTATGCTGGCAAAAGACTGTGCGTGTATCGACTTTCTCAAACTCACCGGTAAACCGCACAGCCCCAAAGAGGTTAGGGTTATCGATAAGCTCATTTACAAGAGCCTCAAACTCTTCTTTGCTCATGGGCTTATCAATTGTGACGGTCTTTTCAGGCTCAAAATAGGTCACACAAGCGAAAGGGGTCTTCATATCCGCTGTCGTGCCAGAAGCAATCCCCTCGGAGCGGAACTGCCGTACCTCCCCTTCGGTGACGATCATCTCACCATCTAGAGCATCAAACGTACCCAGACCGAAATCACCATGCTGAACCAGCTCACCCAGCGTCATTTCACCGTCATAAACAGCGTCCAACAACGCGGCCATGGTAGATGTCTGGAAAAGCCGGTTCGGCTTTACACCTGAAGGTCGAGTCATATTGCCCCCTGTGTTGTTACTCTCTTCTTCCCTAAAGCAGGTTAGGGAAGGTCACAAATATATAGTTACCATTACCACCATATATCTTATATATGGCTCCTATGGAGATTCGTCATTTTCGCTATTTTGTGACCATTGCTGAGACAGGCAACATCACCCATGCTGCTGAAAAGCTAGGGATGGAACAACCACCCCTCAGCCAACAAATCCGCCGTTTAGAACATACACTCGGCATTGCCCTCTTTCGCCGCCAAGCACGCGGTGTCAGCCTAACAGAAGCCGGACGCGCACTCTTGCCCCATGCGCGTTTGATTCTCGACTTACGCCGTCAATTCATTGAGGATGCACACGGCCTTGCCAGAGGGGAGAAGGGCCATCTACGCATTGGCTTAGCAGGGGCTGTCCCCCTCCTCCCCAGCATTCCTTTTGCCATCCGCCAATTCAGCACCATTGCGCCGGGCGTTACCCTCTCCCTAGAAGAAAGCAATACCCCCGCCTTGTGCGAGGCCTTACTCTCCTACCGCACGGACATCACAATTTTGCGCCCGCCTGTGCCGGATCAAGCGAATGTCCATGTCATTCCTTTATTAGATGAACCGACCCTCATCGCCTTACCGAAAGGGCATCCTTTTACCGATGTAGCAGAGATTCACCTCAGCCGCTTAGCCACCGAGCCACTCATCATCTTCCCGCGGGAATTAGGGCCGGGATTCTTTGACGCTATATTAGCGGCTTATCGCGATGCCGGAGTTACGCCTGCCCTTGGCCAACAAGCCCCACAAATTGCAGGAACCATCCCCCTTGTGGCCGCAGGCTTGGGGGTGTCCATCGTCCCCCAATCACTCCACCAACTTCATACAGGTGGGGTGACATTCCATAAAATCGCACGGCCTGCCCCCCATGCAGCCCTCGCGATTGGGGTGCGCAGAGGCGAACAACCACCTCTCATCAACCATTTTATCAGCGTATTACAACAAGCCTGCAAAACACATACCGAATTGCCTGACCTACCATAACCGCCTTACATACCTAAAGCGCGCCGATAAATATCCAGCAATGTTTCTTGCTCCTCAACCTCAGCAGGCTCTTGCTTACGCAATTTGATAATCTGTTTGACCACTTTTACATCAAATCCGGCGGATTTTGCCTCGGTGAAAATATCACGAATATCCGCCCCTAATGCTTTACGTTCCTCCTCCAAACGCTCCACACGCTCGATGATAGAACGCAAGCGATCCACCGCAATACCGCCTGTTACCGTACCTTCTTCATTATGATTCATATCCATAATCTCTCTGCCTCCCTACTCAACAATTACACGCTACGATGTTTAGGCGGCTTATCGCCCCCTTTTGAAGGGGTCAATACCGCTCCCTGTGGGAAAAAAGCACACCCTCCGTCATAAAGGGGATAAAACGACTTTAAAATCGCCAAAAATACTCGCAAGGAGCAAAATAGCAGTTCTAAATAAGGCGTAACAGCATCCCTCATAATTTTGCATAGCCCCACCATACCCTCCGTCAGTGCGGCTTCCTCACCTGCGATGCGGTTATGGCTTGAATAAACAAGGCTAGAGGCTTTAAAGGTAAGAAACCAGAAATAAGAGGTCGCTTTCGCCTCACCCTAATTTCCCCTTTAGGAAAGGTACGCCCATTATGGCTTACTCTCAACAAACCGCACCGTTTGATTATGTCATCTTCGGTGGGACGGGCGACTTGACGATGCGCAAGCTCCTCCCCGCTCTGTATAATCAGCTCCGTATCGGGCATGTTCCTGAAGATGCACGCATCATCGGCACGGCACGCTCAGAACTCTCATGCGATGAGTATCGGGAGCGGGCACGGGAAGCGTTGGAGCATTTTCTGCCTCCCGCCCATAAGGATGCAGCCCTCATTGAGCGTTTCCTCAAAAAAGTGCATTACATCACACTTGATGGCACTAAAAGCGACCATAACTGGGATGACCTCCATGCACTCTTAGAGCAATCCCCAGCAGACCGCATCCGCGTCTTTTATTTCTCCACTGCGCCACAGCTTTTTGAAGCGATTAGCGAGAATCTGCATCGCTTCAACTTCATCACGCCACAATCCCGCGTTGTGCTGGAGAAACCCATTGGGACCGATAGTGCCTCTGCCCGTGCTATTAATGAAGGTGTAAGCCGCTTCTTTAAAGAAGAACAAATCTTCCGCATCGATCATTATCTCGGCAAAGAAACTGTACAAGACATCATCGCTCTGCGCTTTGCTAACCCTGTTTTTAACGCAGTATGGTCGGCTGAGCATATCCAAAGCATCCAAATCACTGCCGCAGAGACGGTGGGGGTCGAGGGCCGCGCTGCTTATTATGATACATCCGGTGCCCTGCGCGATATGATTCAAAACCATCTGCTGCAAGTGCTTAGCCTATGCGCGATGGAAGCCCCGGCAGACCTTGGTGCAGATTCTGTTCGCGATGCCAAGGTGAAGGTTCTCAAAGCCCTGCGCCCCATCCCAGCTGATAAGGTGGCACAGGAGACACTCCGCGCCCAATATGTTGCTGGCGAGATGGCTGGCTCGAAGGTCCCCGGTTATTTAGAGGAGCTGGGTACAGAGAGCGCAACAGAGACTTACGCCGTTATGCGCGCTTATGTCGATACCCCACGTTGGAAGGATGTCCCCTTCTATATCCGCACCGCCAAACGCTCTCATAAAAAAGTGAGCGAGGTGGTGGTGACCTTCAAAAAAACAGCTTCCTCTCTGTTTGGTAAAGACGGGGAGCATAACCGCCTTGTCATCCGCCTTCAGCCTGATGAGGGCTTTGGCCTGGCCCTGAACATCAAAAACCCCTCTGCTGCGGACTTTTCCCTCCAGCATGGTGCTATGGACGGACGCTTCGCCCCGGCTGATGGCTCTCTCATCCCCGATTCTTACGAGCGTCTCATGCTAGATGCTGTACGCGGCTACCCCGCTCTCTTTATCCGCCGCGATGAGGTAGAAGCCGCATGGGCATGGGTTGAACCTACATTGCAGACATGGGCGGCCAATAAAGTGCCCATGACACATTATCCCGCAGGTTCTTACGGACCAGAGGAGGCGCGTAAGTTCATCGCCTCAACGGGAGATGCATGGCATGAGGATATGGGAGCTTAAAAAAGCTCCCTCCCCTCGCTCTCCCCATGGTTATCACAACACAAGACCGTCCTGCTTTGCTTTTAGCGGGGCGGTTTTGCTATCTCACTGCTCATCCCCTCATTCAAAACATGCAGGTTCATCATCGTGACAGACAACACGCCCCCACGCCTTGGCCGCCGCCGCCCAAGGCCGCCGCGCTCTCTCAAACAGCATATCATCCGCCGACTCATTGTTATCGTCCCAGCCTTTTTCTTAATGTTCATTTTTGTGAGAACAGGCGCACTAGATAACCTCTATGACCGTTTCACCTTTAATAAGCTAAGCTGGTTCGATAATACGGCTTTGGTAGAGCATTTACGGACGGTCATTACCCGTAAAGGCCTTACCACCATGCCACGCCGCTGCCTTGTTATGGTCGTCAACGGGGATGCGAGTACACCCGTACCCTCTATTGATGTCTTGGGACGGCATGGGAATGGCTGCCCCGGCACAACACCATCGGCTGAGCTGTTATTTCACCTTCGTGTTGATCGTGCTGGCCAAAGCATCATGACCGACGCAGGCTCCCCCGGATTATATCGCCCCCTCATCCCTTAACCCTTCCGTTAACTTGACCTCCCCCCATGAGGCAGGCATAAGCAGCCCAGTCAGATGGTCGGGCGATCGCTGTAGCTCTTTAAAAGGGCTAGGGAGGAAAGTCCGGGCTCCACAGGAAGACGGTGCCGGCTAACGGCCGGCGGGGGTGACCCTAGGGACAGTGCCACAGAAACAAAACCGTCCGCCTATCCCCCTTTTTACAAGGGTGATGCGGATAAGGGTGAAACGGTGCGGTAAGAGCGCACCGCGCGGCTGGCAACAGCAGCGGACATGGTAAACCCCACCGGGAGCAAGACCGAATAGGAATGACAAGCCACATATGGCTGGGGGTGCCTGCCCCGTCATTCGGGTTGGTTGCGTGAGGTGTATTGCAAAATACATCCCAGAGGAATGATCGCCCCATCCCCGTAAGGGGATAGGACAGAACCCGGCTTACAGACCATCTGGCCCTTACCCCTCCTTCCCTAACATTCTTTTAATCACAACAAAGCTTCATCATGAGATTTGCCGTCATCATGACAAGAAGGCGGCCTTTTTCTGTCATCCCACAAACCCTTCTTTTCACAAGAGATACACTCCTAACAGCCCGATAGAATCTATTTACCCTCCATTCATCGTTCATTAATTTTAAAATAATTTTCCCTCCCTTTGCCTCCTTTTTTCTGCCTAAAAAACGCACTTTATCGCCGTTTTTGCACAATAAAACTTTGACGACCCATAAAATCCCATGATACCCCATAAGCTCCCAATTTGTGGGACGTTGTATCCATCACTCAGGTAAAGGGGAGGAGCATTTCACAACATGACTATGTTTCTCGGTACCCATGCCAGCAAGGTGGATGCAAAAGGACGCATCTCCATCCCCTCACCCTTTCGGGCAGTCCTACGCGATAATGCCCGGCCGGGTGATGCGATGATGATTATCCGCCCCTCCCACCTCCATGATTGCTTAGAAGGTTGGACATCCTCTGCCTTCTTCGCCTTCTCCAATGCGTTGGATGAATATGATCCTTTCTCTGAGGAGCATGACGACCTCGCCACAAGCCTTTACGCTGATGCCTACCCGCTTGATTGCGATAAAGAGGGACGCGTCAACCTCCCCAAGGCGTTAAAGGAATATGCCAACCTAGAGGGGGACGTTACTTTTATGGGGCTTGGGCGTGTCTTTCAGATATGGAACCCCGCTCTTGCTGAAGACCGTAGGAAGCAGGCGCGCAGCCATGCGCGTGAGCTAGGCCGCCGCAAGGTCACCTCCCCGCGTGAGGAGTCCGCACCATGAACCACGATATGTATCGCATTGCCGAAGATATGCGGCAGGAAGGGCACTTCCCCGTTATGCTGCCAGAAGTGCTAGAGACATTAGCCCCTAAACCGGGCGGGACTTATCTGGATGGCACCTTTGGCGGTGGCGGCTATAGCCGTGCCCTCCTCCGCGCCGCGCCCTGCACAGTCCATGCGATTGACCGCGACCCTGATGCAATTAAACGCGGCCAGCCTCTCATTGCCGCCTCAGAGGGGCGATTGCACCTCCATCAAGGCACCTTTAGCGCGATGGAGAAGCTTGTCGGCGCATATGGACCTTTTGATGGCATCGTCTTGGATCTCGGTGTTTCATCCTTCCAACTCGACCAAGAAGAACGCGGCTTTTCCTTCCGTCATGATGGGCCTTTGGATATGCGGATGAGCGCAACCGGCCCTAGTGCGGCCGATATCGTCAATGGGGAGAGCGAAGCTGCTCTGGCAGATATTCTGTACCATTATGGGGAGGAACGCCGCTCCCGCCGGGTTGCCCGCGCTATTGTAGATGCCCGCCAGAGCGGCCCCCTCCAGACGACAGGGCAACTTGCCGAAATCATCCGCAAGGCTGTGCCGAAAGAACGACCCAATTTCGACCCTGCAACGCGGAGCTTCCAAGCCATCCGCATCGCTGTGAATGACGAATTAGGCGAGCTAGAGCGCACCCTAAAAACGGCCCCTAACTTGCTCGCCCCGGGCGGTATTTTCTGTATTGTGACCTTCCATTCCCTAGAGGATAGAATGGTTAAGCGCGCCCTTGCCCAGCTAACGGGCCGTGTTGCAGGGCCGTCACGCCATACCCCTCTCTCCTTACAGCAGGCAGAAGCCCCCGCTTTTGCGCTGCTCCATACACGGCCTCGCTCTCCCTCCGAGACAGAGCTTACCCTTAATCCTCGTTCCCGCAGCGCACGTTTGCGCGCTCTGCGGCGCATTTCCGCCCATGGAGCTTCCGCATGATCCGTTTTGCTACTCTTCTCTGCGCCGCGATGGCCGCTGGGTCTGGCCTCTTTCTTTATACAAAGAAGCATGAAACCCTCGTGCTGAATCAAGATATTCGCAAAACAGTGGAGGAAACCCGCCGCGTCCAGCAAGAGACGGCAATACTCCGCACACAATGGGCGTTGCTCAACCAGCCAGACCGCCTCTCTGCGTTATCGCAACGTGTGCTGCCTCAACTAAGGCAGGTCGAGCCTACACAATTTGTTCAGCTTGCCAATTTACGAGAGAGACTCCCTGCAATCAGCCATCATGTCATTGCCATGACACCTGCGCGGGAGCAAGCACGGCGTACATTAGTGGCCCTCACCACGCCTGCTGCCCCCACAACAGCGACCCCGCATGATGATAGCCTCCTCACTGAACACCACACCACACACACGCACAGCCCCGCCAGCATTGCGGATAAGCAGAGCGTCACAAACCACAGTTTAGAGCAAGACCTTGCCTTACTTAGCGGGCCTGATAATACTAAAGCCACACGCCCTCACCGGCATGATGCAGATGCTACCATCCTTCACAAAAGCCATTCTGTAACGTCCCATCCCCATACAGAGGCTACGGATGATGTCGCTTGGCATCCGTCTGCTTCTCACCAAGAGGGACACCACAGCCATGAAAGGGGCATCCATACATCCGCCCTCTCTTTTGGTGATGACGACCAAGCCCCCTTACCCCCGCCTACGCCTTTAACGAACTAATCAAAGCGGTAAGGCGTACCGCTCCCCTCCTCCACCTCTTTCGTAACCGAACCCCCGCCCCATGGCTGCCAAACCTTCCCATACAGCTCATAAGAAACAACGGAGGCCCTTTTTTCTCCTCCGTTGGGTAGCGGCCTGTCGGCAATGGCGCAATGACCGTAAGCAAAACCCTTTTAGCTGGTTAGAAACAAGCCATAATCGGCTCATCTATTTGGGGATGGGATTTCTCTTTCTTTATGGTGGGGTCGCGTTAAAGGCCCTCTTTGCCACCATTCTTGCCCCTATGGCCCCGCTTCCTAATCAAGTCGGGGCGATTATTCCTGACATTCCCCACCCAGACCCTAAAGCCCTCGCTGGCAGTGGGTTTGTACTGCCTAATATTCAACGCGCTACCATTACAGACCGTAACGGCCAGCCTTTGGCTCTCTCTCTGCCGGTTGTGCAAGTTTACGCCAACCCGATGGAAATTATTGAGCCTGAAGATGTTGCCAAACAACTCCATTCCATATTGCCTAATCTAAATATCCCTGAGACCATTCGCCGCTTAAAGCAGAAAAAACAGTTCGTTTATCTCGCCCGCAATATTGCCCCTGTTGATGAATTGGCAATTAATAATCTAGGCATCCCCGGCATTTATTTTGAGAATGGTGAACAACGCCATTACCCGCTTGGCACGCTTGCCGCGCAAATATTAGGGGCTGTGGATATTGATAATCACGGCATTGCAGGGGTGGAGAAATATTTTAATCAACGCCTCCTCAGCGACCGCACCCCCCTGCGCCTCTCCCTTGATGCCCGCGTGCAAGCGGCAATGCGCGATGAACTTAATGAAGCCAAAACACGCTTCCGCGCTATCGGGGCCTCGGCCATCCTCATGGATGTCCATACGGGGGAAATCATCGCTATGATTAGCTTGCCTGATTATGATGCGAATAACTTCGCCCATGCCTCAGATGATGCACGCTTTAACCGTGCAGTAACAGGTATGTATGAGCCGGGATCGACCTTTAAGCTACAAACAGCAGCTATGGCGTTACAGCTTGGGGTAGCGCATCCGTGGGACCAATTCTCTACCACTCCTATCAAGGTAGGGCGGTTTAAAATCTCCGACTTAAAGACCGACCATTTCGCCCCTTGGCTGGCTCTACCATCGGTCATGGCGTTTTCCTCCAACCCTGCTTCAGCTCATATTGCCCTAGATGTCGGGCGGGAACGCCAACATGATTGGCTTAAAAATATGGGCTTCCTCGACCGCGTCCCAGTCGAACTCCCCGAGGCGGGCCGTCCCATCGTCCCTTCCCTCAAAAATTGGGGGGAAACCACCGTTATGACCGTAGGCTTTGGTCATGGTGTTGCGGAATCCCCTCTCGCTATCGTCCGTGGGACAGCCACAACGGGGAATGGTGGGTACCTCGTCACCCCTACACTCTTAGCCCGCGATCATCTAAATGATGATGTCGTGATGGCTGAGGAGGAGAAAGGCCCACATCTCATCTCCACCCACAATGCAGACCTATTACGGCGTATTTTACGGCTCGTTGTTACAAAAGGCATCGGTAAAAAGGCCGAAAGCCCCGGTTATCTCGTTGGTGGGAAAACCGGCACGGCAGAGAAAATCGGGGCACATGGCGGGTACCTTAAACACGTCAATATTACCGCCTTTACCGGCATGTTCCCCATGAACGCCCCACGCTATGCACTCTATGTCATGCTGGATGCCCCCCAAGGTACGGCAGAAACCCATGGCTGGACAACCGCCGGCTGGATTGCCGCACCGACATTCTCCAAAATCGTTACACGCGTTGCCCCTATGCTGGGCCTCTTTCCCGTCCCGCCGGAGAAGGCCCAGCAGCTTGATGACCAACTCGCCCTTGCTTTGACCCCACCCGTCCCGCCGGGAGTGCGTCGCCCCCTTGGCCCCGGTAATGACCCCGGCGCGGCGGCTGTTAATCGCCTTGCTGCTAAACATACCCCTCATCACGCTCATTAGGCCCTGCTCATGAAACTCTCTGCCTTACTCCATCGCTACGCTCTCTCCTCCCCCAGCACGCATGACCCCCTCATCACCGCAATCACGGCTGATAGTCGGCAGGTCAAAGCGGGGAGCCTCTTTGTCGCCCTAAGCGGCCATAAACATGATGGGCGAGACTTCATCCCCGCCGCGATTGCCCAAGGGGCAGCCGCAATCATCCTTGCCCCCAAACAAGGGGAAACCCTCCCGCCGGAGCGACATGAAAACGGCCATACAGCCCCCCTCATCCCTGTAGCGGACCCAGCCCATTTCCTCGCCCAAGCGGCCGCTTACCTCGCAGGGCCACAACCAGCACATATCACCGCCATTACGGGGACAAATGGCAAAAGCAGCACGGCTGACTTCCTCCGCCAGCTTTATCAACTCCGCCATTATAAAGCTGCCAGCCTCGGCACGTTAGGCCTCATCAGCGATGTAGAGATGCCCCCTCTGCCAGCCTTAACCACGCCTGATGCTGTTAGCTTAGCAACAACACTCGCGCGCCTAAAAACCTATGGTGTTGAGCATGTTGCCTTAGAGGCATCATCCCACGGGCTTCATCAAAAACGGCTTGATGGCGTGGCCATTACCGCAGCAGGTTTTTCCAACCTCACGCGTGATCATCTCGATTATCATCACACGATGGAGGACTATCGAGACGCTAAGCTCTCCCTCTTTAGCACCCTATTGCCGGAAGGGGGGCTTGCGGTCATCAATGATGATATAGATGTTGAGAGCCGAAACGCCCTCCAGCATATTGCCGCAAAACGCGCTCTAAAACTCCGCACAGTCGGCACAAAGGGTGAGACAATCCGCCTTCTCGATGCGCAACCAACCCCACATGGGCAAGACCTCACCATCCAGCTTTATGGCCGTACATTACCGCCTATTCACTTCCCACTACCGGGGCGATTCCAAGCGGAAAATGCATTGCTTGCCGCCGCTCTTTGCTGGGAGCATGAGGAGGAAGCAGACGCCATCATCGCCCTGCTCCCCCATTTAAAAGGGGTACCGGGCCGTTGTGAACCGGTCGCAACCCTCCCTAATGGGGCCTGCGCTTATGTTGATTACGCCCATACGCCTGATGCATTAGAGCATGTTCTCCTCAGCCTCCGCCCCCACGCAGCGGGGCGGTTGGTGGTGGTCTTTGGTGCAGGAGGCGACCGCGACAAAGGCAAACGCCCTCTCATGGGGCAGATTGCCGCTCATCTCGCTGATGAAGTCATCATTACTGATGATAACCCCCGCAGCGAAGACCCCGCCACTATCCGTGCCGCCATCCGCGCGACAGCTCCCCAAGCGCAAGAGATTGGTAACCGCAAAGACGCTATCCAAACCGCTCTTGAGAGCCTCAGAGAAGGTGATGTGCTGCTCATCGCTGGGAAAGGCCATGAGACTGGCCAGATTATCAACGGGGTAACCCATCCTTTTGATGACCGTACACTCACAGCCGCCCTCGCTGCGGAGTTATCATAATGCCCACCAGCACAGCCCCACTTTGGACAAGCCAAGACCTCCGCAACGCCACACAAGGCCAGCTCACCGGTGATGTGCATGTCCGTGCTGTCTGTATTGATACGCGCAGCCTCCAACCGGGGGACCTTTTTATTGCACTCATTGGCCATAATGCGGATGGGCACCAATATCTCAAGCAGGCTTTAGAGCATGGCGCGGCCTGCGTTATAGCTCATGATGGTGCGGCCATTGCTAAAGCTGGCTTAACCGATGACCCTCGCCTCCTCCTCGTCTCGGACACGATGCAGGCCCTAGAGGCATTAGGGCGTTATCGCCGTGCTCAGTTTAAAGGCAAGGCCATTGCCATCACAGGGAGCGTAGGCAAAACCACAACCAAAAACATGCTCGCCACAGCCTTAGCCGCTTATGGGAAGGTTCATGCCTCGGTGGCTTCCTTTAACAACCATTGGGGCGTCCCCCTTACCTTAGCGCGCTTACCTCAAGACGCTGCCTTTTGCATTAGCGAAGTAGGCATGAACCACCCTGGCGAGATTGCCCCTCTAGTGGCTCAAATCCGCCCCGATATTGGCCTTATTACCACCATCGGGAGCGCGCATCTCGGCCATATGGGCAGCCTTAACGCCATCGCTGCGGAAAAAGCCAGCCTCTTTGCGGCTCTACCAGCGGGTGGAACGGCCCTCTGCCCAGAAGAAGCCGCGCAATTCCCCGCTGTCACCCACGCTATCCCACAAGATGTCTCCCTCTGGCAGGTGGGGACAACGTCTCATGCAACCATTCATTGTGATGAGCTGCACTGCACCGCCACGGGAAGCCAACTTCATCTCTCCACGCCGGCGGGGGAAGCACAGCTTACACTTACAGCCCCGGGGCCTCACCTCGCCCGCAATGCCGCTCTAGCTCTTGGTGCAATTGCTGCTTTGGGCCTTCCGCCCCAGGCGGGGGCCACGGCTTTACGCCACTTCCAGCCCGAGGCGGGGCGTGGGCAACAACGGCTTTTACCCGGTGAAATCACCTTATTGGATGAAAGCTATAATGCCTCCGGCCCCAGCATACGTGCAGCACTGGAGACGCTGAGCTTAATGCCCGCCCCCCGCCATATTGCCGCCCTGGGGGATATACGCGAGCTCGGCACCTTTGCCGCAGAGGAGCATCGTGCCCTAGCCCAACCGTTAACAGAGCATAACATCCTTACTTTTTGTTGTGGCCCGCATATGAAATCCCTTTACGAGGCCCTTCCCCGATCCCTACAGGGCGGTTATGCTGAGACATCAACCCAACTTGCCCTTCTTCTACGCCCTGCTTTGCAGAAGGGGGACGTTTTGCTTGTAAAGGGCAGCTTGGGAAGCCGTATGCGTGACCTCATTGCGTTATTAGACCAACCCGAATCATCCCACAGCCCAGAGTCCACCTAATGCTGTTTAACCTCCTTGCCGCTCCCTATTCTTCCCATGGTGGCCTGCTCAACCTACTGCATTATATGACCTTTCGGGCCGGATGTGCTTGCTTAACGGCATTAATCATCTCCCTCCTCTTGGGGAAACCTTTTATTGCCCAGCTTAAACGCATTCAACGGCAAGGCCAGCCCATCCGCGCTTTAGGGCCAGAACGCCATATTTTGGAGAAAGCAGGCACCCCCACAATGGGCGGGGGCCTTATTCTTTTCTCCCTCGCTCTCTCCACCCTATTATGGGCAGATTTACGCGATGGTTTTGTGTGGGCTGTCTTACTCACCACGCTAGGCTTTGGCGCTATTGGCTTTGCAGATGATTACCTCAAACTCGCCAAAGGCAATAGCAAAGGGGTCTCTAAAAAACTCCGCCTCGGTGGGGAGTTCCTCATCTCTTGTCTTGCAGGCATTGCGATGGAGGCCCTCACCCCGCCAGAGTTCCGCAATGCGGTGGCCTTTCCCTTTACAAAAACCTTCATGTTGCATTTGGGCTATGTGTTCCCCCTCTTTGCAATGGTCACCATCACAGGTTTTGGTAATGCGGTAAACCTCACTGATGGGCTTGATGGCCTCGCTACTGTCCCCTCCATCATCGCTGCTTTGGTCTTTGCCTTAATCGCCTATCTGGTTGGTAACCACGTCTTTGCAGATTATCTTCAGCTTCATCACGTCCCTGGCACGGGGGAGCTAAGCATCTTCTGCGCGGCTCTCATTGGGGCGGGTTTGGGCTTCTTATGGTTCAATGCCCCTCCGGCAGAGGTCTTTATGGGCGATACCGGCTCCCTAGCCCTTGGTGGGGCTTTAGGCGCGGTGTCCGTAGCGGTTAAGCACGAGCTAGTCCTCTGCCTCGTAGGGGGGTTATTTGTGATGGAGACCATCTCCGTCATTCTCCAAGTCTTTTGGTTCCGCCGGACGGGGAAACGTATTTTCCTTATGGCTCCCCTCCACCATCATTTTGAGAAAATGGGCTGGCAAGAGCCAAAGATTGTCGTACGCTTTTGGATTGTCGCTATCATCTTGGGGCTATGTGGCCTCGCTACGTTGAAGATACGCTAATCATGGCCCATCCCACATCACCTCCTCCCTCATCATGGCCTAAAACCCTCCTCTCCGGGCAGCGTTATGCTGTATGCGGGCTAGGGCGTAATGGAGCTGCTGTTGTGGAAGCCCTCCTCGCTATGGGGGCGGAGGTTCATGCGTGGGATGACCATAACCCTACCCTCTCTAAGGCCCTGACCGTCCATCCCAGCCTCACACTGGCCCCACTTGATGACCTCACCGGCTTTACAGCCCTCATCCTCTCACCCGGCATTGCCCATCATCTACCGCAGCCACACCCTACGGCACGCCTTGCTCAAAAGCAGCACATCCCCATCCTCTCCGATGCGGAGTTGCTCTGGCAGGTCACCCGCAAAGCAGGCTCTAAAGCGCGCTTTGTCTCCATCACGGGGACCAATGGCAAGTCCACCACTACGGCTCTATTAACCCATATCCTCACCGAGGCCGGTATTCCTGCTTATTGTGGCGGCAATTTCGGCACGGCCTCTCTGGCCTTACCGCCCCTTGGCGATGATGGTGTTTATGTTATCGAGATGTCCTCTTACATGCTCGAGCGTCTGGAGCATTATCACGCTTGTGCGGCTGTCCTCCTCAATTTAACACCTGACCATCTCGACCGTCATGGCTCTATGGAGGGCTATCTCACCGCCAAAGCTCATGTATTTGATAACATGACCAAAGGCGACCTCGCCCTTTTGGGAGAGGCTGCCTCATGGAGCAAACCCCTCCAAACCCGCCTGACCTCCCAAGGGCTAGACGTCCATACTCTTACTATCACCGATGCCCTTTCCCCGGAGGATGCCCCCTTCCTACCCGGCCCGCATAATGCCCAGAATATTGAAGCCTGCCGCCTCATAGCGCGTCATCTGGGGCTCTCTGATACAAGCATTGCCCGTGGCATACGCAGCTTCCCCGGGTTAGACCATCGCCTGCAACATATCGCAGAGGCAAAGGGCATCGCTTTTATCAATGATAGCAAAGCCACCAATGCGGAAGCCAGCTTCCACGCTCTGCGGGCTTTTCCTCATCTTTTATGGATTGCTGGCGGTATAACTAAAGAGGGCGGCATTACAAATCTCGCCCCGGTTTTAGGGCATGTAAGTCGCGCCTTCCTCATTGGGCAGGATGCCCCCCTCCTTGCCGAGACGCTTAAAGCCCATAATATAGCTTTTGAAATCAGCACAACGTTGGAGCAAGCCACCCGCGCCGCTTGGGCCTATGCACAAGCCAGCACCACCCCCTTACCAATTATTCTCTCCCCCGCTTGCGCGAGTTTTGACCAATTCCGTAATTTTGAGGAACGTGGCACAGCCTTTGCCACCCTCGCACGCACACTCTGCCATGCCGATTGCCCTGCTGAGGAGGAAGCCCGCTAATGGCTCTATCCGACCGCACGAACAACTCCCACCATGCCCAATGGTGGCGTAGTCTCGACCATGTAAGCCTTAGCTGCGTTGGTGCGCTCATCGCCCTTGGCTATATCCTCATGCTCGCCGCAAGCCCTGCTGTGGCCCACCGCATTGGGGCCTCACGCAATATGTTCATCCTCAAACAAGTGGTCTTTTTGGCCTTAGCCGGGGCAGTCGTCATCGTCACATCCCGCCTGACCCCGCGCATGGTGCTACGCATTGCGCTCATTGGCGGGGTCATGGCCTTGGGAGCCACCTTCATGACGCTCATTCATGGGATGGAAATTAAAGGCGCGCGCCGCTGGATTGCCCTACCCTTAATGTCTGTGCAGCCTTCGGAGTTTCTAAAGCCCTGCTTCGCCGTTGTGACGGGGTGGTTGCTTAACCTTCGTTATGAAAAAACCCTCTCTAATGGTTGGCGATTTCCGGGGCGTTTGGTCGCTTGTGGTGTTTATCTGGTCATTGCTGCACTCCTTCAAGCCCAACCAGATATCGGGATGCTATCTGTCATTAGCATGGTGTTCATCACCCAACTCTTTATTGATGGCTTGCCTATTATTGTCTTTGGTATGCTCGTCTCCGCAGCTTTAGGGGCTTTTGGTGTTGCGTATCTGGTGTTTGAGCATGTTCACTCCCGCGTGCAACGCTTCCTCCACCCCGATGTGGGGGACCATTACCAAATTGATACCTCTATGCGTGCCTTTGGTAACGGCGGGTTGCTCGGACGTGGGCCGGGGGAAGGCCGTGTTAAAGACCTCCTACCCGATGCTCATGCTGATTTTGTCTTTTCCGTCGCGGGGGAAGAATATGGCTTTGTCATGTGCCTTTTTATCATCGCGCTCTTTACTATCTTGGTCTTTTCCACGCTCAATCGCTTATTGGAGGAGAAGAACCCTTTCATCATCCTCTCCACAAGCGGGTTGATAACAGGCTTTGGCTTACAAGCTTTTGTCAATATGGGGTCATCGCTACATTTAATCCCCACTAAAGGGATGACCTTACCGTTTATCTCCTATGGGGGAAGTTCCGCTCTCTCTGTTGCTTTAACAATCGGCATGGCCCTAGCCTTAACACGCCACCGTGCAAAACCAGGCCTCTTTACACCAGCCTCTCATGAGGCCAATACACGCTTATCAGCTCCATCTAAAAAGGAAGAATAACGCATGACACACGCCCCTATCATCATCGCCGCTGGAGGAACAGGCGGGCATTTCTTCCCCGCTATTGCCTTGGGGGAAGAACTCCACCAGCGTGGCTACCCGCTCATCCTCATGACAGACCAACGCCGTAATCGCGCAGAACAAAGCATCTTTGCGCTCTACCCCCGCTATACACTCACCAGCAGCGGCGTGGCGGGTAAAAAACCACTTGATAAGCTTAAAGCAATTAGTCGCTTATTATGGAGCTGCCTTGGCGCGCGTAAACTCATCGCTATCTGCCGTCCAGCCGCCGTTATCGGCTTTGGGGGGTACCCCTCCATCCCCCCGTTACTAGGCAGCCGCTTGCTGTGCCGTAACCGCCCTGCGCTCATCATCCATGAGGGCAACGCTATTCTCGGCCAAGCCAATGTTGTTCTCTCACGCTTTGCTAATGCCATTGCCACCTCTTACCCACGGGTCATGCGCCTCCCTGTTGGGAAAAAGGTCATCCAAACAGGTATGCCCGTCCGCCCTGCGATTGAAGCCCTAGCTGATGAGCCATACAGCCCACCCACCCTCCATACAAATGAGGACCCCATCCATCTCCTCATCTGGGGCGGCTCTCTTGGTGCGCAGATTTTCAGTACGGTCGTGCCTCAAGCCCTCTGTAATTTACCCCAATATGTCCGCATCCGCTTGCATGTTACGCAGCAAGCCCATGAGGATATGGTCCCCGTGCTAACCAACTTGTACAAACAAGTCGGTATCACAGCACATGTTACCCCCTTTATTGATGATGTCGCCTCCGAGCTTAAAAAGGCTCATCTCGTCATCGGGCGGGCTGGTGGCTCCTCCGTGGCAGAACTCGCCACAGCGGGGCGTCCCTCCATCATGGTGCCCCTCCCCATTGCTGCCTCTGATGAGCAAGGCGTCAATGCTCAAACGATGGAGCGCGCAGGCGGGGGCTGGATGATTCGCCAGCGTGATTTCAAGTCTGAAAAGCTCTGCGACATGCTCCTCCATCTCTTTGAGCATCCTGATGAGCTAAAACATGCTGCCCATGCAGCACGGACGCTCCAACATCGCCATGCTGCTAAAAAACTGGCTGACCTTGTTGAAGCCACTCTAAAACGCTGATTATCTGCCCTCTCCCCCCTTTATTGACTGGAGTAACCCTTTATGCGCGCATTACCCCTTAACCTGGGTTTAATCCATTTTGTTGGTATTGGGGGCATTGGCATGTCCGGCATTGCAGAAGTGCTGCATCTGCTGGGCTATAAAGTGCAGGGGTCTGATATTGCCGAGAATGCGAATGTTCAACGCCTTCGCAAAGCAGGGATCACCGTCCATATCGGTCATGATGCCGCTAATTTGGGTGAAGCGCGCGTGGTGGTGACCTCCACGGCGGTTAAACGTGACAATCCAGAGGTTGTCGCCGCACGCGCCCGACTCATCCCCGTTGTAAGACGGGCCGAGATGCTCGCCGAACTCATGCGCCTACGCTGGGCTATCGCCATTGGGGGGACGCACGGCAAAACCACCACCACCAGCCTTGTGGCCTGCGTGCTAGAGCAAGCCAAGCTGGACCCGACCGTCATCAATGGCGGAATCATCGAGGCTTACGGCACCAATACCCGCATGGGTGCTGGGGATTGGATGGTCGTAGAAGCTGATGAGAGTGACGGCTCCTTCCTCCGCTTACCGGCTATCATCGCCGTTGTTACCAATATGGACCCCGAACATCTGGACCATTGGGGCTCTGATGAGGCTATGGAGGCAGGCTACCGGCAATTTGTCTCCAACATTCCCTTTTATGGTTTTGCCGTCTTATGTGTGGACCATCCACGCGTCCAACAGATGATCCCTCAACTCTCTGATCATCGCCTCATTACCTACGGCTTCAGCCCGCAAGCGGATGTCCGGGCCGAAATCACCGGGACAGATAGTGAGGGCGTCACCTTCCACGTCACCATCACAGACCGTACCGCTAACACCCAACGGCGTGCAGGGCCGTTCCATCTCCCCATGTTTGGCCATCATAATGTCCTCAATGCTGTAGCTGCCATTGCCGTAGCTTTAGAGATGGACATTCCCGATACTGTCATCGCCGATGCACTTGGCGGCTTCCGCGGGGTACAACGCCGCTTTACCCTCACCGGGATATGGAATGACGTAAAAATCATTGATGATTACGGCCATCATCCTGTTGAAATCGCCGCCGTGCTAAAAGCCGCGCGACAAGCTGGGGCAAAACACGTTATTGCTGTGATACAACCTCATCGTTATTCCCGCTTGCAGGCCCTCTTTAACGACTTCTGCACCTGTATGAATGATGCTGATACCGTCATCGTTGCTGATGTCTATGCCGCAGGAGAGCCCCCCCTTGAGGGCGTTGGGCGTGATCAGTTGGTCGAAGGGCTACGCGAGCGTGGACACCGCCATGTTCTGCCCCTCCCTTCGGAAAAAGACCTCGCTGCCTTAATTGCAGACATTGCCGTACCGGGGGATTATGTCCTCTGCTTAGGCGCAGGTTCCATCACCCATTGGGCAAAAGCCCTCCCTGCTCAGCTCGCTGCGCATAAACCGGAGAGCTTATGACCAGTACAGCAGCCCCTTTCCAGCCGCTCCGTGGCAGGCTGAAAGCCAATGTCCCCCTTGCCCCGCGCAGTTGGTTCCGCACTGGGGGGCAGGCGGACTGGCTCTTTGTCCCACAAGATGAAGAAGACCTCGCCACAGCTCTACAGCAAAGCCCGCCTAATATGCCCCTTACCGTCTTGGGGGCATGCTCTAACGTTATCATTCGCGATGGCGGGTTAGCCGGACTAACGCTACGCCTCGCCGGTGGTTTTGCCCAGATTGAAGCTGATGGTGATGGGCTCATCGCCGGGGCGGCAGCACTGGATAGCAGCGTGGCAGAAGCCGCCGCCCGCGCTGGGATGGCAGGCTTTGCCTTTCTCTCCACCATTCCCGGCTCTATTGGCGGGGCAGTACGGATGAATGCCGGGGCTTATGAGGGGGATATGGCCTCCTTGTTAGATTGGATAGAGATTCTCACGCGTGAGGGCACATATCAACGCCTCCCCGCAGCGCATTTGCACATGGGCTACCGCCATACAACCCTGCCAGACGGTGCCATCATCCTTCGCGCTCGTCTCAAAGCCCAAGGGGCGGAAGACCCCGCCCTCATCCAAGAAGCGATGCACGTTATGCGGGCTAAACGCGAGGCCAGCCAGCCTTTACGCGCTCGTACTGGTGGCTCAACCTTCCGTAACCCAGAGGGTCATAAAGCGTGGGAGCTGATAGACGCCGCTGGCTGCCGTGGGTTGCGTCATGGTGGGGCACAAATAAGTGAAAAACACTGCAATTTTATGCTCAATACAGGCCACGCTACCAGCACCGAGCTAGAAGACCTTGGCGAGATGGTCCGCGCCCGCGTGCTAGCACAAAGCGGTATAGAGCTACAGTGGGAAATTAAACGGCTAGGCCGCCTCTCTCATCCAGCATGATGAAGTTTTGAGTATGACGCAGCACTTATCCTCCTCTCCGACCTCACAGTCTGTAGCCGTTCTTATGGGCGGGACCTCCAGCGAGCGCAGCGTAAGCCTCTCCAGCGGCAAAGCCGTCACAGCGGCTTTAAAAGAAGCCGGACATCACGTCCACGCGCTTGATGTCGGGCCGGACATCACCACGACCATCGCCGCGTTAAAAGCCTGCCGCCCAACAGTTGTCTTTAATGCGCTGCATGGCCCCGGTGGGGAGGATGGTGCCATTCAGGGCGTGTTAGAATGGCTAGGCCTGCCCTACACACATTCCGGCATTTTAGCCTCGGCAATAGCGATGAATAAGGCCACCACCCGCATGGCCCTCCAAGCAGCTGGCCTACCCGTAGCAGAGGGCTGCCTCATCACCCCCGCCGCCCTTATTGACCATGCCCCCCTTCCCGCGCCTTATGTCCTCAAACCAGTCGCCGAAGGCTCCTCTGTTGGGGTTCATATTCTCCATCAAGATGATGAATCAACACGCCGCACGATTGCGGAATCATGGACCTATGGCCCGCAGATTTTGGCTGAACGCTTCATCCCCGGGCGGGAACTTACCGTAGCTGTATTGGGGGATACCCCCCTCGCTGTAACAGAGATTCTTCCCCAAGAAGGCGGGGGATTTTATGACTTCGCTGCAAAATATCAGGCGAATGGCTCCCGCCATATCATTCCCGCCCCCCTACCTGCATCCATCACTGAGCGCGCCCTCGCCCTAGCATGCCAAGCTCATCATGCCCTTGGCTGCAAGGGGGCAAGTCGGACGGATTATCGCTATGATGAACAAACCCATCAGCTCGTGATTTTGGAGGTCAATACCCAACCGGGGATGACAGCAACCTCCCTCCTGCCAGAGCAAGCCACCGCGCGTGGGGTCAGCTACCCGCAACTTTGTGATTGGTTAATCAAAGACGCGCTGGGCCAAGCAAGCCCCCTTACCCTTACATCTCTGCCTTCGACACATACAGCCTAACACCCTATGGCGTTTTTCTTCAAAAAACGGCCTCACATGCCGCTAGACCCTTACGAGGACCGCCCCTCTCGCCTCTTTCTCTTTTGGCAGCGTCAAAAGATGATTCTCCGGCGATTGAGCATTGTCATACTCGTTACCGTCCTCCTCGCTGGGGCTGGCTGGCTGGCATGGCTCAGCCTAGGTGGCCATGCTTTTACCAACGCCTTAACCGAACGCTTCGCTCAACTAGACCCCCTCCGCATCCGTCACATCATCATCACAGGCCGCCATTTAACTGATGAAAGCGACGTGCTGGAGGCCCTCGGCACGGGCTTAGATCATTCGCTCTTTGGTTTCTCCGTAGAGGATGCCCGCAAACGCCTTGATAAACTACCCTTTATTGAGCATTCGACCGTCGAACGTCATCTACCCGATACAGTCCTCATCACGTTGGAAGAAAAACACCCTATCGCCATCTGGCAGATTGATGGCCATTTCATCCTCATCAACCAAAAGGGCGATAATGTCTCCCAGCAAGAATTGACCGCAGGTAACCGCTCTGCCTTTCGTAAATTACCGCTTGTTGTCGGGGCTGGGGCAAACCTAGAAGCCGCCTCTCTTTTAGGGTTATTAGACCATTATCCCGACATTAATAGCCATGTTCTTGCCTTCATCCGCATCGGGCAAAGACGCTGGAACATCCTCATGAAGAATGGCACAACCCTCCTCCTGCCCGAAGGAGCAGAGGCTGCCGCTTTGGAGCGTCTGCATAGCTACCAAACGACATTCCAACTCCTTGACCGTCCCTTAAAAAGCATTGACATGCGCCTGCCCGACCGTATGGTCATTCATCCTGAAGTCCCTAATACCGAGCAAGAAACCCCATCACCGCCTACCCCATCGCCCTCAGTAGAGCATTAAGCTTATGCCACACACACACCATCTTGCTCCCCTCACCCCCCATCCAGACCGTGCGGTTCTACCCATCCTCCCCTCAGAGGAGCAAAAAGGCTTCCTTTGGACCCCCGGCCTAAAGGCTGTCTTAGATATTGGCTCTACCAAAATTACATGCCTAATTGGGCAAGGGTTAAAGAATGGGGGGTTACGTGTCCTTAGTTGGGGCTGGAGACGATCCGAAGGTGTAACCTCTGGTGCGATTGTCGATACAAAACAGCTAGAGCGCGTCATCCGCGCTACAGTTGGCGATGCAGAGCGAAAAATTCACCGTCATATTAGGGATGTAACCGTCAATCTTTCCTGCGGGAAACCACGCAGCTACCATCTTGATGCCTACCTCACCCCCAATGGGCGCGAGGTTAATGACGCCGATGTCCACACACTTTACGAACAAGCACGCTATGAGGCTATGGAGCCTGACCGCCGCATCGTCCATGCCATGCCTCTCGGCTTCAACATTGATGATAGCGTCACCGTCCTCAACCCTTGTGGTCATCAATGTGAAAGATTAATGGGCAAGTTCCATATTATTGATGCCCAAACTGGCGTTCTCCATACATTAGATAACCTCCTCCAGCGGGCTGAACTCCGCGCTGTGGACATACTCTCTAGCCCCATTGCCTCTGGCATCGCGGTAACAGACCATGATGAACGCGACCTGGGTGTTACAGTCGTTGATATGGGGGCAGGCACCACAACCCTAGCCGTTTTTGCCCGTGGGCGTGTTCTTTATACACGCCATCTCCGGGTTGGAAGCCACCATATCACCAATGATATTGCCCGCGCCCTCACAATCCCTATTGATGCAGCAGAACGCCTAAAAACACTTTACGGTGTTGCCTATGCGTCTGCTGATGATGCTAGCCTCCCCATTGCTCTGCCTCTCCCCCATCATAGCGGCATCCGCCACATCACACGGGCTGATATTGTTCGTGCCATTGCTCCGCGTGTGGAAGAAACCCTAGAGATGCTCCGCCACGAGCTTAACGGCGCAGGGCTGGGCCACCCAGCAGAAGGGCCAGTCATCCTCACCGGTGGCGGGGCCTTGCTAAATGGGTTGGATAATGTTGCTGCGGAGATTCTCAACCGCCCCATCCAAGTCCGCCCCCCAACTGCTATACGCGGCTTGCCGCAATCCAGTCATCCCTCTATATGGGCCGGCTTCTCCACCGCAGCAGGGCTGTTGGCATGGTCAGCAGGGGCACGCAATAGCTTTTGCTTGGCAGACCAAAATGCGCCCCCCCGTGGGTTTGGTAAACGATTGGCAAGCTTACTGCGTAAAAAATGATAATTAGCGCAGAATACTCATATTTAAGGTTACATTTGGTACTATTAATGATAGCGTGCCAGCACTTTATAGCCGCTACACCATATCTGCGGTTCTTTTTTCTTTAACCCTAGCCGGAGCTTCATCGTTATGTCATTAACTCTGACACCCACAACCCCCGGTTTAAGTGCCGTCAGCCCGCCGCGCATTACCGTTATTGGGGTTGGGGGCGGTGGTGTTAATGCCGTCAATAACATGATCAGCGGCCAGCTCCGTGGGGTGAACTTCATCGCCGCGAATACCGATGCTCAACAACTTGCCCTCTCCAAGGCGGAGACGCGTTTGCAACTCGGCCCAACATTAACGCGCGGCCTTGGGGCGGGGGCTAAGCCGGAGATTGGTCGCCAATCTGCCGAGGAAGTGGAAGACGAAATCCGCCAACATCTTGAAGGAGTAGACCTCGTTTTCGTCACTGCCGGTATGGGTGGTGGGACTGGGACCGGTGCCGCTCCCGTTGTTGCACGCATCGCCCACGAGGCCGGGGCCCTAACCATCGGCGTTGTGTCAAAACCTTTCGAGTTTGAAGGGGCACGCCGCGGCCGTGCCGCCGCCGCTGGGATCGCTGAGCTAGAGAAATATGTTGATACTTTGCTCGTCATCCCTAACCAAAATCTCTTTGGCGCAGCATCATTTAACACCCCTTTAGTGCAGGCCTACGCTATGGCGGATGATGTCCTCTATAGTGGGGTCCGCAGCGTTACAGACCTCATGGTCGAAGCGGGCTACCAAAACCTCGATTTTGCCGATGTCCGCACAGTTATGAGCGGTATGGGCAAAGCAATGATGGGTATTGGGATAGCCTCTGCCGAAGAAGACGGCGAGGATTGGGCCATTACAGCGGCAGAGCGTGCTATCTCCAACCCTCTATTAGAAGAAACCTCTATTAAGGGGGCCCGTGCTTTGCTGGTCAATGTCACGCTAGGGCCAGATATGAGCTTGATCGCTTATAATCAAATTATGAATCTCATCCGCGAAACAGCGAATTGTGACGATGAAGAAATCAATAGTGGCTTCGTTGTTGATGAGAATATGCAAGGACGGGTCCAAGTTTCTGTCATCGCTACCGGCCTTGATGGCAGAACACACACTGCCCCTCACTCTGAGGAACCTGCTGCACCCGCTGCTCCTGTAGAGGCTGCCGCACCTACACACACACAAGATGACGCCCAACCTATCGCTGAAGAGGCCCCTCCTACCCCCCCCATCCATGAGGAAACCCCTGCCCCAGAACCCCGCAGCGAGGATGCCCCTCACCACATAGCCGGTAGCTCCGCCGCGCCATCGGCTCCCAATTATACCCTTCCCGAACGTGAACCCTTGGAGGTCTCACGCCTACAAGAGGACGCTCCGCAAACCGGCGGCGGTTTGTTTAGCCGCTTTTTCCGCAGCCGCCCTACCCCACCGACGGAGCGCAAAACCCCTGTAGCCCCCACTATGCGTGAGGACACCCATCCCTCTCACCCTACAAATAGTGAGGAGGATGACCTCAACATCCCCACCTATCTACGGCGTGGCCCCAAATCCTAAAGGGGCCACTCCGTGCCCCCCACTAACATCGTAGATGCCCCACATTATGGGGGGCAGATACTACCCCATAAAGGTAAGCATGATCCCGCGCAACAAACCACTCTAGCTCACGCCATCCATTGCCGTGGTGTGGGGTTACATAGTGGACGGCCCGTTACATTACGGCTATCGCCTGCGCCTGCTGATACGGGTTTACATATCCAGCGGTTAGACCGCCCCGATGCGCGCCCTTTTCGGCTTACATCGGGCTGCATTATGTCTAGCCCCCTTGCCACGGTTGCAGCCTCTCCTCATCAAAGCGACCTCCATGTCGCCACTATTGAGCATCTGCTCGCAGCCCTTCATGCGTGCAAAATTGATAACCTCCTCATCCAACTTGATGGGCCAGAACTCCCCATTCTGGATGGTTGCGCAGCGTCCTTTATCTTCTTGCTAGAGGCCGCAGGGCGTACATATCTTAACGCCCCACGTCACATTATTGCTGTCCGTCAGCCTATCTCTGTCGAAGGAGAAAACGGAGCTTATGCCCGCCTCCTACCCCACCATCAAAACCAACTTCATCTCTCTTTAAGCATAGACTTCCCTGCCCCCGCTATTGGCCAACAATCCTATGCGCTCACGCTTGATAAAAAGCATTTTAAACGCGACATCGCCTTTGCCCGTACCTTCGTAAATTATGAGGATATAGGCCGCCTCCATGCTCAAGGGCTTGCCCTTGGTGGATCGTTAGAGAACGCCTTAGTCATCCAACACGACCATGCGCTCAACCCCGGCGGGATGCGCCTTGTTGATGAATGTGTTCGCCATAAGATGCTTGATGCTATCGGCGACCTCTATTGCACAGGCTATAGCCTTGCCGCCCGGTTTGAGGCACATAAAACTGGCCATTCCCTCAATAATCAACTTCTCCGTGCCCTATTCGCCTCACGCGATAATTGGCAATTTGTTAAGGATTTCGCAACAATCCTTCCTTTACCTCATGAAAATATCGGGCTAAAGGACAAGAACACCCTTCCCCTAGAAAACTCCCATGCTATAAGAAAATCATGGTCAGCAGCATCCTAAACACACAGAATACCCGCTCTCGTTTCTATCTTTCGGCTTTTACAGCTCCTGTTCTGCTAGGCTTTGCCCTGCTCACGGGCTGCTCATCAGATGCCGATATTCAAGCGAAATTGCCACGCACCGCCGATGCCGAGACGCTCTATAATTACGGGATTGATGCCCTCCATGGCGGGCATTACAAACTCGCTAGTGCTGAGTTTGAGCTTCTGCAACAGAATTACCCATATTCCGGCTATACCGGTAATGCGGAGCTGATGGAGGGATACGCATATTACCTTCAAGGCGAATACGCGCTCTCTGTCCAGCAGTTAGAACGCTATCTGCAACTCCACCCCACCAGCCCAGATGCCGCCTACGCCTACTATCTGCGTGGCTTATGCTATTACGAACAAATCGGCGTTGTCTCGCGCGACCAGCTCGGCACGCTTGAGGCGATGGATGCCCTCCAAGAGGTCATTACACGCTTCCCGCAAACATCCTACGCGCGTGATGCACAATTAAAAATTGACCTCTGTCGCGACCATCTCGCTGGGAAAGAGATGTTCGTTGGTCGTTACTATCAGCGTGAGAAAGATTATCAGGCGGCTTACGGACGGTATCAGCGCGTTATCCAAGACTTCCAGACAACCAACCATGTTCCCGAGGCTTTGGAACGTCTTGTTGAGGTTAATCTGAATCTTGGCTTGCCAGATGAGGCCCGCCAAGCCGCTGCTGTGCTAGGTTATAATGCACCAGATAGCCGTTGGTACCATCTGGCTTATCGTAAGCTAAAAGCAAATCATCAACTTACACCGCAGATCCGCAAACCAGAGCCTCTGCGCAAGCAGCCGAAAGAAAAGCACCATCATGGCAAACATCATCATGATGCCGTGATGCCTGCCCCCGCAATTGCCAACCCTGCTAAGTCAGATTCTGTGATTACACAGCCTGTCTCAGCGACACAATCCACCCCTGTGGCAGCGATTGACATTCCACCAACCAATAACACTCCTGCCAACAAGGCAAAAAAAGGGAAATAAGCCTTAAAGTTAAGGCCAATAAGCCCGCAATCTTGCGAAATTGGCCTTAACGTCTCATATATCTGGCACTGCATGGTTTAAAACATCCAAGAGATGCACCATCTTTGCGAGGTTCTGGAGGCTGCATTATGCTCACACATCTCTCCATCCGTGATGTTGTCTTAATCGAGAAACTGGACCTCCCCTTCCATGCGGGGCTAACCGTCCTAACGGGGGAAACCGGGGCCGGTAAATCCATCTTGCTCGATAGTTTAGGCCTTGCTTTGGGGGAGCGGACCAATAGCCGCATCATCCGCTCTGGGGCAGAGCAAAGCAGCGTTACCGCCGTGTTTGAACTCCCCACTGACCATCCCGCTTATGCCCTCCTCCGCCAAAAAGACATTGCCTCTATTGAGGAAGGCGAGCCTATCGTCCTCCGCCGTATTGTCACGCAAGAGGGACGCTCCCGCGCTTATATTTGTGACCAACCAGTCGGCATCACTATTTTGCGGGATGTTGCCGCCTTACTGGTGGAGATTCAAGGTCAGCATGAACAAATGGGGCTGGCGAATCAAGCGGCTCATCAATCATTATTAGATGCATTCGGCGTTCCTACCACCTTATGCCAAAAGGTCGCCAAAACGTGGGATGAATGGCAACATGCCCTCCGTTCCCTAAAGACCGCTCGCCAAGAGATAGAGGAGGCCACCCAAGAGGAGGACTGGCTCCGCCAAATTGCAGAGGATCTCACCGCCCTCGCCCCCCAAGAAGGCGAGGAGGAAGAACTCGCCGCTCTCCGCGTTAAGCTCCAACAAGATGAACGCCGGGGCGAGGCCGTAGCCGCTGCTTTGGGTGAGCTCACCCCACGGGATCGCCGCTCAGCCACGCCAGCCAATGCCCTACGTGCGGCTAATCGTGCGCTCTCTCGCCTCTTACCCTCCCCTTTAGATCGGGAACAAGCCACTGCACAGGAGATTCCCTCTGCTCAGCAAGAGCAAGCGCAAGATGCCCTCACCGCGCTAGAAAAAGCCGAAGAATATCTCGCTGAGGCCGAAACCCTCCTCTCCCGCCTTGCAGTAGATACCACTGTCGATTCACGCCTTTTAGAAGAGACGGAAGAACGCCTCTTTACCCTCCGCGCTGAGGCCCGCAAACATAAGATAAGTGTCAGCGAACTCCCCAATTTTCTGGAAAATATCAATCAACGCCTCGCCTCGATTGAGTCCAGCACAGAGGCTCTCGCAAAATTAGAAGAACAAGTACACCAAAAGCGCGCCGCTTATGAGGCCGCAGCGCAAGAGCTTAGCATCGCTAGGGAAAAAGCCGCTCGCCAGATTGAAAAACGCGTTATGGCGGAATTAGCCCCCCTCAAATTAGAACGCGCTCGCTTTATTGTAGAACTCTCCTCCCTCGCACCAGAGCAATGGAACCGCCATGGGATGGAGCAGGTCGCCTTCCTCATTGCCGCTAACCCCGGCCAACCACCCGGCCCACTTGGCAAGGTCGCCTCTGGGGGGGAACTCTCCCGCCTTATGCTCGCTCTTAAAGTCGTACTCGCGGGGCGGTCCTCCCTTACAACACTCGTGTTTGATGAAGTTGATTCCGGCGTGGGCGGGGCCACGGCCTCAGCCATTGGCGAGCGACTTCATCGCGTAGCGCAGGATGTGCAGGTGTTGGCCATCACCCATAGCCCGCAAGTTGCCTCTCGTGGAGATTATCAACTCCGCATTGCCAAGCATGTAAAGCAAAACCACACGCAAACCAGCGCAACCCTCCTCAGTGAGGAAGAACGCCGGGAAGAACTCGCCCGTATGCTTGCGGGCACTACCGTTACCGATGCCGCCCGTGCGGCGGCCGATAGCCTTTTGGGACCCACAACACCATGACCACCCAAACCCCGGCCCAACGTTACGCAGAGCTTGAAGCTAAAATCGCCCGATGGAATGAGGCGTATCATGGCCATGACGCGCCGGAAGTCTCCGATGCTCTTTATGACCAAACCCGGCTAGAGCTTGTCATGCTAGAGGCTCGCCACCCCGAATTAAAACGAAAAGATGGTGCCTCTGCCCAGATCGGGGCTGCCCCTAACCCTGCCTTCGGCAAGGTCGAGCATCGCGCGCCTATGCTCTCGCTCGATAATGTTTTTAATGAGGAAGACTTCGCCCATTTCATCAGCAAGATTGGCCGTTTTTTAGGGCTTGATAATAGCCAAACTGATGCCCTCATCTTCATTGCAGAGCCTAAAATTGATGGGCTTTCCATCAACCTAACCTATGAAAATGGCCAACTTACAGTCGCCACCACCCGCGGCGATGGCACGGTTGGGGAGGATGTTACGGCCAATATCCGTACCATCAGCACAATCCCACAACAGCTTCCCGCCCCTTATCCTGCTGTTATCGAAATCCGGGGCGAAATCTTTATGAGCCGCGCGGCCTTTCTCGCCCTCAACAAACAACAAGAAGAACGCGGTGAGAAGCCCTTCGCCAACCCACGCAATGCCGCTGCTGGGTCCCTCCGCCAATTAGATGCTTCTATTACCGCGCGCCGTCCTTTAGGGCTTTTTGCTTATGGGATGGGCTATAATACGGGGCTTGATGTCACCACCCATACAGAATGGCTCGATCAGCTAAAATCATGGGGCTTCAGCGTTAATCCCCTCTCCCGCACCATCCATCATGCCAGTGATGTCCCCGCTTATGTGGCAGAGCTTGCTACGGCACGGCCTGACCTTGATTATGATATTGATGGCATCGTTTTTAAACTTGACGATATCGCCCTCCAAACACGGCTCGGCTTTGTAGGCCGTGCGCCTCGCTGGGCGATTGCGTGGAAGTTCCCTGCCGAACAAGCCATCACCCGCCTTAATGATATTGAGGTCCAAGTCGGCCGTACAGGGGCCCTCACCCCCGTGGCGCATTTAGAGCCTATCAATGTTGGTGGAGTCATCGTCTCGCGGGCTACCTTGCATAATGAGGATGAAATCCGCCGCCTTGATGCCCGCCCCGGTGACCTCGTCCAGATTCAACGCGCAGGGGATGTCATTCCCCAAATCGTGCGCGTTATGGATGCAGAGCGTCCAAACCGTGCCCCGCCTTTCCACTTCCCCGACCACTGCCCCGTCTGCCACGCCCATGCCGAACGTATAGGTGATGAAGCCGTACGCCGATGCAGCGGTGGCCTTACCTGCCCCGCTCAAACGGTCGAGCGACTCATTCACTTTGTCTCTCGCAAGGCCTTTGATATTGATGGCCTTGGCGAACGCAGCATTCGCAGCTTTTACGAGCTCGGTCTTGTTCGCCGCCCCGGGGACATCTTCCGCCTATATGAGCATAAAGACCGCCTCCAAAAGTTAGAAGGCTGGGGGCCGCAATCGGTCGAAAACCTCCTTAACGCGATTGAAGCCCGCCGCACCATCAGCTTTGCGCGGTTCATCTACGCCCTTGGCATCCGGCGTATTGGGGAACGTAACGCCCAGCTTCTGGCCCGCCATTATCACAGCTACCCCATATGGCATAAAGCTATGATGGCCGCGCAACAGCCTGATAGCGAAGAGCGCGCTCATCTTAGTGCCATTATGGGCATCGGCCCCGCCATTGCAGAAGAAATCGCCAATTTCTTTGAGGAAGAGCATAATCAAGAGGCCTTAAATGACCTCACCCCCACCCTCACCATCTCAGAGGAAACCAGCCCCACCCGCGGCGAAGGGGACGATGCCCCTTTAACAGGGGAGATTATGGTCTTTACTGGCTCCCTCACCACGATGTCCCGCCCGGAAGCCAAAGCCATTGCCGAGCGTCTTGGCGCGCAAGTAACAGATAGCGTCTCGCGACGCACCACGCTGGTTGTTTTGGGTGAAAAAGCAGGCTCTAAAGCCAAAAAGGCCCATGAGCTTAACATCCGCACTGTTAACGAAGCCGAATGGCGCGCGATTGCCGGGTTAGCAGGAGACGTGTAGAGACAATCCATGCCCACTATATCACCAACCCACCATCCCCTCCTGATGCTCACGACCGGCCTCATCGCTATTGTGCTGCTTATTGGGGTGTCCGTCCTCATCTCCCTTTCGGAGATTTCCTTCGCTGCGGCGCGCGAGACGCGTATGCGTGCCCTAGCCGAGGCCGGGGATAAACGCGCCCGTGCCTTCCTTCGCCTCCGCCGCAATAGCGGACAAGTGATGACGGCTATCCAAATCTGCCTCAACGCGGTTGGGATTCTCGGCGGTGTGATTGGTGATGCCCTCCTTACCGACCCCTTTGCCGATGGGCTTTGCGCGTTAGGTATGGCCGCCCCTTTAGCGGAGAAAATAGGCTCCTTCAGCTCCTTTATCCTCGTCACTGGGCTATTCGTCCTCTTTGCGGACCTCCTGCCCAAACGCACAGCGATGAACGCCCCGGATAAAATCGCCCTCGCTGTTGGATGGTTCCCCGCCCTTGTCCTAAAATTGCTTTACCCGGCTGTGTGGGTCTTTTCGCATATTGCAGACCTCATCTTAAAACTCCTGCGCATCCCTGCTACCGCCACGGTAGAGCCTGTCACACCGGAGGACCTCCGCGCCATTCTGGCCGCAGGTACAGCCTCTGGCGTGTTATTAGAGCAAGAACATCAGATGATTCAAAATGTCATGGCCTTACAGACACGCTCTGTGACCTCCGCCATGACCCCGCGTGATGAAATCGTCTATCTTGATGTCAATGAAAGCTTGGAGAGCCAACGCGATAAGGTCCGTGTTCGGCCTTATTCGCGCTATCCTTTATGTAATGGCTCGTTAGACCAAGTCATCGGCTCTATTCGGGCTGAAGATGTTCTCGTGGCTGTGGTAGATGAACCCGCCACTCTAACAGACCCGCAAAAAGCCCCTCCCAAACAAATCTTCAACATGCGGCGTGATGTTCTCTCCCTGCCCGATACGCTTAATCTTTGGGAGACGCTCGCGCAGTTCGATACACATGGGGCAGGTTTTGCGCTCATCTTTAACGAATATGGGCTAGTTGTTGGCCTCATCACCTATAAGGATATTATGGGTGCGCTCATGGATGGGCTTGCTAACCCATTTGAGGAACAAGCCATCGTCCGCCGTGATGATGATTCTTGGCTCATTGACGGGGCAGCCCCTGTTCTTGATGTCGTGCGGGAGCTTGATATTCCTCTCATTCTTGACCATGCCGAGTTTGATACAATCGGCGGCTTTGTCATCCACCGCCTCCGCCGTATGGCCCGCAAGGCTGATCGTATTGAGGTTGCAGGGTTCCGCTTTGAGGTAGTCGATGTCGAGCGATTCCGCATCAATCAGCTCCTCGTCACACGGATGAAGAAGGCCATTCCATGACGCCCTCTCTTGCCACACCGTACGGCACGGCCCAAGATGCGCTGCTCATTATCGATATGCAGCGGGACTTCATGCCCGGTGGGGCCTTGCCTGTCTCCGATGGGGATAGGCTCATCCCTCATATCAATCAGCTAACAAAGCTTGGCTTTCGTGCCGTCATCGCTACGCAGGACTGGCACCCGGCAGGCCATTGCTCCTTCACCCAACAAGGCGGGCCTTGGCCTATCCATTGCCTTGCAGGCAGCCACGGTGCCGCCTTTGTGGATGGGTTAAACCACAACCCTATAACCCATATCATCCGCAAAGGCACAGCGTTGGGAGCAGACTCCAACTCCGCCTTTTACGATGATACAGGCACATCCACCGGGCTAACCGCCCTGCTCAAAGGCTTAGGCGTATCCCGCGTCTTTCTCTGCGGTGTGGCGTTAGATGTCTGCGTATTCGCAAGCGCGCGCCACGCCGTGCAGGATGGCTTTACCACCACCATCCTCCAACACGCCTCTGCGGGCATCAGCATCACGCCTGAGTTTTTCGCAAAAGCCAAGCGTGAGCAGATTCATATCAGCAACCCCTAATTCACGGCATCGTCTCTTGCGGCTTCGAGAGCCATCCCCCCGTAAATCCGGCTTTCTCCAACCCTGCACGGATATAACGGTTCTTCCGCATCACCTTCCATACAAAGCCGCTGCGTAGATTCTCAATCATCAGCAAAATTGGCCCTTGATCAATACCAAGCTGCTGCTCATCCACCCAAAACCCATCCTTCGTCTCAAAACTTGGGTTAAACGCATCCAAAAAACCATATTGATTATAAATCCGCGCTCCGTAGCGTTCCTTCATCGCTTTTAGCGCGGGCAGCGTAATTTCCGGCGCAAACGCAACGGACCCACCTATGGCCGTTGGGGCAATCGTACCATCATCTAAGACATAATCGCGCCCCGCCCCACGGGCACTATAAGCCATAAAATGCCGCTTCTGCCCATCGACCTCACGCTCAGCCTCACCCGGCCCATCGGAGGCCGTTAAGCCCCAGATATTCTCATCATATCCCCGCCAATGGCCCGGATTATGCACGGCATAATCCCGCTGCGCATAAACAGCCTCACGGCTATTCTGGAAGTAATCATACCCGCGCTCACGGCTCGCTTTATCGCGAATATCACGGAAATCGACCCACGATTCGCTATATTGATGCCCAAATAATGGCGCGAAATTAAGGAGGTGATGCCCGTAAAACTCCCCTTGCTGTTCTTTATGCGTCTCCGTCCAACGGTCCCATGTTTCCGCTGGCAGAGCATGAGATGGGGCCCCTAACGCCATAACATACAGCATCAGCCCCTCATTATAGCCTTTCCATTCCGCAGAGAGGAACTTATCAGGCGGCATCCACCCCATGCTCAACCAAGAGCTTTTACCGCCTGTCATCCAACGCCAATTCACACGGCGATAAAGCTTATCCGCTAATGCCCGAATCTCACGCTCATCAGCATTATGTCCATCATAATAGGACTGGGTGAATAACACCCCAGCCATCAATAAGGCCGTATCAATACTCGAAAGTTCCGACCAATCTGCCACGCGCAAACCGGTCTCAGAATCTAAGAAATGATAGAAAAACCCACGATACCCCGCCGTCCCATTCACCGCGCGCCCTTGCGGTAAAGAGAGAAGAAAACGCAGCGTGACCAAACTGCGCTCCACAGCCTGCGCCCGTGTGATATAGCCACGCTCCACACCAATGCCATAAGCTGTCAAACCAAAGCCAACACTGGCAATACTCGCCGCCCCATGCGGCAAAGGCGCACGGTCTGGCACCAACCCATTGCGCGGATTCGCCGTCTCCCAAAACCAATTAAAGGTCCGATGCTCTACCTCCTCAAGGAAAATATCATGAGAGGAAAGAGAGGCCCTAGAGGACTGTACTGCCGAGGATGCCGCATAAGACGTTGAGGGGATCATACACCCTCCCCCCACACATGCTGCTATCCCTACATATAAGAAACGCCACACGAATGAACGTAAAACGACACGGGACTCCGTCATACTCTCTTATCCTCCCATCAAATCGCCTCTCTATGAAAAAACAAACCCCGCCACACCACAAGGACCAAATGGTCTCCCCCAAGGAGGAAAGGTATAAAATAAGATATATAATTATTTAATTAAATATAAACCATATATTAATGTATGATTAGACATATAATTTTTCTTCTTGAAGTTAAAAATATAGAGTATATTTTAAGTATTACGTTTTATTTATAGAAGGTTAATAATGAAGTTCTGCGTTATTGGTGCTGGCTTTAGCGGGACCATTATTAGCCGTCATCTCGCCCTACATGGTCATGACGTTCTCCTATTAGATGAACGCCCACATCTCGCAGGTAACTGCCATACATCGCGTGACCCGAGCAGCCATATTATGCTTCACCATTATGGGCCACATATCTTTCATACAGCCCATCATCATGTTTGGGAATTTATAACGCAATTTGGTACATTTCGGCCCTATATTAATCGGGTCAAAGCCATAGCTCAAAATCACGTCTTTTCTTTACCTATTAATTTGATGACCATAAATCAATTTTATAAAAAGACACTAAATCCTCAAGAAGCAGAACAATTTATCTATAATATCGCTGACAAAACAATCAAAAATCCTTCCAATTTTGAAGAACAAGCAATCTCCCTCATCGGAAAAGACTTATACAATACCTTCTTCCGAGGCTACACACGCAAACAATGGGGGATGGACCCTAAGGAGCTTCCTGCTTCCATCCTAAAAAGGCTACCAATACGGTTTAATTATGATGACAATTACTTTAACCACCCTTATCAAGGGATTCCAGAGCAAGGCTATACAGCCCTTATTAACTCTATGCTGCTCAACCTCCCTATAGACATCCAACTCAATACAAGGTTTGAAGATATTCCTTTCAAAAATCAATTTGACCATATCTTCTATACAGGACCACTTGACCGTTACTTTAACTATGCCTACGGCCGTCTACCCTATCGCACATTAGATTTTGAAAAATACGAAGGCCTTGGTGATTACCAAGGCACAGCCGTCATCAATTATTGTGATGAAGCCGTTCCCTACACACGCATCGCCGAGCATAAACATTTCACCCCATGGGAGGCACCACATCTTAAAAAGACCGTTTGGTTTCGGGAATATAGCCGCCTCGCTCAAGCTGATGATGCGCCTTATTACCCTATACGGCTTGCTCATAAGAGCCAAAACCTAGCCCATTACATCCAAAAAGCACGGGCGACCCCTCATGTGTCCTTTCTAGGACGACTCGGCACTTATAGATATTTAGATATGGATGTCACAATCAACGAGGCCCTTCAGGCCTGCCAGAAGATAGACCACGCCCTAAAGAGCGATACGCCTATCCCCAGCTTTTTTATAGACCCGTCCTAAAAGAGCTTAACTATGCAAGGTCAGGCTTCCAGCCCGCTCCATCGGAATAGTATCCAGAATATAACGCCACTCCTCCCGCAAGCGCGATGCGACATCAGCTTCCTCAATCATATCCAACAGATAATTCAGCCGCTCCTCCCACGCATAGCGGACGATATTTTCAGCATCTCGCAAGGCAGGTACACGGCGGAGACGTTCCAATTCATTCCGTGTTGCATGCTCACGCAATAAAATATTCTCATTTACCGCGGTAGATGTATCCTCAAGCTGCGTGATGTAAGAGTTCGCCCAATAATCAGCATAACGCTCAACACCGAAGGAAATCGCACCATCTAGCCCGCTATTACGCGCATATTTCCAAACCCATTCCACAATAGATTTAAAATAATAATGCGAGACATAGATTTTATCGAAATACCCGTGGTCAGAGAAAGCAGGGTCCCGCCCGATTCCCGGCGGTGGGTTGCGATATTCATGCAAACCGCCATTAGCCAACCGGTAAGTAAAGGAATCACCATGCCAAGCCAGTGGGTTATGCGGGCGTGATTGCAGCACGCTATGAGGCCGACAGACTGTCTTAACAAGACGCCATCCCTCACCAACACGTCCATGAGACACAATCACCCTATTACGCTGTGTCAGCGGGATTGTAAGGTCGGAGAAACCATTCTGATTCACTTCAGACGAGATAAACTGCCAATTAAGCGCGATAGCATCGGCATCCCATCGCTCCATGCCTTTTAAATAATCTTGTACCCTATCAAACATCGGCGATAATGTTATGAACTCATCCCCGTCAAGGATAAAGCTCCATTCATAATCCAAAATATCGGGCAAAATATTCAACGCATGTCCATATGCTTTTAACTGCGCTGAATCCCCTAACGAGACCTTATTATCAATATATGTGATGATACCTTCATTATGTAAGGCTTTTAACAAAGCATCAGATTGGTCATCATTATCATTACTATAGATAAAGAAATGCTCAACACCGATATTTCTATGATAGGCAATCCATTCTAATAGATAAATACCCTCATTGCGTACTGTGGAAAGCAGGCACACTTTTTTACGCGGCTGGATATGGCGGCGCATATAATGCACCAGCATTTGTAAAAAGCCTTCCGGGGCCCCAACCACACCGTAAGTCAGCCTTATATTACCCTCATCACAGACCAAAGAGGCGCGTGATGCAGGACGACCCTCATCATCCCACGCAACCAAAGCCTTAATAGCCTCGACCCAGAAGCCCTCTTTCACCTTCTGCCCCAAAGCCCCTAATAGAGCCTCATCCTTAAAGAGCAGGGCCGCAAAGGCGCGCATATCCGCCGCCCGCATGAAAGGAAAAACGGCATCCAGCACATGCTGGAGGCACGGCCCCTCATAAGTGAGAATCAATGTGCGTAATGCGTCTGGCCTCAAAGCTTGCCGGAAATGCCCCGCTAAGGCACGACCAAGCTCCAGCAAGCTCCCCTCAGGCTCTACTGGACAGAAGCGGAACTGCTCCCACCCCTTCATCTGCACGCAATCACCGAGGAGATGGTTAACACCCTTTGTATAAGACCATGCGTGCGTTGTGCAGAAACGCTCTTGTACAAAAACGCTCTCTAACCCCGCATATTCCCCACTTTCTACCGTTTTAATGCGGCGAAAAGGAATCACTGTGCCTTTATAGAGGAACTGATCCACCCATAGGACAGAAGGCATTGTACCTTCCTCCATAGGGGGCTCTGCTGTTAAGAATGCATAATCAGGCCATTGTGGGAATACCACACACAATAATGGGCGATAGAGTGACGTACCATCCTCTGCGCGCGAGACCATCTCATCACAACGCACATGGCACACCGCACCGTCTGCCTGCCTCACAGCTAGCCAGCCTCCGTGGGCAGTTTCCAAATAAAAAAAACTTCCCCGGTCTGCTTTCATGCCTGACAACCCTTCTGCATTCTTACCACACTAATCTCGCTTTTTTATCTTGGCACCTTTATCAGGTATTGGTATTGTTTGGCTATGCAGACATTACCTCTCCCATCGGCTGGCACCATTCCCATCGTTCTAGGCCTAAGCGAAAACTTCGCGCCTTACGCCTATACTACCATACAATCCGGGTTAGACAATATTCTTCCCGGGGTTCGTTTGGCCTTTTACCTATTCCATGAGGGGATGTCCGAGGCGGTGCAAAATATTGGCCGCGCCCTCTTTAACACGGACCGCTCAGAGATCCATTTCGTGGATGTCAGCGAGTGGATGAACAGGCATAATCCTTCTTACTTGGGCCATGCCTCGCGCCCTACTTTCTACCGCCTTGCAATCCCAGAGCTGCTGCATAATTTTCCGCGTGTTATCTATCTTGATTCTGACATCTTTATGCGGCGTTGCCCGAGCTTACTTTATTATTCCATCCATAAAGATGCCCAAATTGGGGCCACACGGGACCTTTTGATGATCCCTGCTCAGCATAATGGCTTCCGCCTCCCGCAAGAAGTCGCTGGGGGACCTCCTTTAATTGATTATCATCGCGGCGCGCTTGGGGTTCAAAACTCTGATGACTATTTCCAAGGTGGTGTGCTGGTTATCAATATCAACAAAATTACAGAGCATCAGGTCAAAGAATGTGGTGCATTATGTGGTACGCTCTTTTGGATGATGGACCAAGATATCCTTAATCGCATCTTCTATGGCCGTGTTTGTTTTATTCATCCCAACTGGGATGTTTGCTGGGGGCCGGGATGTGAAGAAGCAAGTGAGAATCTGCCCGACCATTGGCGCGATCTCTACCAAGAGACCTTAAAAGACCCATTTGCCATCCATTATACCGGCTTCCCTAAACCATGGAATGGATGGGATGGTCCTTACACCGATGATTACCGTAAAACGCTCGAACGCGTTATGGTACGCTTCTAAGATCTAAGACAACACCCCAGAGACATCATCTCTGGGGTGTTTTTTTTGCCCTTAACACCACCCCTTTCATAATTCCTTTAAAACTATGAAAGGGTATGTATCGCTGCAATCAGTCTTCCAACGGCACGTCAGAACGTGTCACTGTTAGCTTTATCTGGTCGCTCTCTGGGCTAAGCAACAGCACATCCACAGACTTACCCGGCGGAATCTCACCAATCTCAGCCAGCTTCTCAAGATTCCGAGAAAGAGCCACTTTATGCTCGCCGAGCCAGAAGTAGTTCCCGATATTATGGGCAACATCCGGCCATGTCAGGCCGCTCACCGGCTTACCATTAATCTTCAACTCAGCAAAAGAGCCATCAATAAAAATGGAGAAAGCATCCATCATGGGCTTTGTCAGAGGGATGAAACGTTCCCAATCCAACAGGTAGCCAGCATACCAGTGTGTATCTTCGTTGCTAGGGTTAATGGAGAGGAATGTCCCCGCAGCCCCTTGCGTTTGAAGCCCAACAATATGCTTACCAGCCTCCACAAATTGTGCCTCTGGTAAACCTTGAGGGATAGAAGATGTCCGGCGCAGCATTACACGTGACGGCGTTTGCACGGGCCAAGAAGAAATCATAAACAAATCAGGATATTCACACGGTGTCAGAAACTGACGACGCAAATCCTTCCGGTCGGCATCATAATTTAGAACATGGCCGAACCAATCCATAAGCCATACACGTTGCAAAGCATCAAAATCAGGCATAGACATTTCCTTCACTGGAGATAGGACATACGCCAACAGGCGTACACTCTCTTAACAGGCTTTACCAGAATCCTAACAAAACATCAAAAAAAGATGCGCACTACACTCCATTTATAATGCAGCGGGGTTCTGCACTATAGGTGAGATAGACGCAGAATAATGCACGCGACCTGTATGCTGCTCATGCCCGCCTCTCTCACCAACGGTTGTATATTCCACGCCGTTGCTTAAACTATGAATATGACGGACTGGTCCCTCGTGAGCATAAGCCTCAATCATACGCGAATACATAATAGGGCCTGTCAGCACCAACGTACCATGCCGCCCAGTCCCCTGCATATCCGGCTGATAAACCCGCAATAAACACATCACCTGATGGATAATACGCCGCATTAAAGGATGCCCAGACGCGCAGATGATATAATATTGCTCATACTCGCCATAGGTCATATGCTGAACTTCGGGATGTTGACGCGCCCCATGCCACCATTGCGAGACCAAGAAGCGATCCTCAGGCTTAATAATCGTACTAAGCGGTGCTGCGATAACGGATTTTAAATCCACATAAACACCACCTACCGCGTATAAACATAAGTACCGGAACAGGTCAGCTTTCGCCGCACCATAATCAGGATGAATAGCCTGATAATATTCGTAAACCTCCTCGCTATAATAATCCAAGAGGAACTTTTTTATGTCAAAAAACCCACCATCAGACCAATAAAAATACTCATATTCTGAATTTAAATGAATGAGCTGTGCGCGGTTTTCACGAAATATTTCGGGGTATTCTCCCGGATCACCCAAACCAATACCAATCTGATGAATATTCCTCTCAACCCCTCCATTAAGAGGCCGCTCGGCTACAGGGTCTGGAAGGATGGAAGGGTCAATCTCCTGAAAAATCTCATTCTTCCTTGGTGATGCAACATGCGTAACACTCATATCATGGGCAAAAGAGAGGCAACCCTTCTCTGCATGTTGAAAAACATACCGCCCATTTGCCACATACTGACGCACATAGCCTCTTGCTTCTAACTCCTCTTGCGTGAGGGGGTGTGCCTCATCCTTATCAAACCAAGAACATAAATGGCGTTGTACAATCTCCCCATCATGCAGGGCGATATAAGTCCCCAGATACCCAACGAACATGGCCTTAGCCCTCCCCCACGATAGGTTGCAGACGGGTTGCTGTGATAATGCAATGCCCTTTCCCCTCATAAAGGGGTAAAGAGAGTGTTACAGTTTCATTCACACCCAAACGTCCCAAAGCCGCAAAGGCGACTCGGCTTTCCTTTAAATCAATCCGGGCATCACCCAGCAACGCAGTATGGAACTCAGACGCACCCCCTACAGGAAACACTAATTCCCTTACTCTTTGTCCTGTAGAGGCTAGTCGTACTTCGCCAATATCGGGGTTTGTCATTAAAACCAACCCTTGGAACATATCATGCGTAATAGGTAAAAAACGCTCCCACCCATTAAGCCCAACGACAAGAGGCGTTTTGTTATTATGAACGTCAATAGAAAGATATTCGCCTGTTAATTTCTTACGCAAAGTTACAAAATCATCAGATGTACGTTCTAACAAAAACTCTGGCACCTCTAACGGGCTCCCTGCACTCCCCCACCATGTCGGCACAGAGGAGATTGGCAATGGATAAGGCAGAGCCACAAATCCCTTTAATAACATCCCTAATATCGGAACGCGCGCCAGCCCTTTGTAATAAGGAGCGTAACATAGAACATGCCCGTAAGCATCAAGGAACCAAATACGCTCAAAAGAGACATTAAAAGCGTTTTTTATCGACATTTAAAATCCTTATTACCCTACTATTCTAACACATAGCGATATTGTGCTTATTGCACGGCTAAATCATCAGGCGAAACATCTTTCTCTTTTACAGAGGAAGGCCCTTCATCCTGCTCTGAAACTGATGCTTCGTGCAATTCACGCAGCTTCTTTTGATACAAATCCTTGAGATACTGCCCAGCCCTTAAATAAACCACACGACCAAAATGATCATAGGTGTGAGCATCCTCAGGGGATTGGATGAATTGGTCAAAATTGACACAACGCACATTCGGGAACTCCTCAGAGACCTCATACTGCCAGAATGCCACCGTATTATGCCGCTCTAAAATCCCAGAATCTGGATATAAGTCCGGCACCTTAGACGGCAAGGTAAACAACACAACATCACAGTGAGCAGGAACTTTACGCAAAATAGCCCTTAGATTCTCCTTATGTCGCTCCTCATCAATCACACCTAGGGGCCGTAGATTCGCTTTTGCAAAGCGATAATGCCGCAACTCAGAACGTGGACCCCCCATCCTCAAGAAGTCATCTTCATAAAACTCTTGAAAGTTACCGTATGCTACCTGCGGAGGGCAATAAGTCGCCGTATGCTCACTATCGGGCAAACGGTAAATCTGGAATCCAGCATCAGCCCAAAAACTAAAAACAACAAGTCCCCAAGCGGCATCTTCTAATGGCTTTAAGGAGGGGAAGAAATCCTCCGCTTGATAACCACATTGCCGCAGAGTTGTTTTTTCCTGCTCGCAACCTTCCACACTAATACGCACCATAGAGGAATGGTCCCGCCGGATAAGGAAGCCATGGCGCACCGTATTTGTAAAAACGGTAATATCGCTAGAGCAATCCTTCACATAATGCCGAATGGAATCAACATCACATCCGCCACCCATAAGAATGGGATAATCCGCTTGCTCAAGAGGGACAGCCTCCCCGTCACTATCAAAGGATGTGAGCTGTACCCAATCCACGGGGGCTGTATCTGTAGTCGGGTCATTTGCGACCTCGCCTTGTACCTCAAGATAAGGTTTACCTAGATAACGATAAACCCATGTCTCAATATGCATCCCCAATGTACGGCAGGAAAAGCAGAAATGCACAAGGAAGTTATCCGTTGCATTTTGCACGACATGGAAAAAACCAACAATCCCATAATCGCCGTAATTATCCCGGACACGCACCACCGCCATATGGTTGAACGTGCCTGTATGCTCTACCATCCGCTCTACATCATAAAGGGCTTCCGCTTTATTCTCTGAGAGCCTCTTTTTTGTAAAGTTAAGCTGATTCGTCCGATTGAGCAGCTCGGCAACACGCTCTTTATGGTCTGTCAAATCATAGATAATTTCGACCTGTATATTACTCTTTCTAAGAAACTCATAATCATCAAGAGCAGCATCACCATTTCCTTCACGGTCTGCATATTTCTGCTCTTGCAATTTATACTGTTTAAGACGTGTTTTTTCTTTATCATCTTTGCCCTTAAAAAGGTCAGACTCTAATATCTGGGCTATAAAATGCTCATCCTCAACCTGAATACCGGGGCAGGCTTGACGCACTTCCTCACGATTAGTGGCATTATCATCAATGAACATAACCGCCTCTGGGCGAAGCTGCATTTTTTGAATAATCTCAGCAACACGTTTACCTTTGCTGGACCAATCAATACTGGGAAACACAAAGTGATCCCACACACCCATAGCCTCAAGCTGCGTTTTGACAGATTCAAAATCATTTTTTGAACAAATCGAGTTCATAATGCCGCGCTCCGTTAAAGAGACGACAATCTCCGAAGAATCACTTCCCGCAATGATGCCCTCCTCGGCTAATGTACCTTTCCAAAAGGTCTCGTCCATGTCCCATATTAGCAATCGAACTGCTTCACTCATCCCCACATCCTAACCCCGTACAGAAAGAAGGCTTTTTACAACCCTCTCACCTACGGCACACAAAGTGTAACGCTCTATCTCCGTACAGTATAAACTTTTTCTCAAGAATGAGGAAATAATCTTATAAAGAATCATAAAAAGTTCTATAGTCTTGTGATGATGCAGCATAGCTCACCTTTTTTTGAGAGAGTTTGGTTTCTGGATTGCTTTGGGCATATCATCAGCTATGCTCCCTCTCAGGGCCGCCTTATTCGTACGCCCTTCCAAGGGACGCTAACCAATGGCTTTGTACCCTCCCCCTTCCCCATTCCGCTAGAAGCGGAGCTTACATGGTGGACCCTTTATGGGGAGCAACTACCCATCGAGCCTCTGATTATGAAGAAAATCCGCAGAGGTCTGGTTAAGTTGCAGAAGAAAGGGGCACAAGAATTTTTGAGCATCAATCCACGTTCTGATGACCTAGGCTTTGTAAACGACGTAAATGCGTGGGAGCAGTTTCTCCCTGTGACAGAGCAAATATTGCAAGGGCTTTCCCTCATCAGTGACCCTGATATGAGCACTATTTGTGAGGCGACATCAGCGCAACATGTGGGGCATTTCTCTTTTTTACCCCCTAGTGAAAATAAACCAGGCTGCGGGCGCATCGGGGATCATATAATCAATATTTATAACAATCTCTCTAGCCTCTCTGCTTTATCCAGCATTCAAGAGGGTGAGATGCGCACAATCTCTTTAACAAATGATGAAGATAACGCCATCAGTCACTTCACCCTCTCCTGCCGCTCGGTCAAACCCTAAGCGAAAGGGCCTGCATCATGTTCCTTAGCCGCCTTAATACTTATATTGCCTACACCACCGAGAGGCTAACACAACAGCATGTTTGCGCTTACAGCGATGAAAACGCTCTCCCTCCTGCCTCTGAGCAAGAGATGGCAAAGCATGGCTATGTGCTTAAAAATATGGGCAATAATCAATGTGTCTTTACCCATCCTGAAAAAGGAAACCTCGTTCTCCATCCTGATATGTCCATGGCTCACCATAGCAATATGCTCAGTGCCGATAGCTATGTGCGTATCATTGACCCTAATATACTTCCCGCCCCGCCATCAGCCGTAACGCCAGCCACCCAAATTGCAAAATATATCCACCAAACAGGCAAAGAGGCTGAGTTCCCCGAATCGTTTCGGCAAAATCGTGATAATCTGATTCTTCTCAACCCAGATTATGACTTCTGCTATTGGTCCGACCAAGGCGGCCGTACTATTCATGAGTTTATAGCAGAGCACTATGGTCACGATGTTTTACAATATTATAACGCTATAAACCCTCGCTACGGAGCCGCACGAGCCGATCTTTTCCGCTATCTTTGCCTCTATCAGCTTGGCGGCGTGTATTTGGACCTTAAATCAACAATCGTTGTCCCGCTGCATACAATAATTCATCCTGACGATACAGCCTTATTATCTTTCTGGCCACGTGTCAGTACGGAATATCCTGAGATTCAGCATGTTAAATATGCGGGAGAATATCAACAATTCTTCCTTATCTACGCAGCAGGGCACCCTCTATTGCGGCGTATTATTCATCAAACATTATGTAATATTAAGCTTTATGACCCTTTCATCCATGGTGTCGGCCTGCAAGGGACGTTCCTAACCACGGGGCCTATTATATATTCCCGTATTCTCCACAGCTATCGCACACCGCACAATGCACGGCTTTTCCATGCGTTAACAAGTGGTGTTGAGTATAATATTTTCTCTCACGAGGCTCATTACGCCAAAATTGGGCCAACGCATTATACGCGCCAAGACACCCCCCTCATCCTCAACCCCGAATCACTCCCTTAAAACACTGCCCACAGCACTAAGGGAGTGCGCGGCTCCATGTTGTGCCCTTTTACGGAGAGAGGATTAACTGTCCTACTCACAGAGGCTAAGAAGGCTATCTATTGTAAAGGGTAAAATATAAGCTGGTGCGCCCTGCTGGATTCGAACCAGCGACCCACAGCTTAGAAGGCTGTTGCTCTATCCAGCTGAGCTAAGGGCGCGCTGTGCCCTACTATAAAACGTGGTCGGGGCGCCCGGACTCGAACCGGGGGCCTCCTGTACCCAAAACAGGCGCGCTACCAGGCTGCGCCACGCCCCGACGACGTGAGCTACTTCTTAAAGGGCCTTACCCTTTTAGACAAGAGGGTTTCGGCCCAAAAAGGATGTTTTTTTACAAATTATACAACACTCCCTCGGCTAAGGGGCGGTACAAATTGCGGGGCCATATCCCACGGGAACAACACCCATGTATCTTGTGCGACTTCCGTTACATAATGGTCTGTATAAGGTCGGCCATCGGGTTTGGCATAAAGGCACGCAAACACCGCCTTAGGCAGCATCTCCCGCACATAACGCGCTGTCACACCGGAATCGACAAGGTCATCAACAATGAGGAACCCCTCACCGTCCCCTGCGGCCTCTGCCGCTTTGAGCAGTTTGGGTGCCTGCTGGGTCCCTTCCTCCCCCTCATAGCTCACTACTGAGACCGTCTCGATCAACCGGCATCCCAGCTCTCGCCCTAAAATTGCGGCAGGAATCAAACCGCCCCGTGTGATAGCCACAAGACCACGAAAGGGCCTATATTGACGCATCAACTCCGTTGCAAGCAGACGCGCATCACGGTGGAGTTGATCCCATGTCACGGTTGCATATTTAATGCTCTGAGAGCCTTGTGTCTGCGCTGCGCCTGTCATGTTGTTCTCTGCCCTTCCTTATGGCTAGTCCTCATACTTCCCCCCTCATACTGCATTGTAAGAAAGGGTAGAACCGTTAGGGCAGATTATTTGCAAGGGCTATAAAAAAAGCCCGCACCTTAAAAGGTCGGACTTACTAAAAAGGCTGGCTCCCGAAGTAGGACTCGAACCTACGACCCAGCGATTAACAGTCGCTTGCTCTACCAACTGAGCTATTCGGGACCAGCGAGGCTCTATCTAGCGAAACTCCTCGGATGGGTAAAGGCTTTTTTTCACAATGATGAAAAAACTTTCCTCGCTTTAAGCACAAAAAAAGCCCGCACCTTAAAAGGTCGGACTTGCCCAAAAGGCTGGCTCCCGAAGTAGGACTCGAACCTACGACCCAGCGATTAACAGTCGCTTGCTCTACCAACTGAGCTATTCGGGACCAGCGAGGCTCTATCTAGCGAAACTTAACCGATGGGTAAAGCCCTATAATGCGCTTCTCCACAAGAAAGATGCAAAACCTTCCTTATTGAAGGAGATAGCGGAAGCCCCTTACTCCAGCTCCTCCCGCCCCTCGGTTGCTAATTGGTCAACGCGCTCATTTTCCTCTAGCCCTGCGTGAGCCTTCACCCAATGCCATTCTATTTTATGGCGTTTTGCAACGTCTAAAATGCGCCGCCATAAATCCATATTCGCTACCGGGTCACCTGATGCATTACGCCAATTACGGCGTACCCACCCTGTATGCCAACGCATTATGCCATTCTGCAAATAAGCACTATCGGTATAAAGATTCACGATACAAGGTCGCTTTAGGGCCTCCAAGGCCATAGCGGCAGCGGTAAGCTCCATACGATTATTGGTCGTCTCCGCTTCGCCGCCTTTCATTTCCTTCTCATGCCCTTGATAGCGCAAAAGTACGCCCCATCCCCCGGGGCCGGGATTAGGTTTACACCCGCCATCGGTCCAAATATCAACCTCCATAGTGGGGGTATCTTTCGCCTCAGCATTACGGGACATGCGGCACCTTTTGGAAATGATTCAACCGCCGTTGATACGCCCATGGGTCTTTACGCGTCACTAACGCCCCGGCTGGGGTATGAACCCAGTCATAAAGACGCGTGAGCAAAAACCGTAACGCCGCCCCTTGGCATAAGACCGGCAAAGCCGCCCGCTCTGCATCACTTAGGGAGCGAATCTGCTCGTAACCTTGTAAAAGGGCCGCTGCTCGGTCGGGTTGATAATCTTGCTCGGCTTTAAAGCACCACGCATTTACACAAATAGCGAGGTCATAAGCGAGAAAGTCTGTACAGGCGAAGTAGAAGTCGATAATGCCGGATAAGGTCTCTCCTTCAAAAAAGACATTATCCACGAATAAATCGGCATGAATCTGCCCACGCGGTAAATCATTCGCCTCTGGCCATGCCTTAATAGCCGCAGCGAGAGCCTCTTTTGTTTCTGTAATGAGGGCTGCTACAGCCTCATCACCGCCATCGGTGCAACTTGCGAAGACGCTTTGCCATCCCTGTGGCCCCAGAGCGTTGGGACGCTCCGCTTCATAACTTTGCCCCGCCTTGTGCAAACGCGCCAAAGCCTGCCCCACTTGCGCGCACGCCGCTGGTGTAATCTCCTCCCGTGCGTGCCCCTCAAGGAAGCTGACAATCACAGCAGGCTTACCCGCTAATTGCCGCAATACGCGGCCATCCCGCGCCATGACAGGTTGAGGGCACGCAATATCATGCTGCGCTAAATGACCCATCAACCCCAAGAACCACGGCAATTCTTGCGGGTTCATGCGTTTTTCAAAAAGGGTTAGGATAAAGCGGCCCTGCGTTGTCTTGAGCAAAAAATTGCTATTTTCAACACCTTCCGCAATTCCAACGAAGGAGTGCAAGTCCCCTATAGCGTAAAGGGAGAGGAAGTCCCGTAAGACCTCCTCATCTAACTCCGTATAAACGGCCATAAGGCTTTAGACCGCATCCGCCAGAGGCTGTGGCAAGCGGAAATTGATATTCTCCTCCTTCACAATGCGCTCCTCAATAGTGACATCATAGCGAGCGGAAAGCTCCTCTATCATCTCCTGCACCAAGCTCTCCGGTGCGGAAGCCCCGGCACTCATCCCCAATGTTTTAACGCCATTCAATTCGCTCCAATCCATATCGGAGACTTTCGGCACCAAGAGGGCACGCTTTGCAAGAGAGCGTTCTGCCACTTCGCGTAGCCGCTGCGAATTGGAGGAGTTGGGCGAGCCAATAACAATCACCAAATCACATTCCGCAGCCAGCTCCTTAACCGCCATTTGGCGATTCGTCGTGGCGTAACAAATATCTTCCCGCCGTGGCCCCTCAATATTAGGAAAACGCGTACGCAGAATATCAACAATCTCCGCTGTATCATCAACTGAGAGTGTCGTTTGGGTAATGAAGGCGAGACGATTCACATCCTTTGGCTGAACCTCAGCAGCCTCACGCGCATCATTAATCAAGGTAACGGCTCCGGGAGGGAGCTGCCCCATCGTCCCCACAACCTCGGGGTGACCTGCATGGCCAATCATCAAAATATGACGCTGCTCCGGCCCACCACCGGCAAAATGACGCTCTGCCTCCCGATGCACTTTAGAGACAAGCGGGCATGTAGCATCCAAATATAAGAGGTTACGCCGCTGCGCCTCCGCTGGCACGGATTTCGGCACACCATGGGCGGAAAACACCACATGACCATCTTCAGGAACTTCATCAAGCTCCTCTACAAAGATAGCCCCTTTTTCTTCCAGCCCCTCCACAACGGTACGGTTATGAACAATCTCATGGCGGACATAAACAGGAGCACCATAGCGGCGTAAGGCTTCCTCCACCACACGAATGGCGCGGTCCACCCCCGCACAAAAGCCACGCGGGCCGGCGAGTAGAATCTTTAATTTAGGCCGAGAGGCCGGCGAATCTGCTCCGGGGTTAGCAGAGTTGGAGGTTACAAGCGTCGTCTGTTCTGACATAATCTTCCCCAGGCAGGCGATAAACGATACAATATTGAACGGTTTGGCGATACCTCATACAAGGACATAGCGCATAAAGCATCCCCTTGGGGCCCTATATCGTCTGTATTGCCGTCTGCTGCAATGTCCTGCACCTAATTTTCTGTGGAGTTTTCTGAGTCCGATGCCTGTATTCTCCTCTCCTACCCGCATTTTCTCCCACCTGATGGGGGGACTCAGTACCCTCATGCTCGTAACATTACTCACTGGCTGTGAGGGTGAAGACACAACCCACACCTTCGCCCCCGCCTGCCCTAAGTTTGATGTACCCAGCCCCTTAGCCGACCTCATTACCTATGATGGTAAAGGGCTAGATGCCGCGCACAGGCTGACCTCAACGCATATTCTGGCCGTGCAAGGTGATTGCCGTACAGGCCCTAAGGATGAACAAAAACGCCCCCTCACCCGTGTTCGTCTTAGCTTGAACCTTCAGCTAGAGCGCGGCCCGGCGGCAAAGGGCGATACTGTGACCATTCCGTATTTTGTAGCCATCCTGCAAGATGGACAGATTGTGGATAAAAAAATCTTCACCGAGACGGTGAAATTAACGCCCTCTCTCTCGGTTATGCAGGCCAACACGCCCTTACGCTTTATTGATATTCCAACAGGGAACAACCCGCAAATTAGCCCCTACTCTATGGAAATCGGCTTCCAATTAAACCATGATGAGCTGACATATAACCGCACACATTTGCGGGCTGCGCAGTTCCAAGAGCATGTGCAGTAAGTAAGGTCCGTCCCCTATATGGCGGCTATATGCCGCCACCTATGCTCATCCTCCAAAAGCGTGCCGAGTGTCTGGCCAATCAAATAATTGGCCACGGCACGCTCATTAAACAGCTGATGATAACGCTGCCACCCCGCCCGCGCGACCGCTTGCCGCGCCTTGGGGTGGTGATGGAAGAAGCGCAGCATCTCACTTAGCTCCTCCAGCGTATTAAAAAAGCCCATTTCTTGGTCAGAAAAGAGGCGGTCATACCCTGTTTGCCGCTCCATAACCACAAGCTGGCCATTGCCAATCATCTGCGCAAGACGGTCAGAACTATAGAGGTAATAATCTGCGCGGCGGCTAATATTAAGACCCATTGCGCTCTGCTCTAGCAATGCGGCGTAAAAAGGCCCGTTCACATAAGGTTGCCCGCGTACCCCAGCATACGCATAGCGCATAGTGGGCGGCAATGTCCCCTCTAACATCTGGCAAAACCGATTCATCTCCCAGCTCTGACCACAAATGAGCCGCTCTCGCGCTGGATTGCCACAAGAATAAAAAAGGTCCGCCTTCAAAAACTGATTCGCAAACGCTCGGCCACGCTCAATGCTGGCATCTACCGGATTCGGTAAAAAATAGACGCGCCCTTCCTCTCCCACACACTCTCGCACAACAGAGCCTGCTGTGGAGATAAAGCTTGCATCCACCACCTGATGCCGCGCTGCAAAATCCCGTGCATTATCGGGAACAAATAATGCATCAATATTCCATTGAACGATGAGCATACCCGGCTGCTGGCGGCGTATCTCCGCAATAACAGCCGGGGGAATCATGTAGCCATGACCTAGTAAAAGAAGGTCCGGCGCACTAAGAGCGAGAAACGCCTTCAACGCACGCCATAAATATCGCCGCCCTAATTTGCGGCTGCCAAACCATCCCCCCGCACGCGCAATATCGCGGTAGGAGACATCAATAACGTGATGCCCGTTGCGGATTAACCCATGAGAGAGCTTTCCCCCCACGCTAAACTGGCTAGGGGCGTTCTTCTTCAAACTAAAAAAGAAATCCCCGACATGGACAATCTTTAACGGGCGCGCCGCCACCCGTTCTTGCCCATGCCGCGGCATAGGCCCTTAATCCTTCCACCATTGCACTGGCTCTTGGCCAGATTCATCCGTCTCCAATGGAGCTGTTTTCACCGTCTCCACCGCCGCAGATTTTTTGCGTTGTTGCTCCTTCAGTTGATGCAGCTCCGAACGAAGGCGTAAAATCTCCTCATCACGTTTTCGGAGTTCAGCCTTCCCTTCATCCACTTGGAGACGCAAATGCGTTATTTGCGTTGTCGCCGTACGGACACGTTCCCCCAAAAGCGCAATTTCTGCCTCTGCGTCATGAGCGCGGCGTCTTTCCCGCTGTAAACTCTGCTTGAGCCGCTCTTGCTCCTGCCCCGCTTCTGTCGTGATAGCCGCGCGGTTTGTATGCCGCTTCTGCCCGGGGCGCGTAAGAGTTTGATGCTCCACGACCACGGTATCATCCCCCGCAAAACGCCGCCGCCTTGCTGTGGTCTGCTGCCCTACCCGCGCCCTAGAGGGACCACGCCCCTCCTGATGAGCTTGCGGGCGTGATGTGCCCTCACTGCCTTGCGGGCTTGTCTTCCCTTTATTACCCATCCCCATTCTCTCCAACGCTTCACGGAGAGAATGTTCACTCAGATATGATTCATCCTGCATTGTCTATAATTTCAACAATCTTCAATAAAGTGATACAGCTAGGCCCGTTACCCTACCCCTCTCTCTACAAAATCCCCCCTCGAAGAAGAATGATGCATCACATTTAGAGAGAATAACGAACCTTTATTGTGAGCTACTACTTGCCTCTGCCACATCATCACAAAAAAGTCAAAAACAAGTTAACGATGATATAACCCATTACCTTGAGTACGGCACTGCTCCAACAAAGTTGCTACTGCAGTTGCAAGGCTTTTCACATCGGCTATACTCCCATTTTTCTGCACAGCAACTAAAGTGGCTCGCTCTTTAGCCGTGGAAGCATGGGTAATATCGTATAAGAAGGCCTTATCAAAAGGCCGCCCATACAGCTTGCCCAACGTCGCCAAACGGGCTTTCTCCACCGGCGAGGATGTATCCGCCAAAGTAAGATTAAAGTTCGTTGCAATCTTCTGCGCGGCAACATGCGTTTTATCGTAATCTTGCGCTAGCTGACTTGCAAAACCCTTAATAAGGGCATCCTCACTATGGGTTGCGGCTAAACTTGCAATAGCCTTCATATAAACGGCTTTAGAATCAATGCTCTGCACTATACCCACATCTGCCGCAGCAAGCTTAGGCGATGCTGTAGGGCCTTTTGGCAAGGGGGGAACCCTTGGAGGATTCGGCGGGAACATACATCCCCCCATCGCTAAAAATGCGATACAGGTTATAGAATAACGTCTCATACAATTTTCCCCTTCTCATCCCTCAAAACAACTGAAACAATGGGCGTCTCTTAGAATGACATCAGGTTATACTCAATATGCCACCACATAACAGGATGATTCCCCACTCTATGTGTAAGATATTACATTATCTTTTCGCACTTGGTGCTCTTTATGCTGGCCTTGCTGTGGCAACACAGGCACTTGCAACGCATCTACCTGATGCCGCCTTCTTCCCACCACAAGGGCGTAGCATGGTGCAAAAAGCCGCTGATATTGCCTTATGGCACGGTATTGCACTTTGCGCTCTTACCCTAGGCGTCACCCGCCTGCATCCGCTTCGCCTTACTATAGGATGCTTAGGACTCGCACTCGGCACCACCTTTTTTAGCATCCCCGTCGCCTTACATGGCTTTGGGTATCTCCTTCTCGCACGGCTTGCCCCTCTTGGAGGCAGTATGATCATCCTCTCATGGTTGTGCGTGGCATCATCCGCTTTAGGGCAAAAGAAGCCCTAACGCCTGCGGAGTTTATGTAAGAGCCACAACCCGATAAGCTGAATCAGCAGGGCCAATATAAAACACGCCAACACAATGCCAAGGAGCAACATTTGCTCCCGCCCCAAAGCGGTCTCGATATGGAATAAGCTATAAAGCTGCTGCCACCATCTTGTCCCAGCCACATACTGCACAAGAGGAAATACAGGGCGATAAAACCGCACGATCAGAAGGAAGCCGAATGTCAGCCCCAACAACACAAACATACGACCAAGCGTAGAAGCAACTGATACCTCTTTCCGTGAGGCTTTATAAAAAATTGGCCGTTTTCGTCTCACCGCAAACACCTATCCTCCTGATGACGTGCCCGCACCCTAGCAGGAAATCACGGCTTATCAAGAAAGGCCGACTTTTAAGAAGTATTTTCACAGTTGCGCTGTTACGCTTTTGCTAACAACTATCGTCCTAGCCCTTTATCCCCGCCACAAAATCCTTCAATCGCTCGCAGGCTTCGGCAAGCTCTGCATCGGCGGCCGCAAAGGAGAGCCGTAAATGTGGGCCATAACCAAAGGCAGAGCCGGGAACTGTAGCGATGTGCGCTTCCTCCAACAGAGCCTCAGCAAAGGCGACATCATCTTTTAACAAACGCCCCCCGGCTGAATACATTCCCATCAAAGTAGATAAGCCGGGATAAGCATAAAATGCCCCTTGCGGCATAGCGCAGCTAAGCCCGGTAATCTGCTGTAAAGCCCCGACCACAACGCCACGTCGCCGCTCATAAGTTGCCCGCATCGCCTGCACCCCGGCCATATCTTCCCGCAAAGCCGCGGCGGCCCCGCCTTGTGCCAAGGTACAAATGCCGGATGTCGCATTGCCCTGTACTTTAATCATCGCCTTAATGAGCGGCACAGGACCACAAGCGAAGCCGACACGCCAGCCAGTCATCGCATAAGCTTTGCTCATCCCATTGATGATGAGGACACGCTCTGCCAAATCCGGCGCGACATTGAGCAAAGAAAGATGCGCTTTACCATCAAAGGTGAGATGCTCGTAAATCTCGTCACTCATCACCATGACATGCGGGGCATCGCGCAACACGGCAGCAATCGCCTCCAAATCAGCGCGCTCTAGAATAGCCCCGGTCGGATTATTGGGGAAGTTCAGCACAAGCCAACGCGTGCGTGGGGTGATTGCTGAGCGAATCGCTTCTGCTTGTGGGCGAAAGCCATCTTCCTCCCGGCAAGGGACCTCCACCGGCACACCACCAAACATCCGCGCAATAAGGGGATAACTCACCCAATAAGGAGCGGGAACAACAACCTCATCCCCCTCATTTAAGGAGGCCATAAACGCATTAAAAATAGCTTGTTTGCCGCCATTACAGACCATCAACTGCTCTAGCGATACATCCAACCCATTATCCCGCTTAAACTTTGCCGCAATGGCCTCCAATAGCGGCTTCTGACCGGGAATTGGCGGATAGCCAGTATGCCCCGCGCGGACTTCTGCCACCGCACCTTCCAACGCGGCGTTAGGCGATGGGAAATCCGGCTGGCCCAAGGCTAAGGAAATCACCGGCTTACCCTGCGCTTTAAGCTCACGCGCACGCGCGGCCATAGCAATGGTTGCGGGTGTGGGTAATGTCGCTAAACGCTCAGCTGGTTTAAACATTAGGCTAGCCCCTCACAAAAACGGGCAATGCGGCGGCAGGCTTCCTCCAAAAGCTCCGTGCTTGTCGCGTATGACACACGGAAATAACCCGGCATCAAAAACGCAGTGCCATGCACGGCAGCAACCCCGGTTTCATCCAACAAGGCCGTGACGAAATCTTCATCATTCTTCAGCACATGCCCACTTGCTGTGCGCTTACCCAACAGATTTTGCACCGAGACGAACACATAAAAAGCCCCTTCCGGCTTAGGGCATATAAGCCCCGGCACGCGGGAAAGGGCTGCGACCACGAGGTCCCGCCGTTTTTGATAAACAGAGACCATCTCTTGAATGAAATCTTGCGGGGCAGACACAGCCGCCAAGGCCGCCGCTTGGGCGATAGAGCAGGCATTACTCGTACTTTGGCCTTGCAGCTTTATCAGCTCCTTTATCAACTGCACGGGGGCGGCAGCAAAACCAATACGCCAGCCTGTCATGGCATAGGCTTTACTGACACCATTCATCGTAAGGGTACGCTCCCGCAAGCGCGGCTCTACCTGCACGATGGTATAAGCCTGCCGCCCATCATAGGTCAGCTTGGCATAAATATCGTCCGTTAAAACCCAAATCTGCGGATGCTCTAGCAGCACATCTGTTAGGGCCTTTAACTCTTCACGAGAATACGCACTGCCTGTCGGATTACAGGGGGAGTTCAACATCAGCCAACGCGTCCGCGGTGTAATGGCTGCCCGTAACTGCTCGGCTGTTAGACGGAACCCCGTCTCGGACGTCGTGGGTACGATGACCGGCTTACCATCAGCCAGCTGTACAATATCAGGGTAAGAGACCCACGCCGGGGCCGGGATGATGACCTCATCCCCCTCATTCAATGTCGCGACCATGGCGTTATAAATGACCTGCTTACCGCCTATAGAGATGCAAATCTCCTCCGCGCGGTAATCAAGGTCGAAATCAGCATTCAACCGCGCAGCAACAGCTTGGCGTAAGGCCGGTGTTCCCGCTACGTCTGTATATTTTGTCTCGCCACGCTGGATTGCCTCTATCGCTGCCTGTTTGATGAAGTCAGGCGTATCAAAATCCGGCTCCCCGGCAGAGAGGCTAATAATATCCCGCCCCTCTGCTTTTAAAGCCCGCGCCTTTTGCGTAATGGCGATGGTCTGGCTAGGCAAAATACGCCCCATCCGCGTGGCAGCAAGTGGCATATCCACTCCTCTTTACATCTTTAACAGGGGCTTCTTAGGCCCCTTGCACTTAAGCGCGGGCGCGCAATGCTTTGAGAACAGCCGCACCCATCTCCTCAGTCCCCACGGGGGTATCGCCCGCCGCCGCAATATCTGCCGTCCGTAACCCAGAGGCCAGAACATCAGACACGGCTTGCTCAATCAACGCAGCATCCTCACCACGCTCCAGCGAATAACGCAGTAACATCGCTAAGGAGAGGATTTGCGCAAGCGGGTTCGCAATGCCCTTGCCCGCAATATCGGGTGCACTCCCATGAATGGGCTCATATAAAGCCGCGCGTTTATCACTCCCGACCGGTGTGCCTAATGTGGCAGAAGGCAACATGCCTAAAGAGCCCGTCAACATCGAGGCGAGGTCAGATAATAAATCCCCAAAGAGATTCCCCGTAACCATCACATCAAATTGCCGTGGGTCCCGCACGAGCTGCATCGCACAATTATCAGCTAACATGTGGGTCAGCGTGACATCGCTATATTCACGTTTATGTAGGTCCGTCACAACCTCACGCCAGAGCAGACCGCTCTCCATGACATTGCCCTTCTCTACCGAGCAAACACGACCACTCCGCAAACGAGCGAGGTCAAACGCTACACGGGCCACACGCTCAATCTCGGCTGTGGTGTAAACTTCGGTATTAATCCCGCGCTTTGTGCCATCGGGGAGGGTCTCAATACCGCGCGGCTCGCCAAAATACACACCGCCGACCGTCTCACGCACAATCATCAAATCCAACCCACGCACCACATCCGGCTTTAACGCAGATGCCGATAATAACGGGTCGAACAATTTGGCAGGACGTAAGTTTGCGTAAAGATTCAAATCCTTACGCAAGCGCAGAATAGCTACCTCTGGCCGGCGGTCAAAGGGGACATCTTTCCATGCTGGGTCCCCTACCGAGCCAAATAAAACAGCATCGGCCACTTTTGCTTTGGCAATCACCTCATCGCGGATGGGTACATCATATTTAGCCAGAGACGCCCCACCGACAAGGTCCTCCGACAAGTCAACATTAAGCCCGCGCTCGGCCTTCAACCAATCAATAATCTTGACCGCCTGAGCCATAATTTCTGGCCCGATGCCATCACCGGGCAGCAAAAGGATTTTATGTGAGGCACTCATACTGTTTCTCCTTTTGCGCCAATGACGCTTTGCGGGCGGCTAGCTTGCTTCGTTGAAGGCACCCACGCGCGTGAAGGCCGGGCCTCAAAAGCGCGGATGGCCTCCTCATGAGTCTTCAGCGTTTGAGCCACATCATCCAGCCCTTCTAAAAGAACCTGACGGCGGAACGGGTCCATCTCAAACGTCACGACCTCACCATCAGGGCGATGAATCTCTTGCTTTTCCAAATCAACGGTTAAGCGCGCATTTTCACCATGGCTCGCATCCTCCATCAGAGCGAGGCATTGCTCACGCGGCAGGCGAATGGGCAAAATGCCATTCTTAAAGCAGTTATTATAGAAAATATCGGCAAAGCTAGGCGCGATAACGCAACGAATACCGAAATCCAACAACGCCCAAGGGGCATGCTCGCGCGAAGAACCACAGCCCAGATTATCTAGCGTGATGAGAATACCAGCCTTACGATAGGCTGGTTTATTCAGCACGAAATCCGGGTTTTCCTTCCCCTGCGCATCATAACGTTGCCCGGCGAAAAGATGCTTACCCAACCCCGTGCGATGAATGGTTTTAAGAAAACGAGCGGGGATGATTTGGTCCGTATCCACATTCTCTTGTGGGAGAGCCGCTGCAACGCTGGTTAAACGTGTAAACTTTTCCATGATTAAGCGGCTCCTTCTGCCAATTCAGGCTTTAACAAATCACGCGCATCACAGAGCGTCCCTGTCACAGCCGCCGCAGCGGCCATAGTGGGAGAGCAAAGATGCGTCCGCCCATCCGGGCCTTGCCGTCCCTCAAAATTACGGTTGGAGGTGGATGCAGAACGCTGCCCCGCACTGAGCTTATCGGGGTTCATACCCAAGCACATAGAGCAGCCCGCTTCGCGCCATTCAAACCCGGCTTCACGGAAGATTTTGTCCAGCCCTTCTTGCTCCGCAGCATAGCGCACAAGGCCAGAGCCCGGCACGACCATCGCGCGCACACCCTCGGCCACCTTACGCCCCTTGAGGACTGCCGCAGCGGCGCGAAGGTCCTCAATACGGCTATTCGTACAAGAGCCAATAAAGACGACATCCACCGGTGTGCCGGCAATTTTCTGCCCTGCTTCTAGCCCCATATAGGCCAGCGTGCGGCGGATACGCTCGGCCTTGGCTGGGTCGGCAAACTCCTCAGGGCGGGGCACGGTGCCTGTAATGGGCAGGACATCTTCCGGGCTTGTCCCCCATGTGACAGACGGCGTAATTGCCGCGGCATCCAACACCACTTCTTCATCAAAATGCGCGCCATCATCGGTGGCTAACGTCTTCCAATAAGCCACGGCTTGCTCGAAAGCCTCACCCTGCGGGGCAAAAGGACGACCCTTTACATACGCAAAGGTCGTTTCATCCGGTGCGACCATGCCCGCGCGCGCTCCGGCCTCGATAGACATATTACACAGCGTCATGCGCCCAGCCATATCCAGATTACGGATGGCAGAGCCTGCAAACTCAATCACATGGCCTGTCCCACCAGCTGTGCCGATACGGCCAATGATGCTGAGCATGATGTCCTTTGCCGTCACGCCCGGTGCGACATCACCCTCAACCCGCACACGCATATTCTTGCTACGCTTCTGAAGCAGCGTCTGGGTTGCCAATACATGCTCGACTTCAGACGTACCAATACCAAAAGCCAAAGAGCCAAAAGCCCCATGGGTGGAGGTATGGCTATCCCCGCACACAATCGTCATGCCGGGGAGGGAAACGCCTTGCTCTGGCCCAACCACATGCACAATGCCCTGCTGGCGGGACCGTAAAGGAAAATATGGAACGCCAAACTCTTTAACATTCGCCTCCAATGTTTCAATTTGAAGGCGGCTCTGTGGGTCTTCCACCGGTTGGGAGCGGTCAGAGGTTGGAACATTATGGTCTGCCACAGCCATTGTGGCATCAGGACGCCGTACTGGGCGGCCCGCAGCCCGCAAACTCTCAAAAGCCTGCGGGCTGGTCACCTCATGGAGGAGGTGCCGGTCGATGTAGAGAAGGCTTGTTCCGTCATCAAGGGTTTTCACCACATGATCATCCCAGATCTTATCGTATAAAGTTCTAGGGGTTTCCGGATGTTGCATTCTCTCTCATCTCCTTTAATGAGAGCTGAAGAATCAGCCCTCCTGCTTCACATCGCGTGGACGCTCGGCAATACGAGCGGACTTACCAGAGCGACCGCGCAGATAATATAGCTTCGCACGGCGCACCTTACCACGGCGCACTACTGTAATATCAGCAATCGCAGGGGAGAAAAGAGGAAAAACACGCTCCACCCCCTCACCATTGGAGACTTTACGCACCGTAAAGCTGCTGCCAAGGCCACGGTTAGAGCGGGCAATCACGACCCCCTCAAACACCTGAACACGTTCGCGTGTGCCTTCCACAACGCGCACACCAACGCGCACTGTATCCCCTGCGGCGAACTCTGGTACGCTACGGATAGCAGCGAGACGCTCCATTTCGCGCGCCTCATATTGCTGAATGATGTTCATACTCAAACTCCTGCAAAAACAAACTCAATCGTACTGAAAGCGTTCATACACAGCCCAGAGGTCTGGGCGGCGCGTCCGCGTTACAGCAATGGATTTCTCATCACGCCAACGGGCGATCTCCCCATGATTGCCAGATAGCAGAACCGGAGGAACCTCGCGCCCCTCCCAACATGCAGGCCGTGTATATTGGGGATATTCCAACAATCCAGCAGAGAAGCTTTCTTCCTCCCCACTTAATGCGGACCCCATCACACCCGGCAGAAGCCTCACACAACCATCCAAAAGGGCTAACGCTGGGATTTCTCCCCCTGAAAGGACAAAATCCCCCATGCAGACTTGCTCGACTGCATGTTTCTCCAGCACGCGCTCATCCACCCCTTCGAACCGTCCACAAAGAATGATAACCCCATCCCCCTGAACGTAACGTGCAATATCCTTCTGCCCTAGGCGATGCCCACGCGGTGTTGGATAAATCACCGGGCGGTTATCGCCTACCTGCTTTACACTGGTTAGGGCGTCATCCAGCACATCAGGCCGCATAACCATCCCTGCTCCCCCGCCAAAAGGCGCGTCATCCAAAGCTTTATGCACCCCCCGCCCAAAGGGGCGAAGGTCGTGCGTATGGCACGCCCATAAAGCTCGCTCTAACGCACGGCCTGCTAAAGAACAGCCTAGCGGGCCGGGGAACATCTCCGGGAAAAGGGTTAAGATATCAGCCTGCCATGTCATGAGCGGACTTCTACCTCACCAGCTAAATCCCCTTCTACCTCCACAGCCTCCGGCGGAACGATCACAAGGCGTTTTGCCTTTATGTCTAGCTCCGGCACGCACGCCATGGTGAAAGGAATCAACTGCCCTGTTTCCAGCTCTAAGCTTGTACCTGCCCCATAATCATGGACATTCACAACACGCCCAACTGCTTCCCCAGAGGTTAGAGAGGCCTCCATACCGATGAGATCAATATGATAGAACTCATCCTCATCTGCCTCTGGCAATGCCTCACGCGCTGCATAGAGCTTACGATTCACCAGCTTTTCTGCCGCTGTACGGTCCGGTAATGGCTGGCCATCCTGCCCTAGAATGGCCGCTATGCCCGGTGCCTTCCAGCGTATATGCCACATAGCCCCTGTCTCATCATGCAGAGGGCCAAGTGCCTCCACAGTTTCGGGATGCTCTGTGGCAGGATGCAGGCGCACAAGGCCCCTTACACCATGCGGGCGGCCAATTGTGGCCACCAAAACATCCTGATGTGACGAAGATTGTGACAAGAGGAAATCTCCCGCTTAGGCCTTACTCGGCCTCGGCTGCCTTAGCGGCCTCAGCAGCGGCAGCAGCACGCTCTTGGGCTTTCTTCTTCGGTGCAGATTTCTTCGGCTGCTCATGGAAGGTCGGCTTCGGAGCCAACCCTGCATGACCGAGGAAACGTGCCACACGGTCGGTCGCTTGCGCGCCCTTCTCCAGCCAATGCTTAATGCGCTCGTCATTAAGACGGACACGCTCGGCATGGTCGGAAGGAAGCATCGGGTTATAAGCCCCGACCTTCTCTACAAAACGGCCATCACGCGGGCTACGGCTGTCGGCCACCACAATGTGATAGTACGGACGCTTCTTCGCCCCTGCGCGGGATAGACGAATCTTCAGGCTCATAATAACTCCTGCCTTATCAAAACATTACAAAAAACACACAGCCAAGCAGACACTTAGCCAAAAGGTGGTCGGCCAGCTGGACCGCCCATCCCCTTGAGCATATCACCTAGGCCACCAGCACCCCCCATGCCACGCATCAACCCTGCTAAGCCGCCCATTTTACTAAGCCGCTTCATCATCGTGGCCATCTCGCTAAATTGCTTTAATAGCCGGTTAACCTCTGGCACGCTCGTCCCAGAGCCAAGAGCGATACGCTTCTTGCGTGACGCCTTGATAATCTCCGGGTTTTTGCGCTCCTGCGCTGTCATGGAGGAAATAATCGCCTTGTGCCGGTTGAAGATGGAGGTATCCAAATCCTTCCCCGCGAGCTTATCCTTCAGCTTGCCCATCCCCGGCAACATACCAAGAATACCAGAGATAGACCCAAGGCGGTTAATTTGATTGATCTGTGAGACGTAATCATTCAGATCAAACTTGCCGGCGAGCATCCGCTTGGCAACACGCTCACCTTCTTCCTGATCAAGCTGCTCGGACGCTTTTTCCACCAGCCCGGCGACATCGCCTAAACCGAGGATACGCCCTGCAACACGCTCAGGATGAAACTCTTCCAGAGCGTCCATCTTCTCACCAGAGCCGGTGAATTTGATGGGCTCCCCTGTTACGGCCTTCATGGAGAGGGCGGCACCACCACGGGCATCACCATCCATACGGCTCATAATCACGCCTGTTAGCCCGACCTGCTCCTTAAAGGATTGGGCGGTATTAACGGCATCTTGCCCGGTCATGGCATCTACAACCAGCAGCGTTTCCACCGGTTTTGCCACGTCACGGACCTGACGGACCTCATCCATCAAAGCTTCATCAATCGCCAGACGCCCTGCGGTATCTAAAATAACGACATCAAAGCCTTCACGACGGCCAGCCTCTAGCGCGCGGCGGGCAATATCAACCGGCCCTTGCCCCTGCTCTATCGGCAATGAGGTGACTAACCCCTCCGTCCGTCCCCTCACTTGCTCAGCAATTTGCTGAAGCTGCAACTGCGCGGCGGGACGCTGCACGTCCAAGCTCGCCAGCAGCACCTTTTTACGCTCCCGGCTAGCAAGGCGCAAAGCCAGCTTACCGGCGGTCGTGGTTTTACCCGCCCCCTGCAAACCAACCAAAAGATACGGAATCGGTGCCGGGGCAGAGAGGTTAAGCGGAACAGCCCCCGCCCCGCCCAGAGCCTCAATCAACGCATCATTGACAATCTTCGCCACAGCCTGACCGGGGGAAACGCCATCCAGCACCTCACCACCAACAGCGCGCTCCTTTACCTTGCTGACAAAGCTGCGCACCACAGGCAGGGCGACATCGGCCTCCAGCATGGCCAAGCGAACCTCGCGCATGGCCTCGGTGACGTCACCCTCCGAAAGCTTCCCCCCACGGGAGAGACCCTCAAAGACCTTCGACATTCTGCCAGAGAGCTGCTCGAACACGATCTATCCTTAATTCCATGACAAATGCGCCACTGCGCGAACCCTCGCGGAGTGACGTGTCCGTAAACTTTTTATGCCTTTACGACCTCTACCGCCCTCCGTCAAGCATTTCCCACTCTGCCCTACCTTCTGTTGCCTCTCTTGCAGCAGAAGCGTAGCCTAAGTGGACCTCTTTATATGATGATCGGACTCACAAAGGGTTACAGCATGAATATTCTCATCGTCCTCGCCCATCCTGAACGCCAATCCCTCAATGGGGCTTTGGTTGATATTGCCGCACGAGAACTCGGCTCCCTCGGCCATGAAGTACGTCTATCCGACCTTTATCGCATGGAGTGGAAAGCCACGGTTGATCGTGCTGACTTCCCCCATCAAACAACGGGCGAGCCTTTTAATGTCGCAGCCTCCTCTGCCCAAGCTTATAAGAGTGGAGAACTGACCGAAGATGTTAAAGAGGAGCAAGAAAAGCTCCTCTGGGCTGATGCGGTTATCTTCCAATTCCCCCTCTGGTGGTTTTCTGCTCCGGCTATTTTAAAGGGATGGATTGAGCGCGTCTTTTCTGCTGGCTTTGCATATGGCACAGGCAAAAGCTACGGCGATGGAAGCATGAAGGGCAAACGCGCCATGCTCAGCGTGACAATCGGCGGGACAGAACATGACTACGCCGCCCGCGGCATTTGCGGCCCTATTGAGGACCTCCTCTTCCCGCTCACCCATGGCACGCTCTTTTATACGGGCTTTGCTACCTTGCCGTCCTTCCTCGTCTATAACGCCGACCGGCTAGAAGATTATGGCGAAGGCTTCCCAGCTGTTGTTGACCGCTTCCGGGAGCGTCTCGCCACGTTAGAAACCACGCCGCCTATTGCGTTCCGCTCCGCAGCGAGTGGGGATTACGACCCTAAAACGCGGGAGCTTCGTCCCGGTTTGGAAGAGGCTCATGCGCATGGCTTTAACCTCCATATCAAAAAGCTATCCTAATCCCGCTCTAACACGCGTTCTCTAACCCTCTCCCCCTTCTGAAAGCTGCTCCATGACCGCACATAACATTACTTGCCCGCACTGCCATGAGACGTTCTCGCTTGATAATGCAGGCTATGCTGACATTGTTAAACAAGTGCGCGATAAGGAGTTCTCCAAGGCCCTGCATGAAAAGTTGGAAGCTGCCGCCCAGGAAGAACGTCTTGTTGCCGAGCGCGCTAAGCTGGCCTCCGAGCGTGAGATGAATCAGGCCCTTCATGAGCGTGATGCGAAAATACAAGCCCTTAAAAACCAGCTTGAGCGACATGAAGCCGACCAGCAAGCCGCCGCCCGCCTCGCTGAAGCAGAAAAGAAGGCCCAGCTACAAGAGGCTGTGCAAGCTAAGGAGCGGGAAATCCATGCCCTCCAAGCCAAGCTATCAGCAAGCAAAACAGAGCAAGAGCTTGCTATTACGAAGGCGGTGGACGCGATTCAGAAGGAACGTGACACCCTACAAAACACCTTAAGTGAAGCTGAACTCAAAAGCCGCCTCGCCACCACGCAACTAAAAGAGCGTTACGAGTTGCAGCTAAAGGACCGTGACGACCACATCGAGCGGCTAAAGGACATGAAGGCCCGTCTCTCCACCAAAATGGTTGGGGAAACGTTGGAGCAGCATTGCGAGGTGGAGTTTAACCGCTCCCGCGCTATGGCCTTCCCGCGCGCGTATTTTGAGAAAGATAATGACGCGCGCTCTGGCAGTAAGGGCGATTACATCTTCCGCGATATGGATGAAAGCGGAACGGAAATCCTCTCCATCATGTTTGAAATGAAGAACGAAAATGACAGCACAGCCACCAAAAAGAAGAATGAAGATTTCCTCAAAGAGTTAGACAAAGACCGCACGGAGAAGAAATGCGAATATGCCGTGCTGGTCTCCCTGCTAGAGCCAGAAAATGAGCTATATAACACAGGCATTGTGGATGTCTCACATCGCTACCCGAAGATGTACATCATCCGCCCGCAATTCTTCCTCCCCATTATCTCCCTCCTTCGCAATGCGTCCACCAATGCACTAACCTATAAGAGAGAGCTAGAACTCACACGCCAGCAAAGCATTGATGTCACCAATTTTGAGGAGAAGCTGGAGACATTTAAAAACGGCTTCTCCCGCAATTACGACCTCGCCCATAAGCAATTTAACAAAGCGATTGAGGAGATTGATAGATCCATCTCCCACCTTCAGAAAATCAAAGAAAACCTGCTGAGTTCGGGCAACAACCTCCGCCTTGCCAATGACAAAGCCCAGGACGTCACCATCAAAAAACTTACACGCGGCAATGCAACAATGAAGGCGCAATTTGCGGCTCTGAAGGGAGAGTGATGGGTTTCATGAAGATAGTAGGATATTTCATGCGTTGACCTCTTTCATGGAAGGAGCTATCTTTATTCCATGGTAAAAGAACTGGTGAGTCGCCCCTCACCAGTTCTATGCCTCCATGCAACAGATACGGAGATTATCATGAAGTATGATGCACCTCACTCTAACATAAAAAACTGGTTACATACCAGTCTTTTCATACTAACTACCGTTCTCCCTCTTCTCATCAACCACCCCGCGGATGAGAAGCAGATCGATATTTCTGCAGTAATCGCGATATCCATCCAAAAAATGTAATCACTTTTTAGCCGTTCCTAAGTTCCTCGCCTTTGCGGGGATGAACCGATAGTCGAATATTTCATCGGTTCTATGGAAGAACGTTCCTCGCCCTCGCGGGGATATACGGAAAAAGCCACTCTATAACGGGGTGGCTTTTTCTTTACCCTTTATACCCCCATACCGCGAACACCGCTTGACGCTATTCGCGTGAGACAGTATCAACAGCCGCAGATTGGATGGGTGTCCGAGTGGTTTAAGGAACTGGTCTTGAAAACCAGCGTGCGTGGAAGCGTACCGTGGGTTCGAATCCCACCCCATCCGCCACGAGCCATGTAAGGTCGTCCTTACAAAGACGGCTCATCTCCCTATGATAGAAGACGAGCCGTTACGTTTTGTAAGGGGATTCGGGGCGTTATCAGCCGCGATGGTCGTACTGGGCGCGCTCTCCAAGCTTGGTGATCTGTGCGGCCTCTAGCCCTTCTGGGTTATGCTGAGCCTTTTTAGCAATCTCGCGCTCTGCCTCTGTCGCATGCTCACCAGTTTTGAGAACGTGATGAGCAAGCTCCAACACTTCATCCTTTGTAAGCAGTTTTGGCGAATGAATTGCCTTGCGGGCGAGCTCATGCAGGGAACTGCTAGCATGGGGGGCTTTATGCTCATGTGATGATGTATGTGGCATATCCCTAACCTTTCTTTCCTCTCACTTAAGACGCTTCATCGCCTCCCCTTCACGGTGGGGCCTATGCTGCCATGGCACAAGCGCAGCCCTTGCAAGACTGATATGCCCCCGCTGGTCATTCTCAGATAAGCCAGAATCGTCATTATGTGAATCTACCGTCCCTGCGTAATGGCCTATGCCATCTTGCACGCTGCTCATTACCTCCAAATGTGCCTCGGGATCAGCACTGCCCTCATAGCGTATCGTATGGGCCCGCGCGAAACTCGGCATCCCTATCACGCCCAACCATCCTATCGCCAGCAGAAGACCAATATAGTGCATCTCATCCTCCATAAGGCTCATGGCCCCTTCTTTTCATAGCTTTCTCTTGCTGCGCCTCCTCAACATGAATTACCACTTAACCCTTCGTAATTAGGAGCCCTCTATGCCACATACGCTTGACCCTCACCGCACAGCCCTTATCCTCATCGACCTCCAAGAAGGCATTGTCTCCCTGCCCACAGCACCACGCAGCGGGGCTGAAGTCGTAGCTGCGAGCAAGATAGTCGCGGAGCGTTTCCGCCACGCTGGAGCAGTGGTTGTGCTGGTTAATGTCGCCTTTGCTGCTGATGGAAAAGATGCTCTATCCGCCCCTGTCGATAAGCCTTTGCATGACCCCAATACATCTCTACCCGCTCATTGGGCGGAACTCGTCCCCGATTTGGCACGGGAGGGAGACCTCCGCGTTACAAAACATCAATGGGGCGCGTTTTATGGAACCGATTTAGACCTCCAACTACGCCGGCGAGGGATAAACACTATCGTACTGGGCGGAATCGCTACCAATATGGGCGTGGAATCCACTGCCCGCGCCGCGCATGAACACGGCTATCACGTCATTATCCTAGAGGACCTCACCGCGGGGCTGGATGAGGAGATGCATCATTTTGCTTTCCAACGGCTCTTCCCGCATCTGGCGCGCATTCGCCAAAGCAATGAGATTCAATTTTCCTAAGTTTTATCCTAGCACATAAAAAAACAGCCTCCCTCACATCTTGAAGAAGGCTGCCACGCACTATGAATCAGCATAAAGGTCAGTGAGGCAGGCGATGAAGCAGAATCAAAGCACCTGCCTTCCGGTCTGCGTCAGACAGTGGGGCATCCCCATCAGTCCCATCCCGCTCTATGCTTCCAAGATAGCTGCCACCTTCTCCCCTTATGGTTCCATCCTTCTCGATATTCCCAGCATAACTACCACCGGGCCCCCGTATAACGCTGATCTGCTGTACATGCCCCAAAGGCACGGACTGACCATCATATGCACCAGCAACACCCGGCATACCGGCAACACCCAGCCACCCCATCACCACTAAAATACCGGTGTAATTCATCACAAACCGCCTTAAATGAAAAATCTTTTCCATATGCCTCACTACACCGTATCTCGTGGCAACTGCGTTACAACGCCATGAAGACGCCGTAACCATGCTAGCTCACTTCAAAAGAGCCGCCCATTCCTCCACCGATTGCCCGCTTTGGAAACGCTCATCCAACGTGCCATTCAGCATAAAACTTGGTGAGACATGAATCTTATTGTGCCGTGCATAACGTGTATGGGCTTTAATAGCCTCCGTCACGCTTGCTAGACGGAACGGCACCGCAAGATTAAGCCGCGTATAGACCTCTAGCCGCTCTAACAATTCTTCCGGCGTGGTGTGCATATTCGCGCCCTCATAATGATGAGCGAACTCGAACTCCTCACGATGATCCCCCACACTCCGCAACGTTTGCCACGCTTTATCGCGCCCCTCTGGCAATGCAGCCGCAGCCAAAATGCAGCGCGTCACCACGCCAGAGAAGAGATGCCACGGTTGGGAATGGAGATAAATATGCAGTGTCATAGCCTCCTCCCCTACATGGGCTAAGAGGGGCATTAACTTACGTGAGGCCCGCACACAAAAGGGGCATGTTGGCTCTAAAAAGACCTCTAATTTTTTCGGCCCATGGCCCCAGATAAGCTCTGCGGGTTTATGCGTCTCTTGTGCTGGCATAATCTGATGCTCCTTAGCTTTACCCCTATGACCTCCCCCTAACGTAGGGTGCACCCCCATAGCAAAACAGCCCCGCATAAAACGGGGCTGCCACGCATAACACACATAACCACAAAGCTTTTTAGGACGACCGCCGCCCGCGTGAACGCCCTGCCCCACCACGACCAGAGGAGGATGGACGGGTAGACGCCGCCCGTGGGCTGCGACCACGGCCCCCACCGGATGGGCCACCACGGCCACGACCACCGCGCCCACGGCCTCCCCCTAAAACAGGCGGCGGCAATGTGGAGTTCTGCGCGTCATCAGAATGGTAAGGATGGTCCGTAATCACAGGCACAGCCTTGCTGATGCGCTTCTCAATCTCTTTTAACCATGCACGCTGCTCTGCCTCACAAAGGGATACAGCCCAACCCTCACGACCGGCACGCGCTGTACGGCCAATGCGATGGACGTAAGCCTCTGGCACATTCGGCAAATCGTAATTAAAGACGTGAGAAACCTCATCCACATCAATACCGCGCGCGGCAATATCTGTGGCGACTAACACGCGGACACTCCCATCCCGAAAGCCTTGCATGGCACGCTCACGTGCCCCTTGGGACTTATTGCCATGAATCGCCGCTGCGGGAATCCCATGCTTACTGAGATATTCTGCCACTTTATTGGCTTCATGCTTCATCAGCGTAAAGACAACAGCCCGCACGACACGGTCATTATTGACCAACATCATCAAAGCTTCTTTCTTTTGAGCTGAATCGACAAATAGAACCGCCTGACGAATACGATCCACCGTGCTGGATTCCGGCGTGACTTGCACCGTCTCGGGCTCATGCAGCAAAGAATGCGCTAAGTCACGAATAGAGGCTGGCATAGTCGCGGAGAAAAGGAGCGTCTGTCGTTTTTCTGGCAAGCGCGCTACAATCTTACGAATATCATGCACAAAGCCCATATCCAACATACGGTCTGCTTCATCCAGCACGACAATCTCCGGTGTGGAGAGGTCGATATGGCCTTGCCCTACAAGGTCCAACAAACGCCCCGGGGCAGCGATGAGGACATCTACGCCGCGTTTCATCGCTTCGACCTGACGATTCTGCCCAACACCACCAAAAATCACAGCGTAAGAGAACTTCATATGCCGCGCATAGGCCGCAAAATTATCACCTATCTGCGCCACTAGCTCCCGCGTGGGGGCCAGCACCAACACACGCGCCCCGCGCGGGGTCGCTTTGCGAGGCGTCTCCAATAAATAATGCAAAATCGGCAAAGCAAATGCTGCCGTTTTGCCCGTCCCCGTCTGCGCAAGACCCAAAAGGTCCTTCCCCTTTAACAGATGAGGGATCGCCCCTGCTTGGATTGGCGTTGGCGTCTTATAGCCCTCCTCATCCAAGGCTTGCAAAATGGGGGCCGCCAAACCGAGCGCGCGAAAACTGCTCATGATGTTTCCTCAAAAAACCGGCGTTATTCCAGCATCCATCTGGCAACACCACATAAAACGAACGCCTAAAACACTTCTTTAAAGAAGGCTTATCTCGTCTCTTTCTAAATAGGACTGTTTTTGTCTTATAACAAGAGAAAAATCACATCCCGCTCTATCAATCCTTATCGCGCCTGTTTTTGCAGTAAAAACAACGCTTGCTCTCCGAACATATTCGCCAAATGGGGCGATTGCTCGGCCAAGCGCGACCGCTTATCCCCATTCACAACCATCCAATTCCGCACCACATAACCGTCCTCAGCACATAAAGCGAAGAAGTCATAAATCGTACAAGGATGAATGTTAGATGTCTCATACCATGGGGTTGGCCAAACCGATGTCATAGGCATACGCCCTGTACGCATTAAATGCCAGCGTAAACGCCAATGCCCAAAATTGGGGAAGGAAACCAAAGCCGCTCGCCCAATCCGCAACATATGGTGCAAAACCTCACGCGGACGCTCCACCGCTTGGAGGGTGCGCTGTAGGACAACATAGTCAAATGTATCTTCTGGATAATCCGCCAAAACTTCATCAGCATCCCCGTGCATAACGGGCAAACCATGCGCAACAGATTGGGTCACGGCCTTCATATCCAGCTCCAAGCCTTGGGCGTCACAGCCTTTTTGGCGGGAGAGATAATCAATCAAACTGCCATCCCCGCTCCCAATATCCAGCACCCGACTCTGCGGTGCGACCATAGTCGCAATCAATTCTTGATCAAACCGCATGATCATCCCTCCCCGCTGGTAAGCCCGCATGACGCGCCGCGCCGTTTAAAAAACCGCGCACTGTGCGATCAAAATCCGGCTCTTCTAACAGAAAGGCATCATGGCCACGGTCGCTCTCAATCTCCACAAAAGAGACATGTCCCCCTGCCTGATTAATCGCCCGCGTCAGCATTCTTGATTGTGCCGTGGGAAACAGCCAATCCGAGCTGAAGGACACAACACAAAAACGCGTCCGCACCTGCTGAAAAGCTGCCGCTAGATTACCCCCATGCTCGCTGCCGAGATCGAAGAAGTCCATCGCACGAGAAATTGTTAGATAAGAATGTGCATCAAACCGCCGTGTGAAATTAGAGCCTTGATATTGCAGATAACTTTCGACCTGAAACATCCCCCCAAAAGGTAACGCTGCTAAAGGCGAATTGGGGGCGGGCATCGTTCCCGGCCGTATCTCCCTCCCAAACTTCCGCGTTAGAGCTTCTTCTGAGAGATAAGTAATATGCCCCACCATACGCGCTACAGCCAAACCGCGCGCTGGGATAACATCATGGGCTTGATAATCCCCCCCATGCCAATCAGGGTCACTATAAATCGCCTGTCGACTGACCTCATTAAACGCAATATTCTGCGCCGATTGGAAGGGAGAGGTCGCAATCGGCATAGCTGCAAAAACACGCTCAGCGTAATCTGTAGCCCATGTGAGGGTTTGCATCCCCCCCATCGATCCTCCAATAACGGCAAATAATTGCTCAATGCCGAAGTGATCAATCACCTTCACCTGAGCCGCCACAATGTCGTGCATTGTGATGGGAGGAAAATCCTTCCCCCATGGCTTACCCGTCCCCGCCCGCATAGTCGTGGGGCCGGTCGTCCCCATGCAGCCCCCTAAGACATTGGCACAGATGACAAAAAAACGCTCTGTATCAATCGGCAAGCCGGGGCCAACCATACGCGACCACCAGCCCGGCTTCCCCGTAACAGGGTGCGGGCTGGCGACAAACTGGTCTCCCGTAAAAGCATGGCAAATGACAATCGCATTATCCCGCTTTGGCGAGAGTGTACCATAAGTCTGATAGGCCACCTCCAGCGGAGCGATGACCTCCCCACATTGGAGAGACATCCCTTCTGGGAAGATAATGGACTGAACTTCCACTTTAGGCTCCAGCCGTTTGTGACAAAGAACCCGTATAGAAACACCGCCATCAATTTGGATTCAAGACAGAATGAACAATCTTATCCAATTTCAGGAGGATATTTATTATTCAGCGGCTTCCATCATCGCTGGATAATTATCTTGCGCCAGGGCTGGCATTGGCATTTTTATCATGCTTTCCTCCGCCCTCTCCCGCGTAGGCAACCAATATCCATACGCCGCTAAAGCCTGACCAAGATGCATCAACGCCTCCCCTAATGACGTATGAAGAACCTGCTCCTCCGGTGCATTTTGCATCGCTGCAAGGAGGTCAAGCAGATGAGACTCCGTTGCAGAATATTCCAAAGCGGCTGTGGCGCAAACAGCATGGAGGAACAAGGACTGAAACCGCTCCTGCAAACGCTCCGCCTCTTGTCCTACCAGCCCTGCTAAAGACTTAGAACGCCGCCAGCACCGCGGTCCTAATAAATAACGCAACGCCCATAAGGCTGTTTGCTCCTCCCGCACCAATGTGGCCATGGGCATAGCATAAGTACCATGCTGTTCTGCGATTTGGACGGTCATGGGGCCTCTCCCTCTTTGCGACTTGCTTCAAGAGTGACGTTAGATGAGAACTCTTATCACTTGCAACAAGAAGATAACACTTTACCCCTTACTCTCCCCAGAGGCAGGCTAAAAAAGTGAGAAAATAGCCAATTATGGGAGTTATTAAAGTTTTTTATAAGAGCGCGAATCAGATGAATGAGACACCATATCATGTGATAAATGAGAAAAATTACTACTATATATAGTCCTATTTTAAGGCTCCCATCGCCTTTATCAGCTTGGCAGCCCCCAGATTCTAACCAACAATGAAAGGGCCCGAATCAAATTGCCCCTGTCCAAAATGTCGGAACAGGGGCAACCAAACCTCTATAAGAGAAGAACCTTCCCTTGAGTTATTTTACTGACGGAAAGGCGACTTTTGAATCCAACTATCTAGTTGATGCAAAGCAGCATTAGAGCCATCAAGCGCAAAATTGATGGTCAGCGTACCGCCTCCAACTTTATCTGCTATGATGTGGCCTGTCTTCCCCACCCTTAACCGCGTAACCTGGTCTGCCGACAAATCAAGCGAAGCCATACAGCCCGCCGTAGCGCAAGATTGCCACGACAATTTGATAGGAGGATTGTCGTCCAAAACAACACGTACATCCGTCTTTAAAGAAAGAGTAAGCGGCACCATAGCCGTCAACCGCCACGGACGGCGTGTAAGTGGCGTTGTGGTAACATTCTCCGTTGCGCGCGCTAAAATAACCGCACCCAATGCCTCGGTTTTTCCCTTATCACCCTGCACTGTTAAGGCCTGCTGGGCTAAACATACTTGAGGACCTTGTGAAAGATTATCCGCAGGAAACACACAACGATACGTCCATGCTGCCGCTGAGCCAGAAATAACAACCGGCGTCGCCTGTGTCCCATCAGCCGCCCAAGAAGAAGCAGAAGACGCTATCGCCCCTGTTGCGACACAAAACGCTAGGAACATTCCTCGTTTGATATTCATTACCCTCTCCCCGCGAAACTACGAATTTGCACTCGCTTACATATGAGTGACATAATGACTTACTAAAGGATTAAAATCAAAACTGAAAGAACATAAAATCAAAAAAATCTCATTTTTCATTTCATTCCAATATAGATTAATATAAATATTTTGAAGTCTATAATTTATATTATTATGTATAGATACATTTAATTTTTTAATATTGGATTTTCTCCAAACAAATATGAATATTCTACAAAATAAACACCCAAATTAATATCAATTTAAAAATAATTAACTAAAGAATAATAAAATCTATCTTCATTTTTTACAACACAAAAACATCTCTTTCATTATCTAAATCTTAACTCCCCAAAACTTCCTTTCACCGTGGAAATATATTCACCAAGAATCTTCCTTGCCTTGACACCATTCTGTCACAGGATCAACACAGTCATTGCATTGGTTAAGTTAGTCGATTTTTACAATGAAGTAGGTATCTCTTTCACAAAGAGATATTTTATCCGCTCCTAACACGTTAACTATAATCTGATTAAAATTACTATTCCAATAATCATTAAAAATGTATAGTAAGTCAATTCGTAAGATACTCGATAATATATCAAAAATAATTATAGTCTACTTATAAGTACATTCATTTGATAAAAACTTATAAAGAAAGTCAACTGACTAACGTATCAAGGCAGACAACCCTTTTAAATACT